>CAZPFD010000170.1:0-8895 GCA_964585725.1 uncultured Ectothiorhodospiraceae bacterium | reverse complement strand
TCGGAGAGGACCCATGGAACGCGTGGAGGAGATCCTGACGTTCTGGTTCGGCGAGTCCGAAGACCCGCTCGCGTACGACGCGGGGCGCATGGATCTCTGGTTTCGTTCCGGACGCAGCTACGACGCGCTCGTGCGCGAGCGGTTCGCTGTCGACCTGGCGCGCGCCGCTGCGGGTGAGCTCGACGCGTGGCTCGAGACGCCCCGAGGCACGCTCGCCTTGGTCATCGTGCTCGATCAGTTCTCGCGCCACATCCACCGCGGCACCGCCCGCGCCTTCGCACAGGATGCACGGGCGCAGCGCATCGTCGGGGCCGGCGTTACGCGCGGTGTGGACCGCAAGCTGAAACCCATCGAGCGGGCGTTCTTCTACCTCCCTCTGGAGCACGCCGAGGATCCGGCGCTTCAGAATCAGAGCGTGACGTTGCACGAGAGGCTCCTGGCAGAGCTGCCACCCGAGCATCGCGAAGACTACCGCGGCTTTCTCGAGCACGCGCGCAAGCACCGGGACATCATCGCGCGCTTCGGCCGCTTCCCGCACCGCAACGCGATCCTCGGTCGAGACTCCACCGAGGAGGAGATCGCGTTTCTGGAGCAGCCGGGATCCGGCTACGGTTGAGCGAGCGCGGCGCGACGACGCACACCGCTCACGACAGAGCCTGCCTCAGCTTGCGCGCGAGCTCGAGCAGGTACTGCAGCTCGGGCTCCTTCTCCGAGCCCACGAGCGGAGGCTCCAGGTAGACCAGGCCCTGACCGTTCATGCAGGTCACGGAGAGAGGATGCGGCGGCGGCCGCGAAGCGACGGCGTCGAAGGCCGCCTCGAAGTAGCGATCCCCGCCGGGGGCGTCGCGCTCCGGATGCCGCCACACATACTTCCCGTCGCGGGTGACCTGGAAGTAGAGATCGGCTGCCTCCGGCGCGTCGAAGAGCGCCGCGGTGCGCGCATGATGCGTCGACTGCGGCGTGCCGTAGGGGCTGAGATCCAGCGCCTCCGTCAACCGGGCAAGCGTCACCCTCGTATCGGAGACGATGTCCCGGAGGCGAAAGAATGCGCGCCCACACGGCGGCTTCAGGCGAAGCGCCTCGCACAGCGTCTTCTCGAGCCCGCCGCCATCCTTGGGGCGATAGATGAGCCCGTGCCGTTGCGCGAAACGCCTGAGGAGATCGCTGCGCCGGCGCGAGTAGATGAGGAGCCAGACGCCGACCCCGAGGAACAGAGGAACGAGAATCAACCACACCAACGCGGCATCGCCGTGGGTTTGCATCGAGATTCGCTCCAAGCCGATACCCGCCTGCCTGTCGACTGGGGGCGACGCAAACTTTAGGTTCTTCGCAGATTTCCGGGAGATGGGGGCGAGGGTGGGTCCCGGGGTATGCGCTTCTTCGTCGCAAGCCCCGAAACAACCCGGCGGACCGTCACCCGGCCTCGGCGTCGACCTCGAAGGGCAGCTCGTTCCTGAGGCTCTTTCGCACCCCCGCGGGCTGGCGCCAGTAGTGGGACCTGATGCTGTAGCCCCCGACCAGACGGCCGTCTTCGACGTACATCCAGTCGGTCAGGTGGTCGCGGCCTATCTTGACCTTGCGGCCCTTGCGGTACCCGGGAACTTCCTTCGAATCGGCGCTCAGTCTTCCGACGAAGCCGTCGCCGTCGTAGACCGGCTCGTCGATCCACAGGTGCTCGAGGACATCGCGGTATCTCACCGGCACCCGGACCGAGAACATCCCCATGCCCGCACGCGGATTGGACAAGGCATCGATGAAGTCCTGCACCGTCTGGCGGGCACGGGTCGCCGCCTGAAACATCTCCTCGTCGGTCAGCGGGACCTCGCGCTCGACCAGCCCGCCCAGCCATTTCCAGCCCAGAATCAGGGCGAGCACGAGTATCGCGATGCCCAGCAACCCTATTACGAACGGTGTCATGTCTGCGCTACCGGGAAGAGTCAGCCGGCGCACTCGTCGCCGGCTCCGTGTATTCGCTTTATCGGCCCCCGTGCTGGAGCCCTGAGCCTGCGGACCGCCGGCGGCGGCCGGCAGGCGGGCCAAGGGGCGCTCAGGCGCGCTCGAGGACCAGGGCGCCGGCCGTGGCGCCGGCCCCGCAGATGCTCACCAGGCCGTAGCGCGCATCGCGGCGCTTCATCTCGTTGGCGAGGGTGGTGACGATGCGCGCGCCGGTGGCGGCGAAGGGGTGGCCGACGGCAATGGAGCTCCCGAGCGGGTTCAGCGCGTCCTCCGCCACGCTGCCGACGGCCGGCTCTTTCCAGCCCTGTTCCCACGCGCGCAGGTTGCAGGCCACCTGACCGGCGAACGCCTCGTGCATCTCCACGATATCCATGTCCGCCAGCGTGAGCCCGGTCCTGCGCAGCAGCCGCGGGACCGCCAGCGCCGGCCCCATGAGCAGGCCGTCACTGGGATCGATGGCCGCGAACTCGAAGGCCTTGATGAAGGCGAGGGGTTCGCGGCCCTCGCGCCGCGCGCGCGCCTCGGACATGAGCAGCACGGCCGCAGCCCCGTCGGTGAGGGGGCTCGAGTTGCCGGCGGTGATGGTCCCGCTTGGACTCCGGTCGAATACCGGGCGCAGCTGGGCGAGCCTCTCCAGGGTGGTATCGGCGCGGATGATCGGGTCGTGCTCGAGCCCGTCCAGGGGATGAATCTCGGCCGGAAGGCGCCCGTCGCGGGTGGCCGCTGCGGCGTTCGTCTGGCTGCGATGAGCGATGGCGTCCTGGGCCTCGCGCGCAATGCCCCACGCCTTGACCATGATCTCGCAGTGCTCGCCCATGGTGAGCCCGGTGGAGGGCTCGGCGATGGCGGGCGGCTCGGGCTTGAAGTGCCGCAGGCGCAGCCCGGCCAGGCGCCGGATGCGCTCGGTCGCCGAGCGCGCCAGCCCGGCATCCCTGAAGATGCGGCTCGCCGCCTGGCCGAAGAGCAAAGGCGGATTGGACATGCACTCCACGCCGCCGGCGATGCCCGCATCGGCGCGGCCCGCGCCGATGACGCCGTGCACGTACTCCATCGCCGAGAGGCTCGTGATGCAGTTGTCGGTGACCGTGAGCGCGCGCACGGAGGCCGGCAGCGGGCTTCGAAACACCACCTCGCGCGCGAAGTGAGGCGTGCGCGGATCGACGATGACGATGCCGTAGGCCAGCACCGCCGCCTCCGCATCGAAGGAGTGCCTCGCCAGCAACCCTTCGATGGAGTGGGCGGCGAGATCCAGGGCACCGCGGTCCTTGAACACCGTCCCCGCACGCGCAAACGGCGTGCGCGCACCACCGACCACGGCCACGCGGGTGCCGGAACGCTCACTCATACGGGGTGATCACGGGTGCGAGCGACTGCGCGCGGGCGCGTCTACTCCTCATCCTTCTTCCCGAGCTGGGAGGCGATCTCGTCCAGCAGGCTCCGGTTGTGCTCGTCGGTCTTGCGCTTCTGGTCCTCCTCGCGCTGCTTCATGCGCGCGAGCCCCTTGCGCTCCTGCTCCAGGGAACGGCGGTGCGCGTCGGAGCGCTCCTGCTGGGCCTGCTGCTGCACCCACTCCTGCATCTCCGCCGCCATCTGCCGGCGCAGCACTTCCACCTCCGCACGCTGCTGTGCCATGTGCTGCTCGTTGACCTTCTTGGCCTCCTCGGCCGCCTCGCGGGCGCGCTCCGCAGCCCTCAGGTCGTGGTCCGCGTCCTTGAACTCCTTCTCGATAGCGGCCATCTCGGCCCGTAGCTTCTGCTCCGCCTGCTCGAGGGTGGCGGTGTAGGCCTTCTGCGGGCGGTCGGTACGCATCTTCGACAAGCGCGACTCCGCCTGAGTTCGAGCCGCCTCCGCCTCCTGCTTGGCGCGGCGGGCTTCCTGCAACGCCTGCTGAATCTTCTGCGCGTCTTGCTCGAGGCGCTGGCGCTCCTCGCGCAGCCGCCCCTCCTCCTGTTTACGCATCTTCTCATAATCGCTGCGGTACTGCTCGATGACGCGCTGCGCCTCTTCGGCCGCCGCGCGCCGGGCGGCGTCCATCGCGTCCTTCTCTTGCTTGGCCTGCTCGAGCTCCTGCGTGCTGCGCGCGAACTCCGCCTCCAGCTTGCGCCGCTCGGCGTTGATCCGCGCCTCCACCTCGGCGCGCAGCTTGTGCTCGGCCTCCTCGTGCTGGCGGCGCTGCTGCTCGGCGGCCTTGCGCGCGGATTCCATCTCCTGCTTGAGTCGTTGCGCCTCCGCGAGCTTCGCCTTGGCCGCCTGCGCCTCGGCCCGCATGCGCTTGCGCTCCTGCTCGAGCTGCGCCTCCGACTCCTGCTTCATGCGCTGCATGCGGGCCAACTCCTCGGCCGTGCGCGCGTACTCCCGCTCGAGCTTGGAGCGCTCCGCCTGAAGCCGCTTCTCCGCTTGCTGCTTCAGCTGGTTGATGCGTTCCTCCTCGGTCTTGCGCGCCCGCGAGGCCTCTTCCTCGGCGGCACGCTTGGCAGTCTCCAGCTCCATCTTCAAGCGCTTGGCTTCGGCCAGGGCCTCGCTCGCGCGCCGGGCCTCGGCCTGGAGCTGCTCGCGCTCCCGGCGCAGCTTATCTTCGGCCGCCTTGTGGGCGGCGCGCTTGTGCTGCTCGGCGAGGGTCTGATTGGCTTGTTTGGCTTTCTCCTGGAGCGCCGCGCGCTCCTTGCGCAGCTTCTCCTGGGCCTGCTTCTCCGCCTCGCGGGCCGCATGCTCGGCCTTGGCTTTGAGGGTCAGCGCCTCCTCGAGCTTGATATTGGCCTGGGCCAGGCGGCTGTTGAGCTTCGACACCCGCATCTCGGGGTCGGTCGCCTCGTCGTCGCCCTTGCGTGGGGCGCGCTCCGGGGCCGGTTTGGGCGGTGCCGGACGCGGTTTCGCCGCCGGTGCCGGACTGCCGGCCGCGGGCGGCTTGGCGGCCTGGGGCGTCGCGGAAGGCGGCGGTTTGGCGGCTCGCGGGGCCGGAGAAGGGGCCGGGCTCGCCTTGGCCTCGGGCGCAGGCGTCTTGGCCGGCGCCGGCGGCGGGTCCGCCTTCTTGCCGAGGGGTGTGCTCGCGAGGCCGCCTTCGAGGTGATACGCCTGCACACCCTGCGCCTTGAGCAGGAACGCGGCCGCAGAGCTGCGCCGGCCGTCGTCGCAGTACACGATGTAGGGCTTCTCCTGCGACAGGGACGACGCCTTCGTGCGCACGATGGTCAGGGGGATGTTGAGACTGCCGTCGATGGCGGAGCGCTTGTGCTCGTCCGGGAAGCGCGCGTCGATCCATTCGCCACCGCTGCCGGCGAGCGCGAGCGCCTTCTCGTAGTCGACCGACTCGAGGATGGGTTTCTTGATGAGCTCGACGAAGTCGCTCTTGGTGAGGCGCATCAGCTCACCATCGGTGATCATGCGCACCGTCGCGTTGCGCGTGGAATCCGATACCAGCGCTTCTTCGCCGAATGTGTCTCCTTCGCGCAGATCGGCCAGCGTGACCTCCTCCTTGGCAGACGTCCTGCGCGTCACCCGGCAACGTCCTCTCTGCACGATGTAGTAGTAGTCGCCGGGTGCGCCTTGCTCGACGACGTTCTGGCCGGACTGAACCTGCACGGATTCGAGCGTGGCGAGGATGCGCTGGATGTTGGTGGGAGGCATGGTCGAGAACAGCTCCGAGCGCAACAGTGCGCTCATCCAATCGACCTCCTCCTCTTCTTCCGCGGCGAGCTCGCTGACCTGCACTTCGGAGGGCGCGCTGCCCCGATCCAGGGTGAGGAACTGGTCGAGCACGCTGCGTTCGACGCGCAGAACGGAAACCTGCGTATACGCCTTGGCGGTGAGCTGGCGGGGCTGGAGCTGAGCGAGGGCGCGGCAACCGTTCTCCGTGCCGGCGACCACGCGATTGACCAGACGGTCGTCGGCGAACATCTCCAGCTCGCCCTCAAGCAGGTAGAACACCCACTTGTCGCGATCGCCCTGCTTGAAGATGCGCTTGCCCTTGCGGTATTCGATGACTTTGGACTTGGCGAGGACGTGCCGCTGATCCTGCGGCGGCAGATCTTTCAGGGGCACCAGTGTTTTGATCTGCTTCAGCAGCGCGTCGTTGACTTGCGCCATAGCGTCTCGACTCTAGGGGCGCAGGGCGTCGCACCCCGCCGGCCCGCTTTCGCGGGGCGAGGCAAGGACTTTTGTTCCTCCCGGGAACCTGCTCGCGGCACAGCGTCCGCGTTTCCATATCGGCACATAGGCGCTCCGAGCTGAGAGCACGCGCAGAATCCGTGCACCGGGACCGCCGATGTGGTCCCAAGCGGCAGCCGGCACGCGAGCCCGCCCCTGATGGCGCGCCTTGGCCCGGCGTGTCGACGCTCGCGCACTGGGCGGCAAACGGCAAGATCCGCCGAGCGCCAAGGGAACCGGATTATTACCCGCGAAGGTCGGGCCCCTCGTGCGGGCGGTGCGGGAACGGAGGTTGTGCGGCGATCTCGCGCGCGTCGCCGCGCACGCGCTTTTGCCGCCCTTTCATTTCCTCTACCATGCGGTGACTTCGCTTCCGAGCCGTTCCGATGTCACCCTCTCGCCTTCTCGCTGCCGCTGTGCTCGCGTTCGCCGTGACGGCCGGCGCTCCCGTGGCTGCGGCCGGGGCGTGGCTGCCCGTGGCCAATCACGAGTCAGGCGGCGTGTCCCTGGCCGAGGCGGTGACTCGGGTCCAGCGGGCCACCGGCGCCACGGTGATCGCGGCGGAGACGCGAACCCGCAACGGCGAGACCATCCACCACGTCAAGGTGCTGAGCGAAGGCCACGTGCGCGTATACCGCGTGGATGCTCGCACCGGACGCATCACGCGCTGAGCCCGTGCGCTGCCTGGTGATCGAAGACGAAGCCGCGCTGCGGCACAGCCTCACGGAGCGACTGCGCGCCGGCGGCTTCGCCGTGGACGCGGCCGCCGACGGCGACGAGGGTCTGTACCTGGGCATGGAGTTTCCGGTGGACGTGGGGATCGTGGACCTGCGCCTCCCGGGCCTCTCCGGCATCGAGGTGATCCGGCGCCTGCGCGCGGCCGGCCGCAGCTTTCCCATTCTCATCCTCACCGTGCGCGACCGCTGGCAGGACAAGGTGGAAGGCCTCAACGCCGGCGCCGACGACTACGTCACCAAGCCCTTTCACATGGAAGAGGTGCTGGCGCGCGTGCAGGCTCTGTTGCGTCGCTCCACCGGATGGGCGCGGGCGCGGCTCCAGTGCGGGCCGGTGTGCCTGGACACGAGCAGCGGAACGGTCACCGTGGACGACCAGCCCGTGTGCCTCACGTCCTTCGAGCACCGGGTGCTCGAGTACCTGATGCTGCACGCGGGCCGCGTGATCTCCAAGACCGAGCTGACCGAGCACATCTACGAGGAGGATGCCGATCGGGACAGCAACGTGATCGAGGTGTTCATCCGGCGGCTGCGGCGCAAGCTCGATCCCGAGCAACGCCTCAAGCCCATCGAGACGCTGCGCGGGCGCGGGTACCGCTTCAACCTGCCGCCGCGCGCGGACTGATGTACTCGCTCAGGGCGCGGGTGCTCGCGACCGTCAGCCTCGTGCTGCTCGGGTGCTTCCTGCTCACCGTGCTGGCGCTCGACGTGGCGTTCCGGCGCACCGCGGAGCAGGCGGTGCGCGAGCGCCTCGAGGTGCAGATCGTCGCGCTGCTGGCGGCGGCGGAGCTGGACGAGGAGGGCGCCGTCCTCTCACTGCCGGCGTCGCTGCCCGAGGCGCGGCTCACGACCCTGGGCTCCGGACTCTACGCCCGCATCGTCAACGGCGAGGGTCGCGTGGTCTGGCGCTCGCCCTCCGCCCTCGGCGTCGACATCGACTATCCGGGACCGCTGCCGCCGGGACGCCGCCAGTTCGTGCACACCCGAACCGCGCAAGGCGTCCCGGTGTTCGCCCTCAGCATGGGCATCGATTGGGAGCTGGATGCGAGGCGTGCGCACGCCTTCACCGTCAGCGTGGCGGAGAGCATGAGCGCCTACCACGCGCAGCTCGCGCGCTTCCGCCAGCAGCTCATGGTGTGGTTCGGTGGCGCGTTGATACTGCTTATCGCGGTACAGGCGACCACCCTGCGCTGGCTGATGCAGCCGCTGCGCCGGGTGGCGCGCGAGATCGCCGAGGTGGAAGCGGGGACCCGCGAGGAGCTCGGCGGCGGCTACCCCAACGAGCTCGCCGGCGTCGCGCGCAACTTCAACGCCCTCATGCGCAGCGAGCACGCACGCCTCGCCCGTTACCGCGAGAGCCTCGGCAATCTGGCTCACAGCCTCAAGACGCCCCTCGCGGTGATACGCAGCGCGCTCGAACGCGGTGGGCGCACGCCGCCGCCCGCCGAGGTGGCCGAGCAGCTCGAGCGCGTCGACGCCATCGTACGCTACCAGCTCCAGCGCGCCGCCATGTCCGGCGCCGTCTCTCCGGCGCGGCGGCGGGTTTCCGTGCGCCAGACCCTGGACAAGGTGCGCAGCTCGCTCTCCAAGATCCACGCCGAGAAGGCGCCGCGCTTCGTCGTGGAGCTCGGCGGCGAGCCCGTCTTTCACGGCGAGGAGGCCGACCTGCTCGAGATCCTGGGCAACCTCATGGACAACGCGTGCAAGTGGTGCCGGGGCACGGTGCGCGTGCGCGCGGGGATGGTCCCGGATCCCTGGCCGCAGACGCTCGAGATCGTGGTCGAGGACGACGGCCCGGGGATCCCGGAGGCGGTCGCCGCGCAGGTGCGCCGCCGGGGCGTGCGCGCCGATCCTGCGGTGCCGGGCTCGGGGCTCGGCCTGGCCATGACCCAGGAGCTCGTGGAGTTGCTCGGCGGCACGCTCACCGTGGCGCGCTCGGGCGGCGACGATGCGCTCGGGGGCGCCGCCCTGCGCGTGCTGATCCCGCAGCCGTAGGCCCGGAACTCCCCGAAGCCGCCGTCCCGGGCGGGGCTTGCGACGAGGAGGCGCATACCCCGGGACC
>CAZPFD010000169.1:0-8911 GCA_964585725.1 uncultured Ectothiorhodospiraceae bacterium | reverse complement strand
GTACCAGAAGCTGGGTGAGCTCACGCGCGACGAGGCGGAGGCGGCGATCCGAGCCCCAATCGCCGACAGAGTCCGCGCCCGCACGAACCCCGCCGAGCACTGCATTATCTCTCGTCCTTGCCGAAATCTTGTGCTATTCTGCGCATAACTGCGTTGAATGCGCTGGGATCTGCAAGGTTCTGGACCGAATGTCCCCATGGCCAATCTGCTCGTCCTGCACGGGCCCAACCTGAACCTCCTGGGTACGCGCGAGCCCGAGCACTACGGCAGCACGCCTCTCGGCGCCATCGACGCGCGCCTGGAGGAGCTCGCCCAGGCCGACGGCCACCGTGTCCGGTGCGTGCAGAGCAACGCCGAGCACGTGCTCGTGGAACACGTGCAGGCTGCCCCCGCCGAAGGCGTGGACTTCATCCTCATCAACCCGGCTGCGTTCACCCACACGAGCATCGCGCTGCGCGACGCGTTGCTGGCCGTGGGCAGCCCCTTCATCGAGGTGCACCTTTCCAATGTCTATGCCCGCGAGCCCTTCCGGCGGGTGTCCTATTTCTCGGACGCAGCCGTGGGGGTCATCAGCGGCTTCGGCCCTTACGGGTACGAGCTGGCGTATCGAGCCGCCGTTCACTACCTGAGCACACAGGACTAGCCCATCGCCGCATGGATATCCGCAAGATCAAGAAGCTGATCGAGCTCCTCGAGGAGTCCGGCATAGACGAGCTCGAGATTCACAGCGGCGAGGAATCGGTGCGCATCAGCCGCTACGGTCGCAGCGGCGCGTTCTTCGCCGCGCAGCCGGCCGTCTCCCAGGAGCTCGCGGCGGTGCCGGCCAACTCGGAGTCCGCCGAGCGGGGCGCGACCAGCGTGGTGAAAGAGGCGGCACCGGTGCCCAAGGGGCACACCATCACCTCGCCCATGGTCGGGACCTTCTACCGGGGCGCGTCGCCGGGTGAGGAGCCTTTCGTCGAGGTCGGGCAACGCGTCGAGCTCGGCGACACCCTCTGCATCATCGAGGCGATGAAAATCCTCAACCAGATCGAATCGGATCGTGCCGGCACGGTGGCGGCGATTCTGGTGGAGAACGGCACACCGGTGGAGTACGGCGAGCCCCTTTTCATCATCGAGGACTGAATCAACCCGGGCGGCGGACGAAGCCGGACCCCCTGGTCCGGGGGGGCCGCTGCAGCTCTCGTGCGGATCCATGCTTGAAAAGGTCGTCATCGCGAACCGAGGTGAAGTCGCCCTGCGCATCCTGAGGGCGTGTCGCGAGCTCGGCGTCAAGACCGTTGCCGTGCACTCCTCCGCGGACCGCGAGCTCAAGCACGTGCGCCTGGCCGACGAGTCGGTGTGCATCGGCCCGGCGGCCTCCGCCGAGAGCTATCTCAACATCCCGGCCGTGGTGAGCGCGGCGGAGGTCACCGACGCCGTGGGCATCCACCCGGGCTACGGCTTCCTGGCCGAGAACGCCGATTTCGCCGAGCGCGTGGAGCGCAGCGGATTCGTGTTCATCGGGCCTCGCTCGGAGACCATTCGGCTGATGGGCGACAAGCTCTCGGCCATCGAGGTCATGAAAAAGGCCGGTGTGCCGTGCGTGCCGGGATCCGGCGGTCCGCTCGGCGACGATCCGGACGAGAATCTGCGCATCGCGCGCGAGATCGGCTACCCGGTCATCGTGAAGGCGGCCGGAGGCGGCGGGGGCCGCGGCATGCGGGTGGTTCACGGTGAGGCCACGCTGCTCAATGCCATCTCGCTCACCGGAACCGAGGCGGCGGCCGCCTTCGGCAACGACACGCTGTATCTGGAAAAATATCTGACCAAGCCGCGGCACGTCGAGATCCAGGTGCTGGCCGACGGCGACGGCAACGTCATCCATCTGGGCGCGCGCGATTGCTCCATGCAGCGCCGCCACCAGAAGGTCATCGAGGAGGCGCCGCCTCCGGGCATTCCGCAGAAGCGGCTGGACAAGCTCGGTGCGCGTTGCGTCGCCGCCTGCGAGGAGATGGGGTATCGCAGCGCCGGAACCTTCGAGTTCTTGTACGAAGACGAGCGTTTCTACTTCATCGAGATGAACACGCGCCTCCAAGTCGAGCACCCGGTGACCGAGATGGTGACCGGCGTGGACATCGTCGCGGAACAGATGCGCATCGCCGCCGGGGAGCGCCTCCAGTACAAGCAGTCGGACATCGAGATCATGGGGCACGCCATCGAATGCCGCATCAACGCCGAGGACCCGCAGAGCTTCGTTCCGTCCCCCGGCAACATCACGCTGTTTCACGCCCCGGGAGGGCCCGGCGTACGCGTCGACAGCCACGTGTACACCGGGTATCGTGTGCCGCCCTACTACGATTCACTCATCGGCAAGCTCGTGACGCACGGGGCGACGCGCGACTCCGCGCTGGCCCGCATGCGCACCGCGTTGACCGAGATCGTGATCGAGGGGATCAAGACCAACATTCCGCTGCACGATTCCCTGCTGCGCGATGCGGAGTTCCTGCACGGAGGCACCAGCATTCACTTTCTCGAGGGCCGTTTGGGCCTGTAGCGCAATCGTTGCCGGCATGAGTGCAGACACCCAACGGGGACCAGCGTGGCACCAGCTCACGCTCGTGGCGCCGCCCGACGAGGCGGTGCGTGCAAGCGAGATGCTCGAGGCGGCTGGGGCGCTCTCCGTCACGTTGACCGACGCCGAGGACCAGCCGCTCTACGAGCCGCCGCCGGGTAGCGCGCCGCTCTGGGGCGCGACCCGGGTGACCGGGCTGTTCTCCCCGCAGACCGATCTGGTGCGAATCCAGCGCGTGCTCCACGCATCCCTGGGACCGCGCGCATGCGCGCACCTGCGCCTGGAGGCGCTCCTCGATCGGGTCTGGGAGCGGGAATGGCTCCGGTACGCGCGGCCGCAGCGCATCGGCGCGCGTCTGTGGATCTGCCCGAGCGGCTTCCACCCGCCGCCGCGCGCCGAGGTCGTCGTGCGTCTCGATCCGGGGCTCGCGTTCGGCGCCGGCACTCATCCCAGTACGCGGCTGTGTCTGGCGTGGCTGGAGCAGGCCGAGCTGGGCGGAGCCGAGGTCGTGGATTACGGATGCGGCTCGGGAATTCTGGGCATCGCCGCGCTCAAGCTGGGTGCCCGCCGGGTGTGGGCGGTGGACAACGACCCGCAGGCTCTGCTGGCGGCGCGCGCCAATGCCGAGGTGAACGGAGTCGCGAACGCGCTGCGCACGGTCGCGCCGCAGACCTTGCCGGCGCATCCCGGCGCGGACGTTGTCGTGGCCAATATCCTGGCCCGACCCCTCATCGATCTCGCCCCCCGGCTCGGCGCGCTGGCGCGGCCCCACGGGCGTCTCGTGCTCGCCGGTATTCTCGCCGAGCAACTCGAGTCGGTGGCCGCAGCGTACCGCCCGTGGGTGCATCTGGAGAAGCCGGCGCGCGAAGGGTGCTGGATACGGCTGGTCGGAAGGGCGCCGGGCGGGCGCGCGGACTCCGGCGCGGCTGCCGACGCGGGGATGCACTGACATGTACACGCGCTGTCCTTTCTGTCAGACCGTCTTCACCATCACCGGCGCGCAGCTGCGGGCGGGGCGGGGCACGGTGCGCTGCGGTCGATGCCGAAAGCTCTTCGATGCGCTCGCATACCTCAGCGACACCCTGGCCGAGGAGCAGCGCGCCGCGTCCCCTGAGCCCGGCCCGGGCGCGCAGCAGCACGCCGAGACGACCGCGCCGACGCCCACACCGCCGGCCGAGCCTCCACCGGAGCAGCAGGCGCGTGCGGAGGGTCGACCCTCGGGCCAGGGCGCGGAGCAGCGAGCCCCGGCCGAGCGCCCGCCCACCCTCGACGAGACTCTTGGCAGCGAGGCGCAATCAGAAGAAGAGCCGGTGCCCCGGGCGTTGCGCGAGGATCTGGCGCGCATCTCCGGCGCGCGGCGCCGGAGGCGCGGCGGCTTCCTGTTCGGCGCGGCCAGCGTTCTGCTCGTGGCGGCGCTCGTCGGGCAGTACGCATGGTTCATGTCGGAGGACGTGGTGCACCGTTATCCGCAGGCGCGGGTGTGGATGGAGGGGTTCTGCGAACGCACCGGGTGCACCCTGCCCGAGCGCCGCGACGTCAGCCTGATTCGCATGGTGAGCCGCGACGTGCGGGTGCATCCGCGCTACGAAGGCGCGCTGCGCGTCACGGCCGCGCTGGAGAACACGGCGCCCTACAGACAGCCCTTCCCCCAGATGCAGTTCACCCTCTATAACGTCAACGGCCAGACCATCGCGACCCGGCGTTTCCAGCCCCGGGAGTATCTGGCCGCTGACGTCGATGCCGCCCGCGGCATGCCGCCGCGCACACCGGTGCAGCTCGCTCTGGATTTGCTGGCGCCGGAGCAGGCCGCGGTGAGCTTCGAGTTCAGATTTCTGTAGCACATCCGGCACCCGCCCTTTCGGCTCTTCGCGGATTTCCGGCAACGGGGTGGTTTGTCGGGCCGACGCCGGGTCCCGGGTTGCGTGCCTCCCGGTCGGTAGGGCGGGATGGAACGCAGTGTAATCCCGCCTGTGAGAGCCGTCGAAGCCAGCGCCGCGGTCGCAGGGATGCGGGCGGCTCGCCTCACGGGCGGCTGCAGCGGGTTTTCCGCGGATCACTTCAAGCCTTTGAAACTTCAAACATCCGCGGAAATCGGCCTGCGTGCCCATGAGCAAGAAGTGTGCACCAGTTCACAGAATCGCGGGAACGCGGGTCTTAGACTATTTCTCCGTGTGGCGGGAGGGGTTAACCTAGGACGCAAGCCGCTGGATGATGGGCTCCGTTCTCTCTGACCGCCGGATTTCTCGAATCGAGCTTCGTCACGGTCTACTGCGCTCTCCCTATACGCGGCACGCGCAGCCCGTACCCGATAAGAAGCAACAACGTCATGTCGAGCGCCTCGATTTCCGATCACAGACACCCATTCGTCCGCGAAGAAGAGCCTCCATGTCCAGTAGCAATCCCATCGAATCGTCTGGCTTCCCGCAGCGGCATTCCCGGCCAGTGCCAACGGATGGTCGCGCGGCTCCGTCCCGCGGGGACCCGCCGGGTAAAACCATGAGCGGCCAAGGTATACCGGACTACGAGCCGCCGGCGTCAGGCTTGAGAGTCGAAGCCCACGCCAAGGAGCCGTTGCGCGCCTGCGTGCGTCAGGCCGTGGAAGATTATTTCGCGCGCCTCGGCGGCCACAGCACCACAGGGCTGTACCAGATGGTGGTACAAGAGGTGGAAGGACCTCTGCTCGAAGCGGTGATGCGCCACACGCGCGGCAACCAGTCGAAGGCGGCGGTCGTGCTCGGCCTCAACCGCGGCACCCTGCGCAAGAAGCTCAAGCGCTACAACCTCATGTGAGCTTGCGGGGACGCCGGCTCGGTTCGCAGGTGCCGAGCCGGCGTCCCCGTTCACTCCCCTCCCATGCGCTCGCCCCGAGCTTCGGGCGTGCGTGCGGGGGCTTGTGCCGCGCGCATCCCCAGGGCACCCTAACGGGTGAGTGGGGAGTTCATCCGCATCGTCATCATCCCGCCGAGAAGGCTCCGCGCTCGAACCGCACGATCATTGCAGTCGGTGATCGCCGCGCACGTGTTTGGCCTGCGGAGGTAAATCATGTCGGACAGGATTCGATGCGCGCTCATCAGCGTCTCCGACAAGACCGGCGTCGTCGACTTTGCCCGTGATCTCGTCGAGCTCGGCGTCGATATCCTCTCCACGGGCGGAACGGCGCGCACGCTCAGAGACGCCGGCCTGGCGGTGACGGACGTGTCGGAGTACACGGGGTTCCCCGAGGTCATGGACGGACGTGTGAAGACGCTCCACCCGCGCATTCACGGGGGCCTGCTCGGGCGCCGCGAGCGCGACCGCGAGGTCATGGACGCGCACGGAATCCGCCCCATCGATCTGGTGGCGGTGAATCTGTATCCGTTCGAACGCGCCGTCGCCGACCCGCAGTGCACGCTTGCCACCGCCATCGAGAACATCGACATCGGCGGCCCGGCCATGCTTCGCGCCGCGGCCAAGAACCATGGCGCCGTGACCGTGGTCGTGAGCCCGGCCGATTACGCGCGGGTGGTGGAGGAGATGCGCCGGCGCGAGGGGCGCGTCAGCGACGCCACGCGCTTCGATCTGGCGGCGCGAGCGTTCGAGCACACCGCCCGCTACGACGGCGCCATCGCCAACTACCTGGGCAGCCGGCTCGAAGGCCGTGAGAAGCACGGCTTTCCGCGGACCCTGAATCTGAGCTTCGAGAAGGTCCAGGATCTGCGCTACGGCGAGAACCCTCACCAGCGTGCCGCATTCTATAGAGATCCGGGCGTGCACCAGCCGTCGGTGGCGAGCGCCCGCTTGCTCCAGGGAAAGGCTCTGTCGTTCAACAACATCGGCGACGCGGACGCGGCCCTCGAGTGCGTCAAGAGTTTCGACGAGGCCTGCGCCTGTGTCATCGTCAAGCACGCGAATCCGTGCGGGGTGGCGCTCGGCGCGACCCCGCTCGAGGCCTACGAGCGCGCCTTTCGCACCGATCCCACCTCCGCCTTCGGCGGCGTGATCGCCTTCAACGCGCCCCTCGACGGCGACCTCGCGCGCGCCATTCTCGAGCGGCAGTTCGTGGAGGTGATCGTGGCTCCCGAGGTGAGCGAGGCGGCCGCGACGGCGCTGGCGGATAAGCCCGGCGTGCGCGTTCTTGCCTGCGGTCGATGGCACGGCTCGAGCGGCGGGCTCGATGTGCGCGGCGTCGCAGGCGGGGGGCTTCTGGTGCAGGAACGCGATCGCGGCGCGGTCGACGCCGGCGATCTGAAGGTGGTGACCCGCCGTCAGCCGAGCGACACCGAGCTCGCCGACCTGCTGTTCGCCTGGCGGGTCGCCAAGCACGTCAAGTCCAACGCCATCGTGTACGCCCGCGGGGGCATGACGCTCGGCGTCGGTGCAGGCCAGATGAGCCGCGTGTACAGCGCGCGCATCGCCGCCATCAAGGCTCGTGACGAGGGCCTCGATCTGAGCGGTGCGGTCATGGCGTCGGATGCTTTCTTTCCGTTCCGCGACGGCGTGGACGCCGCCGCCGAAGCGGGCGCGGCGGGGGTCATTCAACCCGGCGGCTCGGTGCGCGACGAGGAGGTGATCGCAGCGGCCGACGAGCACGGGATGACCATGGTTTTCACCGGTATGCGACACTTCCGCCACTGACGTTACCGTCGGAGACGGCCGAAAGGTCGCTTGTAACACGAAGAGCACGAAGAAGGCACGAAGGACACGAAGAAAGACGCACGCAAGAGGCGCTTCCATTGATCTCTTTCCAATCTTCGTGATCTTCGTGCGATCTTCGTGTCCTTCGTGTTAGAGAGCGGAGTGACTTACGGGCACTGCGCATTTATCAGTGCAGAGTTGAGCCATGAAGGTTCTGATCGTGGGCGGGGGCGGACGCGAGCACGCGCTCGCGTGGAAGGCCGCGCAGTCTCCGAGGGTCGACAGGGTGTACGTCGCGCCCGGCAACGCCGGCACGGCGGGTGAGCCGCGCACCGAGAACGTCCCCATCCCCGCGGACGCCGTCGAGGATCTGGCCCGCTTCGCCCAGGAGCGCGAGGTGGGGCTCACCATCGTCGGTCCCGAGGCACCGCTCGTGGGCGGCATCGCGGACACCTTCGAGGCCCGCGGGCTGCGCGTGGTCGGTCCGCGTCGCGAGGCCGCCCGCCTCGAAGGGTCGAAAGCGTTCTGCAAGGGCTTTCTATCGCGGCACGCCATCCCCACGGCGGATCACGCCACCTTCACCGACCTCGACCGCGCCGAAGGCTACATCCGCGAGCGGGGCGCGCCCCTCGTGATCAAGGCGGACGGGCTCGCCGCGGGCAAGGGCGTCACCCTCGCCCACAGCGAAGAGGCGGCCCGCGCCGCCGCCGCCGACATGCTCTCCGGCAGCGCCTTCGGGGACGCGGGGCGCTGCATCGTCATCGAGGAGCTGCTCGAGGGTGAAGAAGCGAGCTTCATCTGTCTGGTGGACGGCGAGCACGTGCTGCCCCTCGCCTCGTCCCAGGATCACAAGGCCCGCGATGACGGAGACCGGGGCCCGAACACCGGCGGCATGGGAGCCTATTCTCCAGCCCCGGTGGTGACGCCGGAGCTGCACCGGCGCATCATGCACGACATCATCGAGCCCACCGTGCGCGGTATGGCGGCGGAGGGCTGTGCCTACACCGGATTTCTCTACGCCGGGCTGATGGTCGGCGCGGACGGCGCCGCGAAGGTCCTCGAATTCAACTGCCGGCTCGGCGATCCCGAGGCGCAACCCCTGCTCATGCGCCTGCGCAGCGATCTCATCGAGCTGTGCGACGCGGCGCTCGCCGGACGCCTCGACCGCGTGCGCGCCGAGTGGGATCCGCGCGTCTGCCTCGGCGTCGTGATGGCTGCCGGCGGATACCCGGGTGCGTACCGCAAAGGGATGGTCATTCACGGGCTGGAGCGGGCCGGCGGACCCGACGCGAAAGTGTTTCATGCCGGCACGGCGCTGAGCGACGGTCGGGTGGTGACCGCAGGGGGGCGCGTGCTCTGCGCCTGCAGCCTCGGGGCGAGCGTCAGCGAGGCCCAGGCCTCGGCCTACGCGCTGGCCGAGATGATCACCTGGGAAGGCGTCTACTACCGCCGCGACATCGGCTACCGCGCCGTGCAGCGCGAGCAGCAGGGAGCGTAGTCACGCGCGCTGCCTGTCGGGTGCGCCCCTTTCTAACACGAAGAGCACGAAGATCACACGAAGACCACGAAGGAATAATTCTTGAATCGAGAGGATCAAGAGCGCCCATGGTTCAGCGGTTTTGTGGGGCTTCATAAACTTCGTGGTCTTTGGAGCTTGCGTCTTCCTGCGCCGCGCTCGCCCCCATGGCCGGCTTGGACGCTGAGCGGAAGAATGACGTAGTTCTTCTTCGTGTTCTTCGTGTG
>CAZPFD010000168.1:0-8923 GCA_964585725.1 uncultured Ectothiorhodospiraceae bacterium | reverse complement strand
CCGTCCAGGGCCGCGCGCAGGAGCTGGCTCACGATGTGCGCGTGCAGCTCGACCCCGGACATGATGACGGAGTCCAGGTCGCGGCTGTAGGGCGTGTAGAAGAAGTCCTTGACGCTCTCGGCGACGACCCCGATGAGCACGACTTTGTCCTCGAACACGTCCGGGTCAAAGTTGCCGCTCCAGACCTCGCCCAGCGTGACCGTCGGGAACGCGTGCGGCGCGTCGCGGTAGTCGAGGAGGAACTGGTAGCCGCCCGCGTCCGCTCTGACGTAGCCGCCGTCGTTGCCCTCGAAGGGCGGGATGGTGACGTCGACGAAGCGGATGTGGGCGGGGTTCTCGGGGTCGGGCTGGGGCCCGATGCCCTCGGCGCCCAGGTACAGGAGCGCCGCGCGCAGCGCGAGCGAGAAGAAGACGTTCTGGCCATCATCCAAAAAGAGGAGGCCGCGGCGCACGGTGCCGCCCGCATCCACCAGCATGTCGGTGAAGCCGATTTTCTCGGTGGCCGCGAGTACGTCCGGCGGCGGGATGCCTCCTTGGTCGTCTTCGCCGAACTTCATGGCGGCGACGACGTTGGGGCTCTCCACCAAGACCTGCTCGAGCTCCTCGCGCCCCGGCGGGACCGGCACGTCCAGGTACATGTCGACGCCGATAGCCCGCGGCTGATGTTGGTTGAGCGTCTTCAGGAGGCGGGCCAGGGTGGCGTTGGGGAGCGGCCATTGGCCCTCGGCGCGGATGTCCTCCTCGGTGACGGTGACCAGGGTGATCCGCGGTGGGCTGGGGGCGGCCGGCCCCACTCTCGGCCAGGATCTGCTGCTCAACACCCTGGGGACCTCCAGAGCGCCCAGGCTGCGCAGGCCCAGAACGAACAGAAACACGAGCGCGCTGAACCCGACGGCGGGCGGCAGCGCGGTCCGCCACCACCGGCGCACGAAGGCCCCCGCGCGGGTTTGCATCAGCCGACTCGTTGCGAGCCGAATCCGGCTGCCGCGAGCGTCGAACATGTCCTCTGCCCTCGGGCGCTCATCCGCGCCCCGGCGGCGCGGGATATGCGGCTATTGTGGGCTTCGCACGGGTGCGGGAACAAGATACGTCGCGTCATCCCGCCCGACGGCCGGGGCCGAACTCGCGCCCGTATTCGGCGGGATTGCATCCCGCTTTACGCTCCTACCTGCCCAGGTAGTCGCGCGTACAACGCGCTCCCACAGGTAAGGTTCCATTCAACCGCGCATCGACCGGCGAGAGGGCCGTCAAATGAGGCCGCCGTCGGAGAGCTCCTCGAGATAGCGCTCGATGTTGTCGCGCGCGGTCTGCTCGTAGCGATCGCGGAAGAAGTCCGTGAAATACAACCGCGGGCGTTCCAGAAGCGAGCGCAGAAATCGGGCGTTGACGGGGTAGTACTCTGCGTCGGACAGATGGGAGAACTCCTGCCGGATCGCGTCGCTGTCCGCCCTGAAGATCCGCCAGTCCAGCCCGATGCTCGAAAGATCGATATCGACCATGAACTTCTCGTCGGTGCCTTGCGGCGGCGTCCGGTGCTCGGTGATCACAATGAGATCGAAGACCTTTCGCGTGAAGCGCTCCTCGAAGCATCCTCCGGCGCGCTGCGCGAACAGCTCCGCGCTGCGCCGCTCGTTGTCGTCGGCGGCGGGCTCATAAATGGCATCGTGGAACCACAGGGCCATCTCCACCGCATCCGGCTCGTGCATCGAGTGCCTGGCTGCCTCGAGCTGCTCCAGGCAGTGCTCGAGATGCGCGGGGGTGTGGTAGCGCCGGTGCGGCTCGTTGTAGTGCTGGCGGAGCTCGTCGTACACGGCGGAGGGGTCCGGCCCCGCTCCCCGCGCCGGGCATCGCCGCCACAAGGCGATGAAGCGTGCTCGTTCCATCGCTGCCTCCCCCTCTGATCGCTGGCCGGCTTTGTATTTGTCAACTGGGTGGGCCGGTCCGGCAGTTTCACATATTTTACGATCCACGCCCCTCAGGTAGGCGCGGGGCTCGCCCCGTGCGTGTCCGGCTCCACGGCCGAATCGCCGCCGGCCACCGTGTACACGTTCGTCGGTGCGCTGCGCCCGCGCACGGTCGCCGTTCCGACGCGTTCAAAGCGGAACCGGTCGAAACCGGCGAGCTGGCAGGTGCGCTCCGAGAGGAGCAGATACGTCCCGTACTCCTTGTTGAGCTGCTCGAGGCGAGCCGCGAGGTTCACCTCGTCGCCGTGCACGGTATACCCGAGCCGCTCGCTGGTGCCGACCAGCCCTCCGACGACGGTGCCGCTGTTGATGCCGATGCGCGCGCGCAGGGCGATGCCCTGGCCGAAGGTGCGGGCTCGCAGCACGCGCCGGATCTCCAGGGCGGCGCGCACCGCGCTGGCGGCGTGGTCGGGCAGGGGCTCGGGAACGTTGAAGGTGGCGAGGATGGCGTCCCCCTGGAACTGGTTGATGACGCCGCCGTGGGCCTCGATGGGGGCGCTCACGGCGACGAAGTACTCGTTGAGGGTCGCAATCAGCTCCGTGGGCGAGAGCCGTTCGCTGACCGAGGTGAAGCCTTCCAGATCGGTGTAGAGAATGGTCGCCTCGCGCACCTCTCCCTGGCCCGCCGCCACCTCCTCCTCCGAGCGGCTGATGTGCGCGGCCACCTGCCGCGGCACGAAGCGCGAGAGGTCGCGCGCCACGCTGCTCTCGTACACCGACTGGATCAACAGTCGGCGCGCACGGGTGAGCGCGAAGGCGAGAATCGCGGTCACGATCAGGATGGAGATGATCTTGTCGAACTCGGCGCCGAGGAGCACGCTGTTCGACGTCAGGTACTCGATGTAGTTGCGGGTGATCATGGGGTCGTTCGGATCGACGGTGACGACGTACACAACGAGCAGCAGCCACCCGGCTGCCGCCACGATCCCGGCAAGGACGACGAAGCGCGCTTCGAAGCGCAGGGCGCGCAGCGCGATGAAGATGAAAACGTAGAGCAGCGTCGGCGCCTTCAGGTAGAACGACGCCGGCTGCTCGTATTGGAGATGGAAGCTCCAGATGAGACCGAGGAGCAGGGCCATGTCCGCCACCACCGACACGTACAGAAGCCACTGCGGAAGCCGCCGCGCATGCGCGAGCGCCAGCCTCAGCACGGTGAACACGAAGTACGCGCTCAGCACCCACGGCACCGGCGTGAAGCGGGGCGCTTCCGTATAGGGCTTCGGAGCGATCGCGTACAGCGTTCCGAAAATGATCACGATGCCGAGCTGCGCCCAGCCGATGAGGATCTCGCTGGATTCCTGCTGGGCGCGGATTCGCTCAAGAATGCGGGACGGCAGCCTGGAATGGCTTTCCATGGATGCGCTCACCCGAAACTCCGGGGCTCATGGAGCCCCGTACTGCGCCGGCAGGCTCCAGCCGGCGGCGTTGACCTTCCAGCCCCGGGCCGCGAAGATCTCCTGGAACACCGTGCTCTCTCCGCGTACGGCGTAGCTTCGATAGAGGATGCGCGCGCGCAGTCTTTGCACGTCGATGGCGTCGCCCATCCCCACGTCCTCGCCCTCCGAGCCCGCCGCAACCAGCCCCCAGATCTCCTCGCGCTCGTGATCCCGGGCGTCCTCGACGACCCATGTGCCCCGGCAGGCGCGCTCGATGAGCGCCTGCCACTGGCGGCGGGTGGTGTGGGCGCCGTGATGCACGCCCCAGCCGCCGGAAGTATGCCCGTGCTTGAGCACGCAGCCCTTGCGCGGCCGGGCCGAGAGATACTCGCCGGCATCGCACGTGCCGTGCGCCGTGTACGCCGCACCGCCGTGAATGAGCACCGAGGGCACGAACAGCGTGCGCAGCAGCGCTCTCTTGGTGCGCGCACGCTCCGCATCGGTGTCGAGGAGCGCCAGAACGTCCCGCTCGACCGCGGGCGACCACGCGAGCAGATGCATCATGATCTTGGAGGTGGCGAGGAAGCTGTCCGGGCGGTTGATGATGGGTATGCCCCGCCGCGCCAGGGCGAGCAGTCCCGAGAACTTCTCGCGGTCATCGAGTATCCCCGTAGGGATCATGGTGAGCAGAACCACTTCCGGCAGCTCGCGCCCGGTGAGGCCACCGAGCTCCGAGAGCGTGTGCACCGAGGTGTCGGGGACGTAGCGCTTCGCCACCTGGGCGATGCGCTTCTTGTCCCCGAAGCGAGTGCCGCGCTCCGGCAGGACCACGGCCAGCCGCCTGCGCGAGTAGGTCCCGATGCGCGAGAACAACGCCCGGTTGAAAGAGGCCGTCTCGTGCACCTCGATGCCGGCGCGGGCGTATGCCTCGCGTATCTCATCGAGATATCCGATGACGCCGGGCCGGTTGTTGATGTCGACGACATGGCGATCGGGCGCCAGGCTGTCGGCGCCGAAGTAGTCGAGCAGGGGCTGGCCGGGGACGCGAAACTCATGCAGGTAGGCGAGCTTCTCCGCGTCCAGGCCGAGCACCTCCTGAACCCAGGGGTTCTCTTCGTAGAGCGCCGGTGCGACCTCGTTCAGCACGTGCCACAGCAACGGGGCGGCGTCGTGCTCCCAGAACCCGAGGCTCGCCCCGGGCACCCGGCGCCCGCGCAGGGCGCAGCGGCTCACCTCGAAGACCCCGTCCTTGTACCAGCCCACGCCTTCTTCCATCAGCCGCCCGTGGATGCTGGCCAGGACCTCGAGAGCCGTGCGCCTTTCGTCTTCGTCCTGCGTCGAGAGTGCCGGCGATGGCCGCATGCGCCTAGCCCCCGCGTCCGGTCTTTCTGGCCCACGCCCAGGAATCGTCTTGAAGCAGAAACTCTCCGTAATCCGGATGCTGCATCACCAGGTAACGGAACACCAGGTCGATGTTGGGCGCGGTCCTTTGGTCCTCGGATAGCTCGCGGTGCACGATGCCATCGGTGATCGTCTTGCCGGTGAGCGCCTCGGCCTGCGCGTAGGACCAGTTCCGGTCGTCGAACAGGATCCAACCGCCCGGCGTGAGCAGCTTGTCCACCAGGAAGAAGGCGAACCCGTCGACGGTCCAGTTCTTGGCGCCGTCGATGAAGCAGAAGTCGTAGGCCGGCTGGCAGCGGTGGTCCACGGAGCGGCGCTCGATCTCCTTTTTGAGGAACCAGTTGTAGGAGTTGACCTCCCGCGCGACGCTGACGTAGGCGCCGAGACCGGTGCGCGCGAGCAGGCTCTCCATGGGCGGCTTGCGTCCGGCGCTGTCCTCGATGTCCACCGCGGTCAGGTGTCCGCGGCCGAGCTCGTGCAGAGCGGCGGCGATGTAGCAGCTGCTCGCACCGTGGGCGAATCCGAGCTCCAGGCAGGCCTGCGGCTTCGCGTCGAGCACGAAATCGTAGAGCGCTCGCGCCCGCTCGGGCTTGATGTAAGGGACCCCCTCGAGCAGGGAACGGACCGCTTCGAACTTCACTCTCACCCCCTCGGGCGTCCCGTACGGCGTCCCGGACCCGATGACCGATGTGCTTCAGCCCTGCCGGGGCGGCGAGACCCTTGCGGGGGGCGAGTGGTGATGCGCGGCGCAGAACCCTTCGCCCCCGAGGGCTGTCGCGCCCACCGGCACGCCGGCACGGTCCACCGGCCGCCGCCCGGGAGCCGCTGTCGGCGCTCGGGTTGTGTGCCCGGCGACGATGCCCTAGCCTGAAGCATAATCGAGGGGATCCCGCAGCGGTAGCCGGAGCCGGCGCGCCGATCAACGCTCAGGGTGCACCCTTGCAAGGCGGGCCCACAGCAGGTGGCGGTCATGGACGTTTCAGCCGAGAAGACCCACGCCACGGCGGAGGACTGGGTCGACCCGAAGAGCATGCAGGGACTGCGCGTGGACGCGGCGACCGTGTGCCAGCTCCGCTGTCCCTCGTGCCCGACGGCGAAGGGCAAGATGCGGGAGTTCGTCGGGGACGGCTATCTGCGATTCGGAGACTTCAAGCAGCTCATCGACGCCAACCCCTGGGTACGCAGCGTGGAGCTCTCGAACTGGGGTGAGCTCTTCCTCAATCCGGACCTGCTCCACATTCTGCGCTATGCGCACGAGAAGAACGTCGCCCTGACGGCCTTCAACGGCGCCAACCTGAACACGGTGAGGGAGAGCGTTCTCGAGGGACTCGCGCAGTACCGTTTCCGCGAGATCACGTGCTCCATAGATGGTGCGAGCGAGGAGACCTACGCCATCTACCGGCGGCGGGGGAGCTTCCGCAAGGTCATCGAGAACGTAAAGAAAATCAACCGATACAAGCAGAAGCACGGTTCCGGGTATCCCCGACTCACGTGGCAGTTCGTCATCTTCGGCCACAACGAGCACGAGATCCCCGAGGCCAAGCGCATGGCGAGGGATCTCGGCATGGATCTCTACTTCAAGCTCTCGTGGGACGAGAAGTTCTCCCCGCCGAAGGACCCGGAGTTCATCAAGCGCCATGCGGGCCTGGAGGTCGCCACCCGAAGCGAGTTCGAGCAGAAGTACGGAAGGAAGTATCTCCAGAAGGAGATGTGCGCCCAGCTCTGGACGGGCCCCCAGATCAATTTCGACGGCAAGATACTCGGGTGCTGCGTGAATCGCTGGGGGGACTTCGGCAGGGCGACGGACTGGCGCTTGTCGGAGGCCGTCAACAACGAGCGCATCCGGTATGCGCGGCGGATGCTCATGGGGCGGCAGGCGCCCAGAGCGGACATCCCCTGCACCACCTGCACCTATTATCAGGCCATTCGGGCAGCAGAGAACTGGCTGACGGCCGAGGACCTGAAGGGCGCATCCTGAGCTCTCGCGCGGCGGGATTGCGCTGCGCTCCATCGCGCCCTGCGTCTATCCGTCTCCCGGTGTGGGCTCCGGATCGTCGCCTCTCGAGAGCTCGAGGTGGATCAGCTTGCGCTCGGCCTCTTCGAGCTGCTTGTGGGTGCGGATGAGCTTCGCGCTCAGCTCCCGTATGACGTGTAACGACACCTCCGGGTTATCCGAGAGGAGCTTGAGAAAGATATCGTCGCGGATGCACAAGGCGACCAGGCGCCCCTTGGCGCGGATGGTGGCCGAGCGCGGGGATTTGGTCAGCACGGCCAGCTCGCCCACGAGGTCGTTCTTACCTAGCGTCCCAGCGACGACCTCGCCCCCTTCGGTGTCGATCAGGATGTCGATGGCGCCGTCCATGATGACGTAGGCGTAGTCGGCGGGATCGCCGGCGCGAAAAAGCACCTCTCCGTCTTTGTAGGTGAGCGACTGGCTGGTGAACGCCAGCAGCTTGAGCTTGGAGGGCGAGAGCTTCGCAAACATGGGCACGTTGCGAAGCAGGTCCGCTTCTTCGAACAGGTCCAACGGAGCGCTCCGTGGGGCGAGGATGGTGTCTGCGTGCCTTGTCATTCAACCGCTCGAGGGCCACACACGGCGCCCCGGGCGGGACGCCCCGGGTCTCAGAAGACTGGCACGCGGGACCCGGCAGATCAAGCCGCTACCGGCGCAGCCCGGGGGCGCCAAGCCGCCCCGGATGCTCCGGCACCGCCTGGGGGGTCGGGGTGGATCCGGAGTTGTCCGGCTCGGCCTTAGGGTCTATCCTCGCGTGCGGGTGGAGGAGGAGCGGCACCGTGACCGACCGTCTGGACCGGGCGCGGGTGCTCATCTATAGCCACGATACCTTTGGCTTAGGGCACCTGCGCCGCTGCCGTAGCATCGCGCACTCTCTGGTCGAGAGCTACAAAGGCCTGTCGGTGCTGATCCTGTCGGGCTCGCCCATCATCGGCAGCTTCGACTTCCGCGCGCGGGTCGACTTCGTGCGGATCCCGGGCGTGATCAAGCTGCACAACGGCGAGTACACGCCGCTCAAGCTCCACATCGACATCGAGCAGACGCTGGCCATGCGCGCCTCGATCATCCAGCACACCGCCAGCATCTTCGCGCCGGATCTCTTCCTCGTGGACAAGGAGCCGCTCGGGCTCAAGGGCGAGGTGCTCGATACCCTGGAGATGCTGAGGGCCCGCGACACCCGCCTCGTTCTCGGGCTGCGCGACGTCATGGACGAGCCGACGTTGCTGCGCCGAGAGTGGGAACGCAAGAACGTCATGCCGGCGCTGACCGACCTCTACGACGAGATCTGGGTCTATGGGCTCGATCATTTCGGCGACCCGCTGGCCGGATTGGAGCCGCCCGCGGCCGTCAGAGGCAAGACGGTGTACACGGGCTACCTGCCGCGCTTCGTGCCCCAGACGCCCGCGCTGCACGCGCCGGTGGACATCACCCGGCCGTACCTCCTGGTGACGGCCGGCGGGGGCGGCGATGGCGCCACCATCATCGACGCCGTGCTGAAGGCCTACGAGCACGATGCCGGCCTGCGCCATCCCCTGGTGCTGGTTCTGGGACCGTTCATGCCCTCCGCCTGGCAGGAGGAGTTCCAGCGCCGGGCGGCACGCCTCGGACGCGTGCACGCCATCACGTTCGACACCCACATCGAGATCCTGATGGCGCATGCGGCGGGCATCGTCGCCATGGGGGGATACAACACGTTCTGCGAGATCCTCTCGTTCGACAAGCGGGCGCTGCTGGTGCCGCGGGTGGCGCCCCGGCTCGAGCAACGCATGCGGGCGCTGCGCGCGAGCGAGCTCGCCCTGGTGCGCATGCTCGAGCCCGATGCGGCGGCCGATCCCCGTGTCATGGCCAGGGCGCTCCACGAGCTGCCCGCGCAGCCGCGACCCTCCGAGGCGGCGATACCGGGGCTGCTCGACGGGCTCGGGACCATTACCCGCCTGGCGGGCTGGCACATCACGCGGCACAAAGGCGGCGCGGCGTTCGCCGAGGCGGCGGAGGTCTAGGAGCGTGTAGGGCATTGAACGACCTACTGCGGAAGCGGGAGAGCGTCCCAGATTTCCGGGAGACTTCCGGTCACATAGCTACGGCTATGCTCCCTCCGTCCCCGAAAATCCGGGACGCTCTCCCACTCCCTCGCTACGGCCGCCAATGCCCTACACGCTCCTAGCCTG
>CAZPFD010000167.1:5198-8948 GCA_964585725.1 uncultured Ectothiorhodospiraceae bacterium | reverse complement strand
CTAGGGCAGCGGCTGGGGCTCGCGCTTCTGCTGCTTCTCCTCGTGCATCAGGCGCTGTGCCTCGGCGGTCATGCGCTGGAGATCGGCTGCGCGTCCCGGCTCGTACTCCACCAGACTCACGCTGTACTCCAGGGCCACGCTCCGACCCGGCGCCACCTCCACGGAAGCGGTGGCGGCCGCGAGGGCCTTGAGAGGGCGGGCGAGCCCCTGGGGCACGGTCAGCATGGCGAGCACGCAGAACTCGTCGCCGCCCCAGCGCCCGATGACGTCGGAGCGCCGGAACACGCCCCTGAGGCCCTGCGCCATCGCCGCCAGCGCCCGGTCGCCCGCCTCGCGGCCGAACGCGTCGTTGATGCTCTGGAGGCGGTCGATGTCGAAGAACAGCAGCACCGCCTCGGTCTCCAACCGATCGAAGAGCGCGAGCGCGGTGTCGCCGACCAGGCGAAAGCCCCGGCGGTTGTTCAGGCCCGTGAGCGGGTCGGTGACCTGCGAGCTCATGGCCGCGAGCTCATCCTCCGCGAGCGCGGCCAGATCGTGCAGCAGGGCACGCTCGTCGATGCTCAGATGGCGCGGCCGCTCGTCCATGATGCACAGGGCACCCAGCCTGCTGCCGTCGGGTGCTCTCACGGGGCAGCCGGCGTAGAAGCGGACCTTGGGCGTTTCCCGCACCAGGGGATTGCCGGCGAAGCGTTTGTCACGGTGGGTGTCCGGCACCACCAGCACCTCGTTGTCGAGGATCGTGTGGGCGCAGAAGGAGATGTCGCGCGGGGTCCCGGGAAGCTCGAGACCCTGCCGGGACTTGAACCATTGCCGCTCGGAATCGACCAGCGTGATGAGCGCGATGGGGACGTCGTAGACGTGCCGCGCCAGCCGCGTGATCCGATCGAAACGCTCCTCGGGCTGGGTGTCCAGGATGTTCAGGGCACGCAGCGTGTTCACGCGGGCGCGCTCGTCGATGGGGAAGAGCGGGGCGGTCATGTTGGTCTGCTCCGGCGAAGCAACATCACCGCTATCGGCCCCGGCGGCGGTTCCTTGATCAGGCGGTAGGGGAGCCCTGGCGCGCCGAGTCCAGCGCCTCGTGGGCTGCGAGCCACGCCTCCTCCGTCTGGTGGAGAAGGCGGTGGACGCGGGCCTGCTCCTTGAGCAGCTCCTCCAGCGCGGCGGCATCGGCTTGCTCGTAGACGGCGGGGTCCGCGAGACGCCCGTCGATGCGTCGCTTCTCCGCTTGCAGGCGCGCCATCTCCTTCTCCAGGCGGGCCACCTCCTCGCGCAGCGGCTGGAGCCTGCGCCGATGCGCTGCGCGCTCGCGGCGCGCGTCCTTGCGGGTGGTGGCGGCTTCGTGTGCGCGGGCGGCGTCGACGGTGCCGGACGGCGGCTCGCGCCGGCGCATGAGCCATTGCGTGTAATCGTCGAGGTCGCCATCGAAGACGCGCGTCCGGCGTGCGTGCACCAGCAGCAACCGATCGCAGGTGGCGCGCAGCAAGTAACGGTCGTGGGAGACCAGCACCATCGCGCCCTGGAACTCCTGAAGCGCCAGCACCAGCGCATGGCGCATCTCGATGTCCAGGTGGTTCGTGGGCTCGTCCAGGAGCAGCAGGTTGGGGCGCTGATACACGATGAGCGCCAGCACCAGGCGCGCCTTCTCGCCCCCGGAGCGCGGCGCCACCGGCTCGAGGGCGGCGTCGCCGCCGAACCCGAAGCCGCCGAGAAAGTCGCGCAAGCCCTGCTCGCGCGCCTCCGGATCCAGACGCCGCAGGTGCTGGAGGGGGCTCGCGCCCAGGTCGAGCTGCTCGAGCTGATGCTGCGCGAAGTAGCCGATGCGCAGCTCCGCCGCCTCCTCGCGCGTGCCGGCCCGCGGCGCCAGAGCGCCGGCCAGCAGCCGCAGCAGGGTCGACTTGCCGGCTCCGTTCGGTCCCAGCAGGCCGATGCGATCACCGGGAGCCAGGCTCAGGCGCACGTCCTCGAGCACGTCCTCGCGCTCGTAGCCGGCCCGCGCGTGCTCCAGGCCCAGCAGCGGGTTCGGCAGCTTGGGCGGCGCCGGAAACGTGAAGCGAAACGGGGAGTCCACGTGGGCCGGCGCGATCACCTCCATGGCCGCGAGCGTCTTGAGGCGGCTCTGGACCTGGCGCGCCTTGGTGGCCTTGGCCCGGAACCGATCCACGAAGCGGCGGATGCGGGCGATCTCGCGCTGCTGCTTCTCGTGGGCCGCCTGCTGGTGGGCGAGACGCTCGGCGCGGCGGCGCTCGAACGTGGAGTAGTTGCCCGCGTACAGGGCGACGGCGCCGCCCTCGATGTGCAGCACGTGGTCCACCACGCGGTCCAGAAAGTCGCGATCGTGCGCGATCAGCAGCAGCGTTCCCGGATACCCGCGCAGCCACTCCTGGAGCCAGATCACGGCGTCGAGGTCCAGGTGATTGGTGGGCTCGTCGAGAAGCAGCAGGTCCGAGCGGCACATGAGCGCCTGCGCCAGGTTGAGGCGCATGCGCCAGCCGCCGGAGAAGGCGCGCACCGGCCGCTCGTGCTGCTCCGGCGTGAAGCCGAGGCCGTCCAGCAGGCGCGCCGCGCGCCCCCGCGCCGTGTAGCCGTCGATGGCCTCGAGGTGCGCGTGCACCTGCGCCTGGCGCGCGCCGTCAGCGGCGTGCTCGGCCGCCTGGAGCTCGCTCTGCAGCGCGTGCAGCTCGGCGTCCCCCTGCATGACGTAGTCGACGGCGGGCGTATCCACCGCCGGTGACTCCTGCGCCACGTGGGCGATGACCATGCGCGCGGGATGGGTGAAGCGGCCGCTGTCGGGCTGGAGCTCGCCGCGCACCAGCGCGAGCAGGCTCGACTTGCCGGTGCCGTTGGCGCCCGTGACGCCGACCTTGTGGCCGGGGTGGATGGCGAAGTCGGCGCCCGCGAACAGAAGACGCCCGCCGCGGCGCAGGGACAGATTGACGAAGCGCAGCATGGTGGCGCAGTGTAGCAGCCAGGGGGGACGGATCTATTTTTCGCTGCGGTTCGCAACGAAAAAATAGATCTGTCCAGATCTGTCCCCTTTTCGGGCGTCCCCTTTCGCGAAGGAGCATGATCGACATCCGCATCTCGGAGGATTTCGCTGGGGCTGACGTCGCTGTCGCCCTCGGCTGCGTGCAGTGCGCGGTCACGGTGGCCGAGCGCGACGACGCGCTCGATCGGGCGCTCGCCGCGGAGGTGGCGCGCTGGGAGGCGCTGCTCGCCGGCACGCCCGTGGCCGAGGTGCCTCCCATCGCCGCGGCGCGTCGCGCGTACAAGGCGCTGGGTAAGGATCCGAGCCGCTACCGCGTCTCCTCCGAGGCGCTGGTGCGGCGCATCGGGCAGGGCAAGGGTCTGTACCGCATCAACACCGTGGTCGACACCAACAATCTGGTGTCGCTGCGCAGCGGCTACTCGGTGGGATCCTACCGGGCCGAGGCGCTGGCGCCGCCGGTGGTGTTTCGCAAGGGGACGGCGGGGGAGAGCTATCAGGCCATCGGACGCGGCCCCCTCAACCTGGAGAATCTGCCGCTGTTTGCTGACGCCGAGGGTCCCTTCGGCAGCCCCACCAGCGACAGCGAGCGCAGCATGATCACGCTCGATACGCAGAGCGTGCTCATGGTGATCATCGCCTTCGGCGAGGCGCCCGACCTCGAGGAGCACGTCGCGTTCGCGGCGCAGTGTCTCGAGAGGTACGGTGCAGCACGCGACACGCAGACCGCGCTCATCAAGCCCTGACGATCGCCGTACGCTTTGTCG
>CAZPFD010000167.1:0-5098 GCA_964585725.1 uncultured Ectothiorhodospiraceae bacterium | reverse complement strand
ACCGCCGCCGAAGCCGAGCTATGAGGCGGCCCGCATACCGCTCACTCTTCCTCCGAGGCGCCGGGCCAGTCCTCCTCTTGCGGATGCAGGGACGCGTCGTCGGGCTCGATGTCGAGCTCGTCCTGGTCGAGCACCTCGTATACCGCGGTCCAGTCTTCCACCGGCTCCGCGGGCTCCAGCCGGACCGCGGCGTTCATGTCGTACTGTTCCAGCGTGCCGTCCTCGTACTGGACATCGATCGTGCCTTCTTCCTCGTCCAGGCCGACGACCTCGAAGACCTGTCCATCCGGATCGCGGTACCAGTTGCCGACGGTCAGCTCATCGGGCGTCATGTTTTCCTCCGGGTGTTTTTCCTGTGTCAGGCCCGCGGCTCAGGCGTCATAAAATCCCATAGAGGCACTATTGACCTCCGTGAGGCAGAATTCAACGTTTGCGGCCGTGCCGCGACGGCGCGGCTGCCCGAGGAGCTTCCCATGACCCGACCCGAGGAAGAGGATCTGGAGGAGCGGCGCCGGGCGCTCGAGCGCGCGCCCCACGCGGAAGATTGTGCGGTGCGCCAGCCCGGCGTGCACTGGAAGGACTGCACCTGCTGGAAACGCAAGGCGTGGGAGGAGCTGCACGCCGAGGAGCGCCGCCGCAGCGGCGCTTGACCCGAAGCGAATCCCACCATGCGGCGGGGTCGCGTCACACCCGTTTCGGCGGGATTGCGTCCCCTGCCCGGCTTTTCGGCGGGATTACGCTGCGCTCCATCCCGCCCTACCGGCTAGGGTGCAGAGTGCATGCCCGCGGGACCCATTTCCGCCTCAATAAATCGGGAGGGCCTGGGTCAGCGCGTGCACCTCGGTCAGGGCCCGGCGCTCGGCGGCGCTGTTGTCCTCGGGGTGCGCGGCGAGCGCGTCGAGCACGTCCGCGACCAGCGTACCCACGCGCTGGAGCTCGGCGACGCCGAAGCCGCGGGTGGTGGCCGCGGACACCCCCAGGCGCACGCCGGAGGTGACGGTCGGCCTCTCGGGATCGCCCGGCACCGCGTTCTTGTTGCAGGTGATGCCGGCGCGGTCCAGGCTCTCCGCGGCCGCCTTCCCGGTCAGCCCCCGGGGGCGCAGGTCAAGGAGCAGCAGGGGCGTGTCGGTGCCGCCGGCGACTACCGGATAATCGCGCGCGGCGAGCGCCTGCGCCAGCGCCCGCGCGTTGTCGAGCACGGCGCGGGCGTAGGCGCGGAACTCGGGCCGCAGCGCCTCACCCAGACACACCGCCTTCGCGGCCAGGGCGTGCAGCAGGGGGCTGCCCTGCACGCCGGGGAAGACGGCCGCGTCGATGCGCCGCGCGAGCGCTTCGTCGTTGCTCAGGATGATCCCCCCGCGCGCCCCGCGCAGCGACTTGTAAGTGGTGGTGGTGACCACGTCGGCGTGGGGCAGCGGGTCGGGATGCTGGCCGCCCGCCACCAGCCCGGCGAAGTGCGCCATGTCCACCAGCAGGCGCGCCCCCACCGAGTCGGCGATGGCGCGAAAGCGCTCGAAATCGATGGCGCGCGGGTAGGCCGAGCCGCCCGCGACGATGAGCTTCGGCCGGTGCTCGCGGGCCAGCGCCTCCGCCCCCTCATAGTCGAGCACGCCGTCGCCGGCGCGCACGCCGTAGTGGGCGACGCGATAGGTGCGGCCGCTCATGTTCACCGGGGCGCCGTGGCTCAGGTGCCCGCCCGCGTCCAGCGCCATGCCGAGCACCGGATCCCCCGGGGCGAGCAGCGCCTCGAACACCGCCTGGTTGGCCTGGGTGCCGGAGTGCGGCTGCACGTTGGCGAAGCGGCAGCCGAACAGCCGGCAGGCGCGCTCGACGGCGAGGCGCTCGATGGCGTCCACGTTCACGGCGCCGCCGTGATAGCGCCGCCCGGGATAGCCCTCCACGGTCTTGTTGGTGAGCACCGAGCCCTGGGCTTCGAGCACGGCGCGGCTCACGATGTTCTCGGAGGCGATGAGCTCGACCACCTCGCGCTGGCGCGCGAGCTCCTCGTCCACCGCGCGCGCGATGTCGGGATCGGCCTGCGCCAGCCCCGCGGTGAAGTAGCCCGCGTGCACCGGCGCCGGAGCCTGCCGGGTGCCGTGCGCGCCGCTCATGGCGCCGTCTCCGCGATGCGCAGGCAGTCGTCGGCGAGCGGTACGATGGGGCTCAGGTCGCGATGGTGCTTGTAGTCCGGACGCTGCTCCTTGGTGTAGGCGTTGGTGATGGGATTGACGATGAGCGAGAAGATGCGCCGATCCCAGGGCGAGAGGTTCGGCGGCGAGCAGTGCACGAGGCTGTCGCCGAAGATGAGCGCGGTGCCCGCCGGTCCCTTGGCGGCGAAGAGATCGCCGCTGCGCGCGAGCCGATCCACCACCTCGCGCTGCACGCACCACAGGTCGTAGCTCGTGGTCTCGGTGTCGAGAAAAGCAGGCTGCGGGCCGTGGCGGTGCGAGCCGGTGATGAAATGCAGCGGCCCGTTGAACTCGGTCACCTCGTCGAGGAAGACGTGCAGATTCAGCGCGAGCGGCTCGGGCACGCCGTCCTCGTTGTGGTGGGTGGCGAAGTCGTAGTGCCATTGCCAGGTCTCGCCCTCGAACGCCGCTTTCACGTTCACCTTCACCTGCTGTACGTAGATCCGGTCGGTGCCCAGGATCTGCACGGCCGGCTCGATGAGCCGGGGATGGCGCACCAGCGCCGCGAAGGCGGGGTGGCGCACGTGCAGCCCCATGGCGGTGCGCACCACGCCGCCGCGCTTCTCGCGGATGTTGGCCGGGGTGTCCTGCGCGGACACCGCGTCGAAGGCCGCGCGCAGGACCCGCACCTCGGACGGCGCGAACAGGCCGGGCAGCACCAGGTAGCCGTCCTCGCGGAAGCGCTCGAGCTGCGCAGGGGTGAGCTTCATGGTTCTCTCCTGCCTCGGAATGCGGCACCGTAAAGAGTGCCACAAGGAAGGGACTCGGAGATACTCGCTACGGCGTCTTTCCTTTACAGCAGACCCCAGAAGCGGGCGATGCGCCGGCTCGCGCACAGGCCCACGTCCTCGACGTAGTCCTCGCCCCACCACGGCAGGAACCAGGCCCGGAATCCGCCGCCGCGCTCCACCCCGCATCCGGCGTCCTCGTCGATGGGCATGGCGTGGCCCAGGTTCTTCACCTCCCAGACCTCCACCACCGCGCGCCCCTGCGCGTCGTGGTAAACGCGGTGCAGCCAGCGCTCGGTCTCCTCGACGGCGTCGGGCTCCTGATCCGCATCGTGCACGGCCGTCCACTGGCGCATGAGATCGAGCGCGTTCACCGGGTTGACGACATCGTCGTCGCTGCCGTACCAGATGGACACTCGCGGCCAGCGTTCCCCGGCGTAGTCGGAGGCGGCGCGCACCCGCCGCGCCCACTCCTGCGCATCGCCGACCAGGCGGTTGCCCTGGCTCATGCACACGGTGGCGGCCTGCACGCTGGCCATCGTGGTCTGCGTGGTCACGCAGCGATACGGCAACCCGGCGATGACCGCGCCCGCGGCGAAGCGTTCGGGGTAGGTGGCGAGCAGCACCGCGGCCATGGCGCCGCCCGCCGAGAGCCCGGTGACGAAGACCCGTGAGGTGTCCACCGGATAATGCCCCGCCGCTTCCTCGACCAGATCCATGATGGCCGCAGGCTCGCCGCGGCCCCGCTCGCGGTGCTCGGGCAGCATCCAGTTGAAGCAGCGCGCGGGGTTGTGGGTCACGCGCTGCTCCGGGAGCAGAAGCAGGAAACCGGCCTCGTCGGCGAGGGCGGTCCAGCCCGTCTCGTCGTCGTGGTCCTCGGCCTGCTGGTTGCAGCCGTGCAGGGCGACCACCAGCGCCGGCGAGCTGGCGAGGGAGTCGGGGACGTAGAGCGTGGCCTCCAGCCCGTCGGACAGCGAGCGGTACTCTCCGGCGTGGGACGCCGGCGCGGCCGCGAGGTGCAGCACCAGGCCGGCAAGCGCGAGCAGAATCGTGCGTGCGCGAACCGCGGCATCCGCTTCACCGATCATGGTGGGCGCACCATCTCACGTCGGCGTCCCGGCGGCAACGACACCGCCCCGGAAGCGCACAGCGTGGAACTCCACGGGCGGCCGGTGTTCCCACGGGTATGGGCAACAGCGCGGGGAGGCGCACGATGAGCAAGGCACCGAGCAAGAGCGGAGGACGCAACGCTCGCTTTGGAACGTGGCTGGGCCTGCTGGCGCTGGGGGCCGCGGCGGCCGCGGGGGCGCAGGGCTCGGGAAGCTGGGCGGCAGGCGCGCCCATGCCCTCCGCGCGCACCGAGGTGGGCGTGGCCGAGGTGGACGGGCGCATCTACGTGGTCGGCGGCTTCGGCGGGGACCCCTCCATCGAGATCTACGATCCGGCGACCGGCCAATGGTCGCAGGGCGCACCGCTCCCGGCATCGCTGCACCACGCGGCGGCCGTGGGTCTGGACGGCATGCTCTACGTGGTGGGCGGGTACCTGGGCGGCTGGCGCCCGGTGGACACGCTCTACGCCTACGACCCGCAAGCCGACCGCTGGCACGAGCGCGCGCCGCTGCCCACGGCGCGCGGCGCCCTGGCCGCGGTCGTGCTCGAGGGGCGCATCCACGCCGTGGGCGGCGTCGGCTCGAACCGCGCCAACACCGGGGCGCACGAGGTCTACGATCCGCAAACCGATCGCTGGACGGCGCGCGCGCCGCTGCCCACGCCCCGCGATCACCTGGCTGCGGCCGTGCTCGAGGGGCGCATCTACGCCGTCGGCGGACGCATCGGCGGCAGCTACGCGCGCAACCTGGCGGTCAACGAGGTTTATGACCCCGAGAGCGATCAATGGACACCCCGAGCACCGATGCCCACGCCGCGGAGCGGCATCGCGGCGGTCGTGCTCGCGGGAGAGATCCTGGTTTTCGGCGGGGAGGAGCCTGCCGGGACTTTCGACACGACGGAGGGCTACGACCCTGCGGCCGACGAGTGGACGCGCTACGCACCCATGCCCACGGCGCGCCACGGCCTGGGCGCGGCGGTCGTGGGCGGGCGTGCCTACGTCATCGCCGGCGGCCCGCGCCCCGGTGGTTCGTACTCTGCGCGCAACGAGATCTTCTCGCCCTGAGCGCTGCC
>CAZPFD010000166.1:0-9004 GCA_964585725.1 uncultured Ectothiorhodospiraceae bacterium | reverse complement strand
CCTCTGTGTTCTCTGTGGTAGGTCTTTATCGTTCAGGGGCAGGGCGGATGTGGACTTCGGTGCCGTGCACGCTGGTGCTCTCGCCCATGTCGGTCTTTTCTCCGGGATTGAGCGCGTTGACGTTGGCGCCGCGGGCGGCGAGCTTCGGCCACACGCCCTTGTGCGCCAGCGCCGTGCCGGGCGGCACCGCATCCGAGGCGGCCACGCGCAGCACGAGGCGCCCGGTCTCGTTCGCGAGCTCGGCGTATCCGCCGTCGCGCAGGTCCAGCGCCCGGAGATCCGCGGGATGCAGATGAACCGTGGGCTCGCCGCGGGCGCGGATGACGTTGGCGTCGTTGCCGTAGCTGTCGTTGAGCTGCCACTTGGAGGCGGGTGAGAGCAGGCGCAGCCGGCCGTTCCCGGGGTGGGGATCCGCGAACGGCTGCGGGGTGCGCGGATGGCCGTCGGCTTGCGCCGCCGCGGAGGCGAGCTCGATGCGTCCCGAGGGCGTGGGGAAGCCTCCGCCGGCGAACTGCACCACCGGCTCGTCCCAGGGGTCCACGGTGCCTTGGGTGCGCAGCGTCTCGAAGTCGATCCCGAGCCCCGTGCGCTCGAGCAGCGCGTCGATCACGTCGCGATCCGATTCGTGCAGCTCGGGCTCGCCGTAGCCCATGGCCCGCGCCAGGCGCCGGAAGATTTCCTGGTTCGGCAGCGCCTGCCCCGGCGGATCCTCGACCTTCACCTGCGCCGAGAGGTGCAGGTGGAAGTACGGCACCACGAGATCGTCGAACTCGAGGAAGCTTGCGGCGGGCAGCACGATGTCCGCGAAGTCCGCCGTGTCGGTCTGGAACAGATCGATCACCACGGTGAACAGGTCCGCGCGCCGCAGCGCCGCGCGCAGTGCTTCCTGGCGAGGACCCGAGGCTGCCACGTTCATGTTCCACGACACCAGGGCGCGCGTGCGCTCGGGGTCGGCGAGGCGCGCGGCCAGATCCATGTGGCTCAGGCTGGAGTCGGGTCCGCGCCGCAGGTGCGCTGCGGTCAGATAGCCGCCGTCGATGCGCCGGGGCCCGGCGCCGTTGACGTAGAGAAATCCGGCGCCCCGCTTGCACAGATTGCCCGTGATCGCGGGCAGCGCCGCGCACGCGCGCATGATGTTGCCGCCGCGCGGCTGGCGCTGCAGCCCCTGGCCGAGCCACAGCAGCGACGGCCCGCGCGCGTAGAGCACGGCGGCTTCCTCGATGAGGGCCGCCGGCACGCCGGTCACGCGCTCGCCCCACTGCGGCGTGCACGGCTCGACGAGGGGCTCGAGCTCGTCCCAGCCCAGGACGCGAGCGCGCACGAAGGCGTGATCCACCAGGCCCTCCCGGCGCGCGACGTGCATCAGCGCGAAGGCGAGGGCGGCGTCGCTGCCGGGGAACGGCTGCAGGTGCAGGTCCGCGCTCTGCGCGCTCTCGTGGCGAATGGGGTCGATGACCACGACTTTCGCCGGCGTCTCCCGCAGCCAGTGCTTGTGCATGTGGGGGGCGGAGTGCGAGGGATTCGCGCCCCACACCACGATGCATCGGGCGTGGGCCGCGCTCTTGGGATCGAAGCCGAGCGCCGAGCTCCCGTAGACGTAGTCGAGGGCCACGTGGCCGGCGTTGTTGCAGATGGTGTCGGGCTCCACCTCGGTGGCGCCCAGTCGATGGAAGAAACGCATGGGGAACTCGCCGGCGAGCAGCGAGCACGTGCCGGTATAGTGGGTGTGCACGATGGCGTGCGCGCCGGGGTCGCGCGCGATGGCGCGCAGGCGCTCGGCGATCTCGGCGAGGGCGGCGTCCCACGTCACCGCCTCGAAAGCGCCGCTGCCTTTGGGTCCGCTGCGGCGCAGAGGTGTCGAGAGGCGCGCGCCGGGATCGCGGAACACGCCGTTGTAAGCGAGGGCGCACTTACCGCACAGCGCGCCGCGGCTCACGGGATGCGCGGGATCGCCGAGCACCTTGAGGGAGCCGTCGCCGCGCCGGACCGCGGCGATGCCGCAGGAGTCGTAGCAGTCCCGCGGGCAGGTGGTGCGAATGACGTGCTCGCCGCTCATTCCAAATCCTGATTACCCGTGAAACGCAGCCATCGTGTGGTCCGCTCGCGGGTCGGCCCTCACTCTGCGTCCTCCGTATTCTCGCCCTGTACGCGGTCTTGTTCTTCTTCCCGCAGCTCGCGCAGGCGCTCGCGGCTGCGCAGCTTGCTCTGGTGCCGGCGCGCGCACGCGTCGCACTCCGCGCCCGCCTCTGCACCGACCCCCGCCGGGCCCGGAGCCTCGGTGGATGCCGCGGCCGGTGCATCCCCTGCGGGCTCGTCCGCCTGAGCGTGCGCCGGCGGCAGCGCCATGCCGGCGAGCAGGGCGGCCGCGGCGGGGAAAAAAGGGAACATTCTCATTTTCCTTCGAACGCTCACGAGCTTGGAGAAGAAGGTGGTCAAAGGAAAATCAGAACCTGATTACCGATGAGTTTCCACCTGCCGGGCCGGCGAGCCCTTGCGAGGGTGACTGGCGGAGCGCGGAAAAGTGGTGTCAGACACTACTTTCCCTGCCCACAGTGCCACAAAGACAGGCCAGCGGAAGGGAAAGTAGTGTCTGACACCACTTTTCCCGAAGGGAGCGGGCCAGGGATGGCCCGCTCCGAGCGTTGAGACAGGATGTCGAATCGCGAGGCCGCCCCGCGCGCCGAAATACGCGGAGCCTCGGAACCCGTCGCGGTGGCTCGCCGACCCGGCAGGGCATTGCTGAGCTTCATGGGTAATCAGGAATCAGAATGTCCCCTTTTTTCCCGCCGCTTTCAGGCACAGGTAGTCGAGCGCCAGCGTCGCCCCTGCGAGCGCCGTGATCTGGGACACGTCGTAGGCGGGCGCCACCTCGACCACGTCCATGGCCACGAAATCGATGTCCGACAGCGCGCGCAGGATGGCCTGCGCCTGGGCCGTGGACAGCCCGCCCGTGACCGGGGTTCCGGTGCCGGGGGCGAACGCCGGATCGAGGCAGTCGATGTCGAAGGTGAGATAGGCCTTGTGCGCGCCCACGATGCGCCGGGTCTCGGCCACGGTGGCGGCGACGCCGTTCTCGTGCACGAAGGCCGCATCCAGCCACGTGAACCCGAGGCGGTCGCTGTTGTGCGTGCGGATGCCGATCTGCACCGAGCGGCCCGGATCCACGATGCCCTCGCGTGCGGCATGGAAGAACATGGTGCCGTGATCCACGCGGCCTTCCTCGTCATCGTCGGCCCAGGTGTCGGAGTGCGCATCGAAATGCACCAGCGCGAGCGGGCCGTGCTTCTTCGCGTGGGCGCGCAGCAGGGGCAGGGTGACGAAGTGATCGCCGCCGAGCGCCAGCATCTCGACGCCGGCGTCGAGGATGCCCGCGGCGTGGGCCTCGATGCGCTCGGGGATCTCGTCGGGGCGCCCGTGATCGAAGTAGCAGTCCCCGTAATCGACGACGGCGAGGCGGTCGAAGGGGTCGAAGCCCCACGGCCACGGCGGACCCCAGCTCAGGTGCGCGGATGCCGCGCGCACCGCGGCGGGTCCGAAGCGGGCGCCGGGGCGGTTGGTGGTGGCCGTGTCCAGGGGCACGCCGGTGACCGCGATGTCGGCGCCCGCGAGATCCCGCGTGTATCGCCGGCGCATGAAGCTCAGGGCACCGGCGTAGGTCGGCTCGTGCACCGTGCCGTAGAGCGACTCGGCGGTGAAGGCGTGATCGCCCGGCGGGCGCGGCATGGGTTCGAGACCTCCAATTGCGGGCGCGGATGCGCGTCCATGATGGCGGGGCGCGATACGGGGCACAAGGGCTCTCTCGCGTGATCGCGGCGTATCCGTGTCTGGAAGGCGGGGGCGGCCCCGCGGCCGTCGCGGGTCCGCCGGCGAACCCTCGGAACGACGTCCCGCCCCTGGCCGCAAACAACGAAAATAATCTATAAAACAATTACATAAAACTGTTTCTTGAATGAACGTTCATCCAAACACCGATGGACACCCCGGCGCTGTCCGTGGCATCATGAGCGTGTCGCACGGTGCTCGGGGCGGGGGATGCAGTCCCTCTCGAGCACTTCGAGTTGCGTGACAAGAGGAGAACAACACCAATGCCCAAGCAGCAACTGCCATTGGACGAGCTGATCGAGAAGCTGGCCAGCGGCCGCATGTCGCGTCGTCGGGCCCTGAAGACGCTGGGCGTCGCGGGCGTGTCGATGGCCACCGTCCCGGCGTTCCCGCGCTGGGTCGGCGCTGCCGAGGAGGAGGCCATCTACTTCACCTGGGGCGGCTACGACATCCCCGAGATGTTCACCCCTTACAAGGCCAAGCACGGTGCAAACCCGCAGTTCGCCACCTATGCGGACTCCGAGGAAGGGCTGCAGAAGATGCGCGCGGGCTACGTGGTCGACGTGGTGCACCCGTGCAACCAGGGCGTCCCGCGCTGGCGCCAGAGCGGTCTGTTCCAGCCCATCGACACCGGCCGCCTGTCCAACTGGCCGAACGTCTTCGAGCGCCTGAAGAAGCTGGCCGGTGCCCAGGACGCCGACGGCACCCAGTGGTTCTCCCCCATGGAGTGGGGCAACAGCTCCATCACCTATCGCACCGACCTCGTGGACCTGCCCGAGGGCGGGGAAACGTGGGGCATCCTCTGGGACGAGCGCTACAAGGGCAAGATCGGGATGATCGCCGACGCCGGCGACAGCTGGTGGTGCGCCGCCATCTACGCCGGGGTCGACTTCGCGAACGTGACCGAGGAGGACATCAAGAAGGTCAACGCGCTGCTCAAGGAGCAGCGGCCGCTGGTGCGCCTGTACTCGAGCGACATGACCGCGCTCCAGCAGGCCCTCGCCTCGGGCGAGCTGGTCGCCGCCCTGACCTGGAACGACGCCGCCGTGGCGCTCAAATCCGAGGGCGTGCCGGTGAGGTTCGCGAACCCGAAGGAGGGGACCCTGACCTGGGTCTGCGGCGCCATGCTGCACAAGGACGCACCCCACCACGCGAAGGCCCACGACGTCATCGACTCGCTCATCTCCCCGGAGGTCGGCGAGTACATCATCGACGCCTTCGGCTACGGGCATGCCAACGTCGAGTCCTTCAAGCGCGTGAGCCAGGCGCGCCTCGACGAGCTGGCGCTGCCGCGCGATCCGATAAAGCTCATCGACAACGGGGTGTATCAGCTGCCCCAGTCCCAGGAGCTCGAGACCCGCATTCGCAACGACTTCGAGCAGATCAAGGCGGGCTTTTTCTAAGCCTCCGCACAGGCAGGCCCGGAGGCCGCGGCGATCCCGCGGCCTCTTTTCGGCCTGCCGTTTGAACGATTGTTCAATATCTTTGATTGACCGTACGGGAGGTGGGTGATGGATCCACGGGAGCTCCATGGGGATGCGCGTTCCGCCGGCCGGCGCAGCGCCGTGCGGGGACCGAGCCGGGCGGCGCCCCGGCACGACCGCAGGGCGCAGCTCGTGGACGCGACGCTCAGCGCCATCTCGCAGCACGGGCTGTCCCGCACCACGGTGGGGCGGGTGGCGCGCATCGCGCGCCTCTCCCCCGGGATCGTGAACTTCTACTTCACGAGCAAGGACCAGCTCCTGCTCGCCACCCTGCGCCACGTGGCCGAGGAGTTCGACAGCCGCCTGCGTGCCGCGGTCTCGGGCGCGCAAGGGGAGCCCGCGCGGGCTCTCGAGCGGCTCATCGACGCCTGTTTCGCTCCCGACATCTCGGATCCGCGCAAGGTGGCGGTGTGGTATGCGTTCTGGGGCGAGTCGGGGGCGCGCAAGGAATACCTGGAGCTGTGCGGGGACAAGGATCGGGCGTATCTCGACACCATCCGCGAGCTGTGTCGCGCCCTCAGGGCCCGGGGTGCGTACCCGGACGTGGACGAGGACGCCGTGGCCTGCGGCCTGGCCGGCATGATCGAGAACCTGTGGCAGGACATCCTGGTGGATCCGCAGGGGTACGATCGCGCCCGCGCGCGGGCGCGGTGCCGCGCCTATCTGGCGAGCGTCTTTCCCCGGGACTTCGCCGCGGCCGACGACGCGCGCGGCGCGGGCGGCGAGGGTGAGCGCCTGCCGGGTGATGGCGCGGGGCCCGTCACGCTGCCCGGCTGGACCTACCACGATGCCGGGTTTCATGCGCTCGAGCGCGAGCGCATCTTCATGCCGAGCTGGCAGGTGGTGTGCCACACGAGCGACGTGCCGCGCGCCGGCGACTATGCCACCTTCGAGATGCTGGGCGAGCGCGCCTTCGTGGTGCGCGGCGCCGGCGGCGAGCTGCGGGCTTTCTACAACGTGTGCCGCCACCGCGCGCACGCGGTGGTCGAGGGCGACCTGGGGCATTGCGATCACCATCTCCAGTGCCCCTATCACGGCTGGACCTACCGGCTCGACGGAGCCCTGCACGCGGTGCCCGCCGAGCGCACCTTCCCGGGGCTGGACAAGTCGCACGTCGCGCTCACCCCCGTCGAGCTCGAGGTGTTCATGGGGTTCGTGTTCGTGCGCTTCGAGGCAGGCGGCCCGAGCGTCGCCGAGCGGCTCGCGCCCTACGCCGGGGAGCTCGCGCACTACCGCCTCGAGGAGATGCAGCCGCTCGGGGGTCAGTGGGCGGAGCAGATCGACGTCGACTGGAAGAACCTCATGGACAACTACCTCGAGGATTACCACTTCCGCACCGGCCATCCGGGCCTGTCCGGGCTCATGAACGAAGAGTACGAGCGCGACGTGCGCGTCGGCGGCGGCGTCTCGCGCCTGAGCCACACGCTGCGCGACGAGCCCCGCGGGCGCTGGAGCGAGCGCCTGTACCACCGGCTGCTGCCCCGCCAGCCCCACCTGCCCGCCGGGCTCGCGCGCCGCTGGAGCTACTTCAGCCTGTTCCCGGGCGTCAACTTCGACGTCTATCCCGATCGCATGGATTTCTTCCAGATCGTGCCGCACGGCCCCGGACGCTCGATCATGCGGGCCCGGGCGTACGGGCTGCCCGACGCGCGGCGCGAGATGCGCCTCGCACGCTACCTGAACCAGCGCATCAACCGCCGCGTGCAGCGCGAGGACAACCGCCTCACGCGCTCGGTGCAGGCCGGGCTGCGCTCGCGCAGCTACGCGGCCGGCACGCTCTGCGACAAGGAGGCGGTGGTTCGGGGGTTTCAGGACTGGATCCGCGCCGCGCTGCCGGTGGCCGGCCTCGAGGCGCCGCCCGCGCCGGGAACCATGCACGCGTGCAACCGCCGGCTCGTACGGGAGGGCGAAGGGAGGAGTGCACCGTGAGCGAATCGGGCGCGGGGACGACCCGGCTGCACTTCGGACCCTGGTACCGCAAGTCGCCGTTCTTCGAGGCCACCCTGCGCGCCGGGTGCAAGGCCTACGACATCTACAACCACATGTATCTGCCGGCGGAGTACGCTGATCCCCTCGAGGAGTACCGCCACCTGCTCGATCACGTGACGCTGTGGGACGTGGGCGTCGAGCGCATCGTCGAGATCAGCGGCCCCGACAGCGCCGCGTTCGTCAACCGGTTGACCCCCCGCGACCTGACGCGGTGCGCCGTGGGGCAGGGGAAGTACGTGCTGCTCACCGCGGAGGACGGCGGCATCGTCAACGACCCCGTGCTCCTGCGCATCGAGGAGGACCGCTGGTGGCTGGCCCTGGCCAACAGCGACGCCGGCCTGTGGGCGCGCGGCGTGGCGGTCGACGGCGATTTCGAGGTGCGCATCGAGGAGCCGCCCGTGCATCCCGTGCAGGTGCAGGGTCCGAAGTCCAGGGAGGTGATGCGCACGCTCTTCGGCGACGGCGTGCTGGCGATCCGCTACTACTGGTGCGTGCGCGCGGCGCTGGATGACATTCCCGTGGTGATCAGCCGCACCGGCTGGACCGGCGAGATCGGCTACGAGATCTACCTGTGCGATCCGGCGCGCGGCGACGAGCTGTGGGAGCGCATCATGCGGGCCGGCGAGCCCCATCACATCCGCCCCATTCCGCCCTCCGAGCCCCGGCGCCTGGAGGCCGGCATCTTCAACTACGGCTCCGACATGACGCTGGCCAACAACCCCTACGAGATCACGGGGCTGGAGCGGCTGGTGGAGCCCCAGGAGGCCGACTACATCGGCAAGCGCGCCCTCGAGGACATCGCGGCGCGGGGTATTGCGAGAAAGCTGGTCGGGATCGAATATCCAAGAGTCAGCGAGCCGCTGTCGCTGGCCGAGTTCTGGCCGGCCTACAGCGCCGGCGAGCGCGTCGGCCGCGTCACCGCGACCGCCTGGTCGCCACGCCTTCAGAAGAACATCGGCTACGTGTGGGTGCCGGCGGCGCTCGCGGAGCCCGGCACGGCTCTGGAGGTGGAGACGCCCGCCGGGCGCGTCGCGGGGCTCACCGCCTCGCTTCCTTTCGTGGATGCCGGCAAGCGGATACCGAAGGGCTGATCCCGGGGTGCGCTTCGAGGGGAAAACCGCCGTCGTCACCGGTGCCGGATCGGGGATCGGCTGGGCCACCACCCAGCGTCTCGCCGAGGAGGGCGCGCAGGTGGTGCTGGCCGACGTCCAGGGGGCCGAGGGGCGGGCCCACGCGCTCGCGGAGGCGGGGCGCTCCGCGGTCGCGGTTCAGGTGGACGTGCGCGACGAGGCGCAGGTGGCGGCGCTGATGGAGCGGGCGCTCGCGGCCTACGCCCGCATCGATATCCTGGTGAACGGAGCCGGCGTGGAGCTGGGCAAGACCGTCGCCGACACGACGCTGGTCGAGTGGGACCGTTTGATGGCGGTGAATCTGAGGGGGGTCTTCCTGTGCTGCCGGGCGGCCCTGCCTGCCATGCGCTGGCAAGGGCAGGGGGTGATCGTGAACGTGGCCTCCGAGCTGGGCCTGGTCGGGGGCTCCGATGTGGCGGCGTACTGCGCGTCCAAAGGCGGAGTGGTGCAGCTCACCAAAGCCATGGCCGTGGACCACGCTGCGGAGGGCGTGCGGGTCAACTGCGTGGCGCCCGGGCCCGTGGCCACGCCGCTGCTCGAGGCGCTCATCGCTTCGGCCGCCGACGCCGAGGCCGAGCG
>CAZPFD010000165.1:0-9021 GCA_964585725.1 uncultured Ectothiorhodospiraceae bacterium | reverse complement strand
GATCGACCGCGCGGGCGGCGCTTCGAAGGCGGAGCGGGTGGCGCTGCTCGTCGTCGTATGCACGGCTCTCGCCATATCCGGGGTGAGTCCCCACGATCGCGCCACCTGGGTGCTGGAGGTCATTCCGGTGCTCATCGCGGTCCCCCTCCTGGTCCTGACCTACACGCGCTTTCCTTTGACGCCGCTCCTCTATCGATTGATGCTCGTGCATGCGTTGATTCTCATCGTGGGCGGCCACTATACGTACGCCCGCGTGCCGCTGGGCTTCTGGATTCAGGAGGCCATGGAGCTGTCGCGCAATCCCTACGATCGCGTGGGTCACTTCGTGCAGGGATTCGTTCCCGCCATTCTGGTGCGGGAGATCCTCCTGCGATGCTCGCCGCTGGTGCGGGGAAGGTGGCTGTTCTTCGTCGTGGTGTGTATCTGTCTCGCGTTCAGCGCGTTTTACGAGCTCCTGGAGTGGTGGACGGCGGCCGCAGCGGGCATGGCCGCGGAAGCCTTTCTCGGCACTCAGGGCGACGTATGGGATACGCAGTGGGATATGTTTCTCGCGCTCGTGGGGTCGATCCTCTCACTCGCCTTGTTGAGCCGTGCGCACGACCGATCGTTAAGGAGCTTGAGTCATGGTGAGAATTATTGAGTCTCCAGCCGTCATCGAGGCCGCCGGCGACAAACCCAAGCGCATCGAGGAGTACGTGGGTCGGGTGAGCTCGGGCGTATCGCAGGTCAGCATCGCCCGCATGGTCAGCCCCAGCGGCTGGATCGAGCCCGGCCAGAGGCCGGACTTCGACGAGTACACCCTGGTGCTCAAGGGCATGCTGCGCGTGGAAACGCAAGACGGCAGCACGGACGTGTCTGCGGGGCAAGCGGTCATCGCGCGCCGCGGTGAATGGGTCAGGTACAGCACTCCGGGTGCGGAGGGTGCCGAGTACGTGGCGGTGTGCCTCCCGGCATTCTCACCCGACACCGTCCACCGCGACGAGTAGCGACGCCGTCACCCCTCAGGCGGCGTTCGGGGCTCAGGCGCTTGCGGTCCCGGGGTGGCGCGCCTCCAGCAGGGCGAGGGCGCAGGACGCCATGATGCCGATGCCGTCATCGCCGACCGCGATCTCGTCGAACGTCCGGTTCTCGATGAATTCCTCCGCTGTCCCGGCGCGCATGGTCACGGTCCGCGTCGCGGTGCTCGGAGCATTACGTCTGCAGCACGTAGGTTCCCGGTGCGTCGCAGATGGGCGCATAGCCTTCGTCGGGTGCGCCCATGGAGGGCGGCGGCGCCTGCCCGCCGGAGCGTTCTGCGAGCCACGCGTGCCAGGCAGGCCACCACGAGCCGTCCTGCACGGGCGTCTCCGCGCTCCAGGTGTCGGGATCGATGTATGTCTCGCCTTCGTATCGCGTGGCGATCCGGTACGTGCGTCCCCGGTGCCCGGGCTCACTCACGATGCCGGCGTTGTGGCCGCCGCTCGTGAGCACGAAGGTCACCTCGTCGGTGTCGGCGAGGAGGTGGATCTTGTACACCGAGCGCCACGGGGCGATATGGTCCTTCTGGGTGCTGACCGCGAAGATGGGCGCCCGGATGTCGTTGATCGCGACCGGCCGCCCGTCCACCTCGTAGCGCCCGCTCGCCAGATCATTGTTGAGAAAGAACCTGCGCAGGTACTCCGAATGCATGCGATACGGCATCCGGGTCTGGTCCGCGTTCCAGGCCATCAAATCGAACATCGGTTGGCGCCTGCCGAGCAGGTACTCGTGCACCATGCGCGACCAGACGAGATCGTTGGAGCGCAGGATCTGGAAGGCACCGGCCATCTGCTTCGTATCCAGATACCCCTGAGACCACATCATGTCTTCCAGATAGGTCACCTGCGCTTCGTTGATGAAGAGCATGAGCTCGCCGGCTTCGGTGAAGTCGGTCTGAGCGGCGAGCAGCGTCAAGCTCTGGAGACGGTCGTCCCCGTCGCGCGCCATGGCGGCGGCGGCGACGGCGAGCAGCGTACCTCCCAGGCAGTAGCCCACTGCGTGCACCTTGCGCTCCGGGACGATGGCACGTACCGCGTCCAGCGCTTGCATGACGCCGAGGCGGCGGTAATCCTCCAGGCCCAGGTCCCAATCCTCTTGCGTAGGGTTCTTCCAGGAGATGGCGAAAACCGTGTGTCCCTGCTCGACCAGGTATCGGATGAGTGAGTTATGCGGCGACAGGTCGAGAATGTAGTACTTCATGATCCAGGCCGGCACGATCAGCACCGGCTCGGCGTGAACCGTTTCCGTCGCGGGCGCGTACTGGATGAGCTCTATGAGCCGGTTGCGATAGACGACCTTGCCGGGAGTGACGGCGACATCGCGCCCCACCCGGTAGTTCTCGATCCCCACCGGCCCCTCGTCCGTCACCTGGCGCCTGCAGTCCTCCAGAAAGTGCAGCCATCCCCGGAACAGGTTGGCGCCCCCTTCGCGCCGGGTGGCCTCCAGAATCTCGGGATTGGTGAGCGGGAAGTTGGACGGGGAGAAGATGTCCAGTATCTGCCGCGTCATGAACGAAACGATGTCCTCGTTCTTGCGCTCGACGCCGGGAACGCCGGTCGTGGCGTTGGCCCACCATTGCTGGGTGAGCAGAAACGACTGGTAGAAGAGATTGAAAGGCGGCTGCCGCCAGAGCGGATCCGAGAAACGCCGGTCCTGGGGCAAGGGCTCGATGCAAGGGGGCGTCTCCGGATCCGCCATCCGCTGCGCGCAGTAGAGGGCGAGACGGATGTGCTTGCGCAGCATCTTCTCGGCCAGACGTGCCTGCTTGCCGGGGGAGACGGCCAGGTGCACGAACCAGTCCATGTAGGCTGCGGCGGGCACCGCGGGGGAGATGCCGTGGGTCGCCCGTGCGAGGGCGGCGTGCATCGTCCGATCCACATTGCGGGAGACCTCGGGGGCGAGCACGGAGCGCCCGAGCATGCTGTCCGCCCACAAGGGCGGTGTACGCCGGCGCGTGGCCTCGGGCGCTTTCTCCCGCGCGGGCGTCGGGGGCCCGCCTCGTGATGCCCCCGACTCCGGTTGCTCGGTGCGTTTCGGGCGCGCGTGACGGGCGCCGGTCCGGGAGGGCGCCCGGTTGCGCCGGCCCTCGGGCTCCGCGGCCGCCGGCCGGCGGCGCGCCGTGGTGGCTCTTTCGGTCATGGTGCGGTCAACCTCCTGCGTTCCATCGCCTCGGCCGCCGGCTGCGCACGACGGCATCTCCCGGCAATATTCGCGACATGCGCCGTGCCCCCGCGCCGGACATGCCGGTGGCGGGGCTGCGGGACCGCCGCGGTCTCATCGATGTGCCAGTTCGCGCAGCTCCGTCAGATGCATGCGCACGTCCTCCGGCACCTGCACCCCGGCGGATCCGCTGTAGGCGGCGACCACGTGCTCCTCCAGGGCGCTGTACGCCCTGCGCGCCAGCGTCGTGCCCGGCTCGAGCCGGATGGCCTGCTCCAGAAAGAACTCGGTCTCCGCGAGCCAGTAGGAGCTGCTGAAATGGGACTCGGCCACGCCGAGCAGATAGAAGGCCTCGGCGGACTGCGAATCGTGATGCTCGGAGTCCAGATATCGGTTGAGCAGGCTCGACGCCAGCATGTAATGCACCAGCCCTTGGGGGTCCATGGGATAGTCCGCGCGCCGCTCCGCCGCCTGCACCAGCGCTCGCGCCTGCTCGAGCAGGCTGCCGGAGCGCTCGCGTTGCTTGAGCTCGCGCAGCGCGTCGCTCCAGACCGCGATCTCCTCGCGCAGGTAAGGTGGAACGTCCGCTCTGCTCTCGAGCTGCTCGAGAGTGGCGAGCGGGCGGTCGAAGTCCGCCTGCACCCGGATGGCGATCTTCAGATACTCCTCGATCGCCAGCCCGAGGTTGGCGCGGCTCGCATCGAGTGGGTACTCGTTGAAGAGCTGCTCGTATGTGCCTAGCGCGCTCTCGAACTGCCGAGTGGCCACTTCGAGCCTGGCCCGCTGCGCGAGCGAGAGCCGGCGTACGTGCGACTCCTGGGTGAAGCGGGCGCCCATGTCGAACTGCTTTTCGGCCGGCAGCTTGGAGTGACAGGCGAAACAGGCGCCGGTCATCTCCTGCAGCAGGAAACGCGTGCTATCCAGGCGCCCCTGCTCGTAGCGCTCGAGGGCATCGTATGCATCCGCGGCGAGCGAGCGACGCAGGTACGCGTGGGTGGGTCCCAGGGCCTCGCCGTGGGTGGCGAGCTTGTCGGCGCCGAGCGAGAGCAACCGCAAAGCTTGGTGGATTTCAGAACGCCGCGATGGATCCTCGAACGCGGAGAAGTCCAGACTGAGCGGGAAGACCACCGCGAGGGCTTCATAGATCTGACGCATGGTCGCGCGGGTGGAGGTCGCCGCCGCGGCTGCCGAGGCGCCCACGACGAACACCACGATCAATGCGAGCGTCACGGCTCTCCGACTGTGCTCCAAAGCCATATCGAACGATCGTGTATCGATGCGAGCCCGTGTGCAGCGTTGCGCGCCGCCCGGCGGCGCGTGCGCGTGCCTTCAGAGGAGATTTTACGACGCGCCCCCGTTCGTGGCGAACCGCCGGCCCGACTTGAGCGGTCCTAGACTCTCGGGGACGTGGAAAGGCCCGGCATGCGGGGGGATGCGTGCCTGCCGCTCAATCTCGCTGTGGCGCTCCGGGCACACGCCCGCCCTCGCCTCCATGGCCCGCCCGCGATGCATGAGCAGGTAAGGCTGGTCCCCCCCGGCAAGACATGTGCAGTGCGAGGCCGGGCCCGGGCCCAGAGACGACTTCTCAGTGGATCCCGCTGACGCGTTCGGACGCCTCGCTCTCGGTCCCGGACGCGTTGGCGAAAGCGCGCAGTGAGCTCAAATCGCGGATCCAGATCTGGTTTCGGTGGACCTCCAGCACGCCGGCGGATTGAAGGCGTGTCAGGATCCTGCTGATCGTCTCCACCGCGAGGCCGAGGTAGTTGCTGATGTCGGTGCGCGACATGGAGAGGGTGAACTCGGTCTCGGAGAACCCGCGTTTGCGCTGATGCCCAGACTGAGTGAGCAGGAAAGCCGCCATCCGCTGCTCGGCATTTCTCTTGCCGAGGGTCAGCAACATCTCTTCGTCGCGCAGGATCGTCTTGCTCATCCAGTTGATGAGCTCGCGCTGGAGCCGCGGCACGCGCGCACACAGCTTCGTCAGCCTCTCGAAAGGAAATACGCATACGGAGCACGTATCGAGGGCCGCCGCATTGCAGACATGCAGGGAGGCGGCTATGCCGTTGAATCCGATGACGTCGCCGGGCATGTGAAACCCGGTGATTTGCTCCTCGCCGTCCTCCGAGTCCATATAGGTCTTGACCGCGCCCGAGCGCACGACGTAGAGCGCCTCGAAATCATCCCCCGCCCGGAAGAGGTGCTCCCCGCGGCGGTAGACGCGGGTGGTGACCTCGAAGTCGCCGAGCTTCGCCATCTCCTCGGCGTCGAGATCCTGCCACACGCAGTACTGGCTGCGCTGGCACTCACCGCAGGATTTGCGCCCGGCGAACCTGATGATGTTGGTTTCACTCGCCATATCCGACTCCCCCTGACTGACGCGTTCCTTGTGGGTCCAAGCCCGCCCGGCCCGCGGCTGCCCGATGTCTTCTTGACGTCTTCTTGACGTCTTCTTAGCGGCCGCGTAGTACCTTTTTATAGGTGGCGCCCGGGGATCGGGGGAATACGGGATTCCACGTACAGTGGGTGGCCGCGGGCTCGCGCCATGACCGGGTCGTTCGCCGGCGTGCCCTCCGGGATAGCCGCCAAGCCGTTGATTCGGCGTGAGTCCCGGAGACCTGATCTGCGGGTGCCGGGTGCGCGGGCGCGCCTCGCCGCGCGCGGTGCCGTTCCGGCCGATTGGACTCAATCCAGCGATGGTGCGGCGGGCGACGGCGGCGGGCCGCCGCCGGGCGCGCTGCCGCGGACCAAAGCGCCGGGACGAGAGGCCCTGGGCGCAATCGCCGGCAGTGCGGCGCATGGTGTCGCGCGAGGGAACGCGGCGCTCAGGGAGCCGCGCGGGCGCCGGAGCCGAGAATGAGGCGGACGAGCTCGGGCAAGGAGCGCACGCCCATCTTCCTCATGATGCGCCCGCGGTGAAGCTCCACGGTGCGCTCGCTGATGTGGAGCTCGAACGCGATCACCTTGTTGGCTTTGCCGGCTACGACGAGCTCCATCACCTCGCGCTCGCGCGGCGTCAGCTGCTCCAGCCGTTGCGCGGCCTCGGCCTGGAGATCCGACGCGACACGCTCCTCTGCGTCGCGGGCGATGGCCTGACGGATGCGCTCGAGCAGCCTCTCGCTGTCGTATGGTTTCTCCAGAAAATCGACTGCGCCAGCCTTCAGGGCCCGCACCGCTGCCGGCACGTCGCCGTGCCCGGTCAGCATGATCACCGGCAGCGAGATGCCCGCGGCGCTGAGGCGTTCCTGGAGCTCGAGCCCGCTCAGGCCCGGCATGCGGATGTCGAGCACGAGACACCCCGCGCGCTCCGGGCGGCATGCATTCAGAAATGCCTGCCCGGTGGCATAGGTTTCCGCCCGGAGGCCCGCCGACTCCATAAGCAGCTTGAGGGCGTCCCGCACCGCGTCGTCGTCGTCGACGATGAAGACCGTGGGCTCCGGCATCACGAGCCCCGCTCCTCGGCGACCGGCAGGCTGAAAGTGAAGGTCGCGCCCCGTTCGGGGTTCCTGCTCGCTGACAAGCGGCCTCCGTGGGCTTCGATGATGGAGCGGCTGATGGACAGCCCCATGCCGAGACCCTGAGGCTTGGTGGTGTAGAACGGCTCGAAGAGGCGCTTCTCCACCTCGTGCGAGAGCCCCACTCCGCTATCGCGGATGGTGAACGCCACCGCCCGCGCCTCCGAGCGGTGCGTCCTGATGTAGAGTGTGGCGTCCGCCGGCTGCATGCCCGGCATGGCGTCGATGGCGTTGTGCACGAGATTGAGAACGACCTGCTCGATCTGCAACCGGTCGGCACAGACGGTGGGCAGGGCGTGCTCGAGATCGGCCTGCACGCGAACCTGCCGTTGTCTGATCTCGTGCTCGAGCAAGTGCAGGACGCCGTGCACGATCTCGTTGAGGTCGATGGGCGCGTAGGTCACCTCCGTCTTGCGGACGAACTGCCTGAGCTGGCGCAGGATGCGGCCGGCGCGCTCGCCCTGCTCCGCGATCTGTCGCAGCGCGTCGTGCAGGGCCTCCGCTCGAAGCTTTCCGCTCTCCTCCATGCGCAGGCACGCGTCGGCAAAGCTCACAATGGCGGCGAGCGGCTGGTTGAGCTCATGGGCCACGCCGGATGCCATCTCGCCCATGACGGCTAGTCGCGACGCATGGGCCAGCTCGTCGAGCCGCTTGCGCGCCTCCTCCTCGGCCCGCCGGCGGTCGCTGATATCGCGCACCATGCCGGTGAAGAGCCGCTTTCCGGGGACCCGGGTCTCGCCCACGGCGAGCTCCATGGGGAAGATCTCCCCGCTCTTGCGCCGGCCGGCGACTTCCCGCCCGATGCCGATGATGCGTTTCTCACCGGTCTCCAGATAGCGGCGCAGGTATTGCTCGTGCTGCTCGCGATGGGGGGAGGGCATCAGGACGTTGACTTTACGACCCATGACCTCGGCGGCGCTGAACCCGAAGATACGCTCGGCCGCCGGGTTGAACGTCTCGATGATCCCTTGCTCGTCGATGACGACGACGCCGTCTACGGCCGTTTCGAGCACGGCTTGAGCGCGCTGGCGCACCTCGTGAAGCGATTCCCCGGCCCGTTTCACCGGGCTGATGTCCGTGCCCGTGCCGATGACCCAGGCGACGCTTCCGTCGGGCTTCGTCATCGCCGTGTTCGACCAGCGAATCAGCCGGCGCCGGCCCCCTTTGCCGACCCAGTGATTGGTGTGTCGAATCGGATACTCGCCTTCGACGATGCGCGCGAAGACGCCGCGCACGGCGTCCACCTCATCGGGCAGGAGCAGGGACTCGATCGCCATGCCGCGCAGCTCACCGACCGAATAGCCGGTGATGCGCTCGCAGGTCCGGTTGACGAAGAGGATTCGCCCGGATCGGTCCAGGACCACTATCAGGACATCCGCCACCTCGAGGATCGCGGATAGAAAGGCCGGATCCGAGCCGAGATCGTCGGGAGGGCCATCGGCGCCGGAGCCCTTTATCGGATTCAGTGGACGTGTCCCGTGCTTGGCGGGCATTCGGAGCTCGCGGGCGGAGCGTTCTCTATCTCGGGAAGGATATAACACCCCGCGCGTCCCAGGCGAGAACGGACGGGTGGCGCCCGCGGTGCCCCGTCTCGCGTGCTCCGTCAGGCCGCGGGCTGGTGGGGGCCGCGGGCCTCCCCGGTGCGCACCAGGGCGAGGCGCGTGAGGAGCGGCCCCACGACCTCGAACAGGACCGTGGCGCTGACCACCACGGGGATCACCAGCTCGCGCAGCTCGGGAAAGCGTTGGGTCGATACCAGGGCCATGCCGAGGGCCACTCCTGCCTGGGGCATCAACGCCGCGCCCATCCAGCGCCCCAGATTCGGCGGCGCGCGCACCGCGGCGGCGGCGGCCGAGGCGCCGATGACGCGCCCTGCGGCGCGCAGCAGCATGTAGGCCGCGAGAATCAGGCCGGCGTCCGAGAGCGACTCGATGCGCAGTCGCGACCCGGTGAGCACGAAGAACAGAATCATGAAGGGCCATTCGATGCCCTCGACGGCGTGAAACGGCCGCGTGTGATGGCGGGCCAGATTCGCGACGGTCATGCCCATGATCATGGCGGCAAGGAGAAAGGACACTTCCAGCCATATGGCGATGCCTCCGCACAGCAGCACCAGTCCCAGGGCCTCGGCCTGCGTGGGCTCGCCGGGCTGGATGCGCCCGGTGAGATACGCCATGGGTGCGCCGATGGCCGCGCCCAGGAGGACGGCCCCGGCGAGCTCCCAGGCGCCGTGCAGCAGCACCTCGACGCCGCCGCCTCCGTTGATGAGCTGGGCCGCCGCGAGCATGACGCTGACGAGGATGAGCCCCCACGCATCGTCGATGGCCACGAT
>CAZPFD010000164.1:0-9025 GCA_964585725.1 uncultured Ectothiorhodospiraceae bacterium | reverse complement strand
GACGAAGCGGCGGGCGCCCCGGCACCGCGCACATCAACGAGAGGACGACCCGTCACCCCTCCCAGTCGAGGCGGCGGCGCACGGGGTAAGGCTCGCGCATCATACCCACGCAGTGCAGGCCGATGAAGCGCTCCATCGCCTGCATGCGCTCCCGGGCCGGCGCGTTGGCGGCGCGCAGGCGATCCGCGGCCGCCTGGGCCTCGCTGCACAGCGCGTCGTAGTCGATGGTCGTGAAGCGCCCCCGGTCCAGCACCATGCGGCCGCCCGCCATCACGCTGTCGACGGCGGTGCCGTCCTCGCAATTGACGACCTGATTCGGCAGATCGTTGGCGGGCACGTAGTTCACCTTCGACAGGTCGAGGAACACGATGTCGGCCTGGCGGCCCGGCTCGAGGACCCCGATCTTGCGGCCCCAGCCGAGCGCCGCCGCGCCCTCCAGCGTGGCCATGCGCAGCACCTCGGGTGTGCCCAGCCAGCGCTCGTAGTCCGGTGTGGTGACGCGTGAGACGAACGCCGCCAGGCGCAACGCGGTGAACATGTTCTGATTGTCCGAGGTGGCCGAGCCGTCGGTGCCGATGCCGACGGTGACCCCGGCGTCGAGCAGCGCGCGCGCAGGGGCGATGCCGGAGCCGAGGCGCAAGTTGCTGCCCGGGTTGTGCGCGACGGAGGCGCCCTCGCCCGCGAGGATGCGGATGTCGTCATCGTCGAGCCAGATGCAGTGCGCGCCGGTGAAGCGCGGCCCGATGACGCCGAGGTCGCGCAGATGACGGGTCAGCGTGGCGCCGTAGCGCTCGATCCCGGCGAGCGCCTGCACCTTCGATTCGGCGAGGTGCATCTGCAGGCGGAGATCGAACTCGTCGGCCAGGCGCACGCACGCCTGCATGAACGCGTCGCTGCAGTGCAGGGGAATGGTGGGTCCCAGCGCCGGCTGAACCCAGTCGCGGTCGAACGGCCACGCATCGAGGATCTCGCGGCACGCCTCGATGCTCTCGGTGTAGGGCGTCATGCGCAGTCGCTCGACCTGCTCGCGATGCGGCTGCGGCAACGCATCGAGCAGGCCGGGAACGGCGTGATAGAGGTTGCTGTCGGCCATCATCGGCGCCAGCACGACGCGCACGCCCACCTCCCGGTAGCCGCGCGCCGTCGCCTCGATCCCCTCGCGGGACGGGCGCGGAAACTCGAAGTACATGTCGTACGCTGCGGTGCAGCCCTTCAACACCATCTCCGCGGCGTTCAGGCGCGCGGCCAGGTGCTTGTCCTCCAGGGAGAAACCGCCTCCGGCCCAGGGCAGTGCGTTGAGGAACAGCTCGAGCGACCACCGATCGCCCAGCCCCTTGCCGAGGCTCCCGTGGCCGTGGGTGTGCGCGTTCACCAGCCCCGGCATCAGCAAGCGCCCGCGCGCATCCAGCTCCAGCGCGCCCTCGGGCATCTTCGACCCCGGCGCCTCGATGGCGAGAATCGTGTCACCCTCGATGAGCACGTCGGCCTCGCGCACCGCGCACTCCTTCACGTCGAGCAAGCGCCCGTGGCGGATCACCTGTAGATGCGGCTTGGGAACGCTCATGATGCGGCCTCGCGGGTTGAGTTGGCGCCGTCTCCCACCGGCGCGTGACTGGTCATGTAGTGGCCGATGACGTGCACGTCCGCACCGGCGCGCGGCGTCTCGTATACCAGCTCACCTTCGAACATGACCACGATGCGATCCGCGAGCTCGAGGATCTCGTCGAGGTCCTCGCTGATCAGGAGCACGGCGGCACCCTCGTTGCGTGCGCTCAGGATCTGGTTGCGGATCTCGGCGGCAGCGGAGAGATCCAGACCGAAGCAGGGGTTCTGGGCGATGAGCACGGATACCTTGCCGGACAGCTCGCGGGCCAGCACCGTGCGCTGCACGTTGCCGCCGGAGAGCGTGTCGATGGACACGTCGGGCCCCTGCGTCTTGATGTGGTAGCGCTCGATGAGCGCCTGTGCCTGGCGGCGAAGGGATCGACGGTTCACGAGAAAACCCCAGCGGCAGTGAGCAGGCTCGTCGAAGTTGCGCAACGCGAGGTTTTGCGCCACCGACATGGAGCGCACACAGCTGTTGTGCAGCGGTTCCTCGGATAGGAGGTAGATACCATGCGCCCGCATCTCCCTGCGACTGCGCAGGTAACGTTGACCGCGCACGCGGATCTCGCCGGATTCCTCCGGGCGCTGGCCGGCGAGCACCTCGACCAGCTCGCGCTGCCCGTTTCCCGAGACCCCGGCGACGCCCACGATCTCACCGCCTCCCACCGAAAGGGTCAGACCGCGCACGGCCGGCAGGCCCTTGTCGTTGAACACCCTCAAGTCCCGGATCTGAAGCGCCTCACCCGCCTTCGCCTTTTCCGTGCGTTGCACGACCGCCGGAATGTGCTCGCGGCCGATCATCATACGCACCAGCTCGTCGCGGCCGAGCTCCCCGACCGCACCGGTGCCCGCGACGCGCCCGCCCCGCAGCACGGTGACGTCGCGCGCGAACGCCTCCACCTCGCGCAGCTTGTGCGTGATCAGCACCACCGAGAGCCGCCCGTCCTCGGCCATCTCGCGCAGCAGGCCGAGCACCTGATCCGCCTCGGCCGGGGTCAACACGCTGGTCGGCTCGTCCAGAATCAGGAACCGATGGTTCAGGAACAGCTGCCTCAGGATCTCCAGCTTCTGTTTCTCGCCGGCCGCCAATGAGGTGACGGTGCGATCCAGATCCAGATGAAACGGCATGTCTTTCTGAAACTGCGCGAGCCGCTCGTGCCAGTGCCTCCAGTCGAGCACCGCGGGCATGTGCTCGAGGCCGAGCACGAGGTTCTCGGCGACGGTCATGTTCGGCACCAGGGTAAAGTGCTGATAGACCATGCCCAGACCCAGGCGATGGGCGGCGCGCGGGTTGTCGATGCGCCGCGGGCGTCCATCGACGCGCATCTGTCCGGCGTCGGCGTGGTAGTAGCCGAGCATGCACTTCACCAGCGTGCTCTTGCCCGCGCCGTTCTCGCCCAGAAGCGCGTGGAAGCCGCCCGGCGGGAAGCTCACGGACACGTCGTCCAGCGCCTTCAGCGTGCCGAAGTGCTTGCTCATGCCTTCGACCTCGACGCGAGGCGGCGCGGGGACGGCGGCGTGGGGGGTCGCGGGTGTGCTCATTTGTTGATCGAGAGCTCGCTCGGTGCGCCGATCAGCGCGCGCTTGGGCGAGGAGCTGTAGATGAGCAGCGCCAGCGTCAGCATATACGGCGCGGCGTTGTAGAGGTAGTAGTTGGAAGCGATGCCCACGGTCTGCAAAGCGGGACCGAGCGCGGTGGCGCCCCCGAACAGCAGCGACACGTAGAAGCAGTAGATGGGGTTCCAGCGTGCGAAGATGACCAGCGTCACGGCCATCAGCCCCTGGCCGCTCGACAGCCCCTCGTTCCAGGTCCCGGGGTAGTAGAGCGAGAGAAACGAGCCGCCGACGCCGGCCAGGAAACCTCCGGCGAGGGTGCCCAGGGTACGCACCAGGCGGATGTTGTAGCCGAGCGCACCGGCGGCGTCGGAGCTGTCCCCCACGGTGCGCAGTATCAGCCCCCAGCGCGTGTTCTTGAGGCTCCAGTGCAGCAGCGGCGCCAGCACCACACCGACCAGGAACAAGGCGTTGATCTGCAGCGCCGAGCGCACCTGCGGCAGGTCGCTCCAGGCGCCGAGCTCGAGATGCGGCAGGCGCGGGGCCACCGGCAGCACGAACGGCTTGCCGAGGAAGAACGCGAGGCCCGTGCCGAAGATGAAGAGCGAGATGCCCACCGCGATGTCGTTGACGCGCGGCAGGCTGCAGATGAGACCGTGCAGCGCGCCGAGCGCCGCGCCGGCGCACCCGGCGACGAGCACGCCGAGCCACGGCGAGCCGGACAGGTAGGATACGGCGTAGCCGCTCATGGCGCCCATGACCAGGGTGCCTTCGAGGCCGAGATTCACCCGGCCCCCCTTCTCGGTGATGGTCTCGCCCAGGCTCACGAACAAGTACGGCGTCGACACGCGGATGGCGCCGCCGATGACGGCGATGACGACGCCCCACCAGCCGAGCTCGGTCGTTGCTTCCATCGTCACCCCTTCAACGCTGGAACACGTGGAAGCGGCCGTACAGCGTATTGCTCGCCAGCACCGCCATGAACAGCATGCCGTGCAGCACGGTGGACGTGGCGTCAGGGAGGCCGAAGCGCCGCTGGAGCAGCCCGCCGCTCGCCGAGATGCCGCCGACGAGGACCGCCACGAAGATGATCGCCACCGGGTTGTGGCGCGCGAGGAACGCGATCAGGATCCCCGCGTAGCCGAAGCCGACCGCGAGCGACACGCTGGCGAAGCCGTGCACCGCGATGATCTCCATGGTGCCCGCGAGGCCGGCCCCGGCGCCGCCGATGAAGCACGCCACCACGGCCAGTCGGCGGGTGGAGAGCCCCACCATCCGGGCCGCACGCGGATTGCCGCCGAGCACATCCAGTCCGAAGCCGAAGGTGGTGCTGCGGGTCATGAAGAAGAGCACCACACACACGATGGCGCCGACGGCCAGGCCCCAGTGCACGTCCATGCCCGGTATCGAGCCGACCATGAGGGTGGCGGGAATGCTCCAGCTCGCCGGTTTCAGAACCTCGGAGAAATCGCGGATGGGGCCGGAGACGAGGTGGTTCATGAGCGCGATGGCGATGTAGTTCATCAGCAACGTCGCGATCGTCTCGTTGACGCCGCGGTACTCGCGCAGCACGCCCGCGGCGCCGATCCACAGCCCGCCCGCCACAGCCCCGGTGATCCCCAGCAGCAACACCCCGAGGGCGGGAGGAACGCTCCCGAGATGCACGCCCACGAGCACGGTGGCCACGCCACCGACCACGAGCGCGCCCTCCCCGCCGATCACGAGCAGCCCGGCCCGCGCCGGGATCGCGGTGCACAGGGCGGTGAGCATGACCGGCGCCGCCTGGGTCAGCGTCGTCTCGATGGAGACGCGCGTCGCGAACGCGCCCAGATACAGGGCGTGATAGACCGCCAGGGGATCGACGCCGAACAGCGCGACGAAGCCGCCGAAGATCACCAGGGTCAAAATGAAGGCCGCGGCGTTGATCGCCACGGCCTCCATCCCGGAGCGCAGAACCGATGCAGCCAAGGGGGCGGCCCGGGTAAGGCTTTCGTGCCCGCTACTGCTTCAAGCCGGTCTTGCCGACCGCTCCCTCGACCAGGAAGTCGACGGCGAGCTTGAACTTGTTGTCCTCGTTGCCGATCACCTGGCCCGCCTCGAGCACGAGGTTGCCTTCATTGTCCTTGAGCGGACCTTTGTAGAGCTGGAAGGTGTCGTTTGCGAAGCCCTCGCGAACCTCCAGCACCGCATCGCGCACGTTCTGCGGCACGGCCTGCCCGAAGGGGCTGATCGCGACCATGTCGCGCTTGAAGCCGCCGCGCAGCAGATTGGGGTAATCGCCGCCGGTGCGCCACGCCTCGACGAAGCGGGAGCCGGCCGCCCAGTTCCATTCGGCGCCGGTCAGGAATCCGTTCGGCGCGAGCGTGCTGAGATCCGTGTGATAGCCGCAGCTGTAGATGCCGCGGCGCTCGGCATTCTCCATGGCGACCTTCGGGCTGTCGACGTTGGCAATGATCACGTCGACTCCCTGATCGACCAGGCTGCTCACCGTCTCCGCCTCCTTGACCGGATCGTTCCATTCACCGGTGATGACCACCTGGCAGGTGATGTCCGGGTTCACGGACCGCGCACCGAGGACGTAGCCGTTGCAGTTGTTGAAGATGAAATACAGCGGCTTCGATCCGATGAAACCGAGCTTGCCGGTCTTGGTCATGTGGCCGGCGGCGATGCCGCAAAGGTAATGCGGCTCCTCCATGTATCCGCGGTAGCCGATGGTGTTCGGCGGATTGCCCTCCTTCCACAGACCGCCGGCGTGCACGAACAGAACGTCCGGATACTTTGGCGCCAGCTTCAGGATGTGCTTCCAAAAGCCGAACGAGGTCGGGAAGAGGACCGTCGCTCCGTCGAGCTGGATCATGCTCTGCATGACCTTCTCGACCTCCACCGTCTCGGGCACGTTCTCCTGCTCGACGACGGTCACGTTCTCCATCTGCGCGATCTTACCGGCAGCCACGCGGTGGGCCTGATTCCAGCCGAAGTCGTCGCGCGGGCCGGTGTAGATGAAGCCGACGGTGATCGGCTTGGCGGCGGATCGGGCGATCCCCGGGAGCAACGCGAGCAGAGTGCCCGCGCCGACGACGTTGCCACTGGTGCTCAGAAACTTCCGGCGGGTATAGCGATGCTTGATAGTCATGCTCGATGGACCTCCCTCTGTGGGTCCCTAGCGGGTTGTTTTTGTAGGGAAAGCGCCTCGGGCGCAGCGGCATGCGGCACGGACCAGCGCCCGCAGGCGCGCCTTAAGTAAGTATTTAATGAATAATGCCCGCGGTCAACCCGGCCCCGCTCCCGGGCCCCGCGGCCGACCGGTGTACGCTCGCGGGGCGGGCTGCCGCGAAGCCGCCCTCATGCCAGACGCGCGATCATCTCCACCGGCGCGATCCGGTCGTGCTCGAGGTTCGCGACCATGTTCGCGACCTTGGTCGCAGCGTCCGCACCCATCAGGACGTGAATCCCTAGGGGCGGCGGGCCCTCCTCCGCCACCTTGGCTCGCATGCGGGCGAAGAAGTCGAGCGCGAAAGCACGGCGTTCGCGTTCCGCCACGATCTCGAATCCCGCCTCCTCGAGGCAGGCGCGATAGACGCCCGGGTCCGCGACGAACGAGGTTTCGGCCGCGTCCGCCCACGGAACCGGATATTCGAGATCGCCTTCGCCGGTGCGCATCACGTCGTAGACCGCCAGCATCCCGCCGGGGCGGAGCACCCGCGCCGCCTCGGCGCACATGGTGCGCTTGTCCGGGACGTTCATGCCCACGTGCAGCACGGTGGCAGCGTCGTAGCCGCCGTCTTCCAGGGGCAGCGCCGTGGCGCTGCCGGTCTGAAACGTCACTCGATCGCCGAGGCCCGTCGCCTCGCTCAGCGCCTGTGCCACCGCCACGTACTCGGGCGTCACGTCCACGCCGGTGACACGGCAGCCGTGGCGATGAGCGAGATAGCGCGCGGCGCCGCCGATGCCGCACCCGATGTCGAGGACTGAGACATCGGCGGCCAGTCTCATCTGCGCAGCGAGGTCTTCGGTGGCGGCGCGGCCGCCGATGTGGAACTCCTCGACGCCTGCGAGGGCGTCGAGATGCACCTGCCCCGGTTTCAGCCCCATGGCCTCCAGACCGTCGCGGATCGCGCGCTCGAGATTCCCGTGGGTATAGTGCCGGGCGACCTTTTGCTCGATGTTCATAGGGGTCTCCTCGGGTGGGTCGGGGGTGATCCGTGCTGAGCGGACGGCCACCTCGCGGCGGGAACCAGGCAAGCCGGAATGGTCCAATGATTATCAGGCTACGGGTGAGAATTCAACGCGTCGAGTCCCCGCCGGGATACCTGCGCCTCGCAGTGGACACCCCGCGGCAACATGTAGAATCAAGGGGCTCGAGCGTTGCTCCAGTGGGGAGGCCGCCCTGGCGGCGGCTTTCATGAGCGGCATGGAAGGCCCGAGGACATCGCGCAGGAAATTCGCCGCAAGCCCCCGCCGGGTGGACTTGATGACCCCCGCGCAGCGGTGCGGCCGGTTCCAGTGGTGCCGCGGGATGCGAGCCAAGGAGGTCGTGGATGCGTCGCAATGGTGCAGGCGCCCGCTGCGTGCCCGGGCCGGGGGTTTGGGTCCTGGCCCTGCTCGCGGCGCCCGGCGTGCACGCGCAGCAGGGGCCGCCGGTGGGCGTCGCGGTGGCCGAGCGCGCCGGGATCATCGAGGAGCTGCCGCTCACCGGCACGCTCACCTCGCCGCGCACCGCCCGGCTCTCCCCCGAGGTCGCAGGTCGTGTCGCGGCCATCCAGGTGGATGCCGGCGACCGCGTGGACAGCGGCGAGACCCTGCTCGCGCTCGACGACGAGTTGGCCCGCCTCGAGCTCGATCAGGCACAGGCGGCCCTGCGCGAGGCCGAGGCCGAGCTGGCCGATGCCCGCCGGCGCCTGCGCGAAGCACGGGACCTCATCGAACGCCAGAGCATTCCCCAGACCGAGGTGGAGACTCGGGAGGCGCAGGTCCAGCGCATGATCGCCGTGGTCGCCCGGCGCAAGGCGGAGCGCGCCTACCGCAAGGCGCAGGTCGAGCGCCATACCCTGGAAGCGCCGTTCGCCGGCGTCATCGCGCGGCGGCTCACCGATCTGGGCGAGTGGGTGGAGCCCGGCACGGCGGTGCTGGACCTGGTGGCGGTGGACCGGCTGCGCCTGGATCTCCAGGTGCCGCAGGCGTACTTCGGCCGCGTGGGCCGCGGGACGCCGGTGGCCGTGCGCCTCGATGCGCTGCCGGATCGGACGCTCGAAGCGAGCATCGGCGAGATCGTGCCGGTCAGCGATCCGAGCGCGCGCACCTTCCTCACCCGGGTGCGCCTCGACAACGCCGCGGGAAGCATGACGCCGGGCATGTCGGCGCGCGCCACCCTGCGCATCGACACCGGACGCACCAGCGTGGTGGTGCCCCGCGACGCCCTGATCCGCTACCCCGACGGTCGCGTCACGGTCTGGGTCGCGCGCCACAACAGCGACACCCACACCGTGAGCGAGCAGCGGGTGCAGACCGGGCTCACCTTCGCCGGGCAAGTGGAGATCGTCGCGGGGCTCGAGGCCGGCACGCCGGTGGTGGTGCGCGGCAACGAGAACTTGCGGGAGGGCCAGCAGGTGCGCGTGCGGGAGCGCGACTCGTGATGGGTTCGCGGCGGATGCGCCCCGGGAGAGCGCCGTGTTCGAGGCCCTGATCCGGCGCGGCACGCTCATGACCGTGATCGCCGGCGTGGTCGCCACGCTCGGCGTGGTCGCCGCATTCAGCATTCCGGTGCAGATGATCCCCAATCTCGAGGTGCGCGAGATTCAGGTGCGCACGTCGTGGCCCGGCGCCACGCCCCAGGACATCGAGAAGGAGATCCTGATCGAGCAGGAGG
>CAZPFD010000163.1:2634-9094 GCA_964585725.1 uncultured Ectothiorhodospiraceae bacterium | reverse complement strand
TTTTGGCACAATATCGAGCGTATTCAGCGGGCTGCGTTGGTCCGACCCCGGAGGGCGGAGGGAGCGATGAACTGGGAGCTTTTCATTACGTGCGCGGTCACCGGCGCGGGCGACACGGTGGGCAAGCACCCCGAGATACCGGTCACGCCCGAGCAGATCGCCCAGGCGGCGCTGGGGGCGGCGCAGGAGGGGGCCGCCATCGTGCACATCCACGTGCGCGATCCCGAGACCGGGCAGGGCAGCCGCCGGGTGGAGCTCTACCGCGAGGTCATGGATCGGATCCGCGAGCGCAACACGCAGGTGATCATCAACATGACCGCCGGCATGGGCGGCGACGTCACCTTCGGCCCGGGAGAGGATCCGCTGGCCATCCCCGGCGAGGGCACCGACATGGTGGGGCCGCTGGAGCGACTCGCGCACGTGGAGGAGCTGCTGCCCGAGATCTGCACCCTCGACTGCGGCACCATGAACTTCGGCGAGGGCAACTTCATCGTGGTGAACACGCCCGAGATGCTGCGCGCCAAGGCGCGGCGGGTGCAGGCGCTCGGGGTCAAGCCCGAGCTGGAGGTGTTCGACACCGGGCACCTGTGGTTCGTGAAGCGGCTGGTGGCCGACGGCCTCATCGACGGCGCGCCCATGGTGCAGCTCTGCATGGGGATCCCCTACGGCGCCCCCGCCGACATCGCCACCCTCCAGAGCATGGTCGGACAGCTCCCCGAGGGATGTGTGTGGAGCACCTTCGCCATCAGCCGCATGCAGATGCCCTTCGTCGCCGCGGCGGCGCTGCTCGGCGGCAACGTGCGCGTGGGTCTGGAGGACAATCTCTATCTCGACAAAGGCGTGTTCGCCTCCAACGCGCAGCTCGTGGAGCGCGCGCGCGAGATCCTCGAGCGCATGGGGGTGCGCGTGCTCGGTCCCGGCGCTGCACGCGAGCGCCTCGGGCTCGCGCCGCGCAACTGAGGCCCGGACATGGGGGACGTTCGTACCGTCGCGCTCCTGGGCGCGGGCGTCATCGGCGCCGGCTGGGCGGCGCGCCTGGTGCTGAACGGCATCGACGTGATCGTCCACGACCCGGACCCCGAGGCCGGCCGCAAGGTCGGCGCGGTGCTGGAGAACGCCGACCGCGCCTGGCGGCGGCTGACGCTGGCGCCACTGCAAAGGGGCAGCGTGCGTTTCGCGCGCGAGCTGGAGGAGGCGGTGAGCGCGGCCGACTTCGTCCAGGAGAGCGCGCCCGAGCGCGAGGGACTCAAGGCCGAGCTGCTGGCCGCGGCGAGCGAGGTCGCCGCGCCCGAGGTCATCATCGCCTCCAGCACCTCGGGGCTGCTGCCGAGTCGGCTCCAGGCCGCGTGCCGGGTGCCGGAGCGCGTGGTCGTCGCCCATCCCTTCAATCCCGTGTACCTGCTGCCGCTGGTCGAGCTTTGCGCCGGCGCGCGCACCAGCGACGACACGGTGCAACGCGCCGCCGAGTTCTATCGCTCCGTGGGCATGCACCCCCTGCGGGTGCGCCGGGAGGTCGACGGATTCATCGCCGATCGCTTGATGGAGGCGCTGTGGCGCGAGGCGCTGCACCTGGTCAACGACGGCGTGGCCACCACCGACGAGATCGATCAGGCGGTGTGCTACGGGCCCGGTCTGCGCTGGTCGTTCATGGGCACCTTCCTCATCTACCGGCTCGCCGGCGGCGAGGACGGGATGCGCCACTTTCTGGAGCAGTTCGGGCCGGCGCTCGAGCTCCCCTGGACCCGGCTCGAGGCGCCGGAGCTGACCGAGGCGCTCGTCGATCGCATCGTGGAGCAGTCCGACGCGCAGGCGCGCGGCGCCTCCATCCGCGAGCTCGAGCGGCTGCGCGACGACTGCCTGGTGGCGGTGCTCCAGGCCCTGCGCAATCACGACTACGCGGCCGGCGCCGTGCTGAAGCGCTTCGAGGAGGCGCACTACGCGCGCTTTCACGGGCGCGCGATGGGTCCCGGCGACGATCTGTCTCAGCCCCTGAGGCTGCACGAGGCGAAGGTCGAGTCCGACTGGGTCGACTACAACGGACACATGACCGAGAGCCGCTACCTTCAGGTGTTCGGCGACGCATCGGACGGACTGTTCCGCTACGTCGGCATCGACGCCGACTATCGCGCCGCGGGCTTCAGCTACTACACCGTGGAGACCCACATGGTGAACCTGAGAGAGGTGGCGGCGGAGGAGCCGCTCTACGTGACCACCCAGCTCCTGGAGGTGGGCGGCAAGCGCATGCGCCTCTTCCACAGCCTGCACCACGGCCGCGACGACACCCGGCTCGCCACCGCCGAGCAGATGCTGATCCACGTGGACACCCGCGCCGGGCGCGCGTGCCCCGTCGAGGGCGAGGTGCGCGAGCGGCTGATGAGGATCGCCGCGGCCCACGCCGGCCTGCCCACGCCGCGCGAGGCGGGCCGCGCCGTCGGCATGCCGCCGTAGGAGTGGGTATGGATTTCGGACTCACCCAGGAGCAACAGCTGGTCGTCGACACCGTGCGCAGCTTCGTCGAGAACGAGCTGTATCCGCTCGAGGCGCAGGTCGAGCGCGACGACGCACTGGATCCCGACGTCGCGCGCGAGATCCGGCGCAAGGTCCTCGACCTCGGCTTCTACGCCGCGAACATTCCCGAGGAGCTCGGCGGCGGCGGGCTGGATCATCTGACCTTCACCCTGCTCGAGCGCGAGCTCGGGCGCACGGCCATGGCGCTGAGCACGCACTTCGGGCGCCCCTCGAACATTCTCTGCGCCTGCGACGAGGCGCAGCGCGAGCGCTACCTCTACCCCGCGGTGCGCGGCGAGAAGCTGGACTGCCTGGCGATGAGCGAGCCGGAGGCGGGCTCCGACATCCGCGCCATGAAGACCTTCGCCCGCCGCGACGGAGACGATTGGGTGATCAACGGCACCAAGCACTTCATCAGCCACGCCGACATCGCCGACTTCGCCATCGTCTTCGCCGCCACCGGCACCGAGGACACGCCCAAGGGCCCCAAGCAGCGCCTGACCTGCTTTCTGATCGACCGCGGCACGCCCGGCTTCGAGGTGCGCAAGGGCTACGACTGCGTATCGCACCGCGGCTACCACAACTGCATCCTCGGCTTCGACGACTGCCGCGTGCCCGGCGAGCAGGTCCTGGGCGGGGAGGGCGAGGGCTTCGCGGTCATGAACACCTGGCTGCGCGCGACCCGGCTCACGGTGGCGGCGATGTGCGTGGGGCGCGCGCGGCGCGCCTTCGATCTGGCGCTCGAGTGGTGCGCGAGCCGGCGCCAGTTCGGCCAGCCCATCGGCCGCTTCCAGGGCACCTCGTTCAAGCTCGCCGACATGATCACCGAGATCGACGCCGCCGATTACCTGACCCTCGCCGCCGCGTGGGGTCTGGATCAGGGCCACGATGCCAACCGCGCCATCGCCCAGGCCAAGCTCTACGCCAGCGAGACCCTGGCGCGGGTGGTGGATCACGCGGTGCAGATCTACGGCGGCATGGGCCTCATGGAGGAGCTGCCCGTCGTGCGCCTGTGGCGCGACGCCAGAGTCGAGCGCATCTGGGACGGCACCAGCGAGATCCAGCGCCACATCATCTCCCGCGACCTGCTGCGAGCGCACGATGCCTGATCCCGTGTCCGAGCCGAGCCGCGCATCGCGCCTCGCGCGCCTGCTGCATCCGCGCGTCGTGTGCGTGGTCGGCGGCCGCGAGGCCGCCGAGGTCATTCGCCAGTGCGAGCGCATGGGCTTCGCCGGTGCCGTGCACGCGGTGAATCCGCGCCGGCGCGAGATGCACGGCCGGCCCTGCTACGCGCACGTCGCCGACATCCCGGAGCCGCCCGACGCCGCCTTCGTGGCGGTGCCGCGCGAGGCCACCATCGACATCGTGCGCGCGCTCGCCGGGCGCGGTGCCGGCGGCGCGGTCTGCTATGCGTCCGGCTTCAAGGAGGCGGGGGACGAGGGCGAGGCGTTGCAGCACGCCCTGATCGCGGCCGCGGACGACATGCCCATCCTCGGCCCCAACTGCTACGGGCTGATCAATTATCTCGACGGAGCCGCCTTGTGGCCGGATCAGCACGGCGGCGCGCGCTGCGAGCGCGGCGTGGCCATCTTCACCCAGAGCAGCAACATCGCCGTCAACCTGACCATGCAGCGCCGCGCGCTGCCCATTGCATACATGATCGCCCTCGGCAATCAGGCCAACGTGGGCCTGGCGCAGGGCATCGAGGCGTTCGCCGGCGATCCGCGCGTGAGCGCCATCGGCCTGCACATCGAAGGCATCGAGGATGCGCGCGCCTTCGACGAGGCGGCGCGCCGGGCCCTCGCCGCCGGCAAGCCCGTGGTGGCCCTGAAGGCGGGCCGCTCGGAGGCCGGCGCGCGGCTCACCCTGAGCCACACGGCTTCCCTTGCGGGCGAGGATCGGGTGATGGATGCGTACTTCCGGCGCGTGGGCATCGCCCGGGTGCACACCATCCCCGCGTTCGTGGAGACGCTCAAGCTGCTGCATGCCGCGGGCCCGCTGCCCGGCCGCACCCTCGTCTCCATGAGCTGCTCGGGCGGGGAGGCGTCCCTCGTCGCCGACGCCGCCGAAGGGCGCCGCGTCGATGTCAGACCGTTCACGCCCGAGGAGCACGCCGCGGTCAAGGCGACGCTCTCCAACCTGGTCGCGGTCTCGAACCCGCTCGATTACCACACCTTCATCTGGGGCGACCCAGCGCGCATGCGCAGCACCTTCGGGGCGGTCCTGCGCTGCGGCTTCGACCTCGGTATGCTGGTGCTCGACGTGCCCCGCGGCGATCGGTGCGACGACACGGACTGGCGCGCGTGCGCGGCGGCGTTCGTGGATGCGGTCGCGGAGAGCGGAGCGCGGGGTGCGGTGGTGGCCACCCTCCCCGAGTGTCTGCCCGAGGAGCTGGCAGCCGATCTTCTGGCGCGGGGGATCGCGCCGCTGGCGGGCATCGACGAGGCGCTGGCCGCGGCGGAGGCGGCGGCCGACATCGGCGCGGCGCAAAGCGGTGCGCTCCCCGCTCCGCTCCTCCCGGATGCGCTGGCATCCGCAGCATCGGAGATCCTGGACGAGGCGTCGGCGAAATCACTGCTGGCGGAGCATGGCCTGACCGTGCCCGCGGGCCGGCTCGTGCACTCCGCCGAGGCGGCCGCGCAGGCGGCGCGCGAGATCGGTTTTCCGGTGGCGCTCAAGGCCACCGGCGCGCACATCGCGCACAAGAGCGACGTGGGTGCGGTGCGTCTGGGTCTGGAGGATGCCGACGCCGTGCGCGCCGCGGCGCGCGAGCTGCTCGAGGCGAGCGCCGACCTGCTGGTCGAGGCGATGATCACCGACGGCGTGGCCGAGCTAATCGTCGGGGTGAGCCGGGATGCCCACTTCGGCCCGTGCCTGCTGGTCGGGTCCGGAGGTGTGCTGGTGGAGCTGGCGGGCGACGCGCGCGTGCTGCCGCTGCCGGCGCGCCGCGCGGACATGGAGGACGCCCTGGGACGCCTGCGCGCCTTTGCGCTGCTGGCCGGGTTTCGGGGACGCGACCCGGGCGACCTGGAGGCTGCCGTGGACGCGGTGGAGGCCGTCGCCGCGTTCGCCGTGAAGCACGCCGGGCGCCTCATGGAGCTAGACGTCAATCCGCTCATCGTGCGCCGGCGCGGTGCCGGCGCGGTGGTCGCGGACGCTTTCATTCGGTGGGCGGTGGAACAGGAGGCTTTCGATGAGCGAAGCAGCGCTGCGTGTTGATCGGCGGGGCGCCGTGCTGGAGGTCACGCTGGATCGGCCCAAGGCCAATGCCATCGACGCGGCGACCAGCCGCCGCATGGGCGAGCTGTTCGCGGAGTTTCGCGACGATCCCGAGCTGCGCGTCGCCGTTCTCACCGGGGCGGGGGATCGCTTCTTCTGCGCCGGCTGGGATCTGAAGGCGGCGGCCGAGGGCGGGGAGTCCTACGAGAGCGACTTCGGGGCGGGCGGGTTCGGCGGATTCCCGGAGCTGCCGGGTCTGGACAAGCCGGTGATCGCGGCCGTGAACGGGCTCGCCGTGGGCGGCGGCTTCGAGATCGTGCTGGGGGCGGATCTGGTGGTCGCGGCGGAGCACGCGCAGTTCGCGCTGGCGGAGGTGCGCGTCGGCGTGCTCCCCGACGCGGGCATCGTCGAGCTGCCCCGGCGCCTGCCGCGCGTCATCGCCCACGAGCTGCTGCTGACCGGGCGGCGCATGTCCGCCGCGGAGGCGGCGGGTTACGGGCTGGTGAACGCGGTGGTGCCGGGCGATGCCCTGCTCGACCAGGCGCGCGAGCTGGCCGCCGAGGTCGTGGCCGGTGCGCCCCTCGCGGTGGCCGCCATCAAGGATCTCCTGCGCCGCACCGAGGCCTTGTCGGCGGCGGACGCCTTCGCCCTCATGCGCTCGAGCGCGAGCTACCAGCGCGTGCTGGAGAGCGAGGATGCGCAGGAAGGCCCGCGCGCCTTCGCCGAGAAGCGC
>CAZPFD010000163.1:0-2534 GCA_964585725.1 uncultured Ectothiorhodospiraceae bacterium | reverse complement strand
CCACAGAGAGCACAGAGAAAAGATAATTATAAACAATTAATTAGTGTTGTTTTTTAAATTGGTTTGTAAACTCTGTGTCCTCTGTGGTTCCCTCTGTGTTCTCTGTGGTGGATCTTTCTACGGTGCTAGTCGGGAAGCTGCGTGTAGTAGGCGATGCGCTCGTAGAACACGCCGCGCCCGTCGGCCTTGATCAGCGCGCTGCCCTCGAGGTGCGTGCCGGGGATCGACCACCACGCCCAGGCGGTGAGGCTCTGATCGTCGGCCTGGGTCACCACGTCGCTCAGCTCCATGAACGGCGCATCCGGCTGCTCGCCGCGCACCTCGGCGACGGCTTGCTTGAGCCCCTGGAGATAGGCGTCGAAATCGTCGCGCGCGATCTGCCCCGCGTTGGGATCGTCGAACACGTAGCTCTCGCTCGTGCCGGCGAGGATGGTGTTGGCGTCGCCCCGGGTCCAGCCTTCCGCGTACCTGCCGAGCTGTTCTTCCGCACTCATGACGGTGACTCCATTGAGGGTTTCGGTTCCATGGGACGGGCAGTGCTCTCCGCGTCCGCCGCGCTCACGGCGGCCACGGTGTCCGCGAGCAGCCGCAGGGCGGCGGGGTCGGAGAGACGGTGGTCGCCGTCCTTGACCAGCGTGAGCAGCACGTCGCGCGAGCGCAGGGCGGACATCAGCCGCTGCGAGGTCTGCCAGGGCACGTCGTGATCCTCGGTGCCGTGGATCAGGCGCACCGCGCAGTCTAGGTCGATGGGTGCCGTGAGCACCAGGTGCTCGCGCGCTTCCTCGATGAGCCGCAGGGTGAACGGCAGGGGCTCTTCCTCGTACTCCGAAGGCTGGTAGAGGACCCCTTCGGTCTCCAGCGTCTTGCGCTGCTCCGGTGTCAGCCCCTGCCAGATCAAATCTTCCGTGAAATCGGGGGCGGCGGCAATGCCGACCAGCGCCTGCACGCGGGTCGGAATGCGCCGGGCGACCAGCACCATGATCCAGCCGCCCAGGCTGGAGCCCACCAGGACCAGCGGCCCGCCGGTGAGCTGCTCGATGGCGAAGAGCGCGTCGTCCGCCCACGCGCCGATGGTGCCGTCCGTGAACGCACCCGACGAGGCCCCGTGACCCTGGTAGTCGAAGCGCAGGTAGGCCTGGCCGCGCTCGCGGCACACCGCTTCCAGGTGCATGGCCTTGGTCCCGGTCATGTCGGAGGCGTAGCCGCCCAGGAAGACCACCGTGGGCGCGCGGCCCGGGGTGTATTCGCAGGCGATGGTCGCACCGTCGGGTTTGCAAAGCTCCGTGCTCATGCCGGTATCCTAAAGCACCCAGAGAAGGAGGGGCAGTGATGAACGACGATGCGTTGCTCGTGCGCGGGCGCTGGGTCATCACCGGCGAAGCCGGCGACGGCGGGGTGCACTCCGATGCCGCGGTGCTGGTCGCCGGCGGGCGGGTCCGGGCCGTGGGCGCATGGCGCCGCCTGCGCGAGCAGCATCCGCACGCACAGGTGGTCGGCTCGGATCGCTTCGCCGTGCTGCCCGGGCTGATCAACGCCCACCACCACGCCGGCGGCATCAGCCACGTTCAGCACGGGGTGCACGATCACGTTCTCGAGCCCTGGATCCTGAGCCAGGGCCGGCGGCGCTCGGGAGACGCCCGCCTCGACACCCTGGTGAGCGCCGCGCGCCTGCTGCGAAGCGGGGTGACCGCGGTGGTGGATGTGGAGAGCGGCGGCGGCCGCGCCGGGACCTGGGGGGAGACCATGGCGCAGGCGCTGCGCGCCTACGAGGAGACCGGGCTGCGCGTGGCCTTCGCCCCGGGCATCAAGACCCAGAGCTACCTGGTGGCCGGGCGCGGCGAGGACGCGCGCTTCATGGCGGGGCTGCCGCCGGAGGCACGCGACGCGGCGCAGTCGCTGCTGCCGGCGCCCGGCGACATCGGTGAGGACGACTACCTGGACATCGTGCGCGGGCTGGTCGAGCGCTACCGCCCGCATCCGCGCGTCGACGTGTGGTTCGGGCCCCCGGGGCCGCAGTGGGTGTCCGATGCGTTCATGCAGCGCATCGCCGAGGCCGCGCGCGCCCTCGACACCGGCATCCAGACCCACGTGGTGGAATCGTTCTACGAGAAGCTGCACGGGCCGCGGTTCTACGGCAAGAGCACGCTGGCGCACCTGCGGGACCTGGAGGTGCTGAGCCCGCGTTTCTCCATCGCCCACGGCGTGTGGCTGACCGAGGAGGAGATCGAGATCCTCGCCCGGACCGGCGCCAGCGTGAGCCACAACCCGAGCTCGAATCTCAGGCTGCGCGCCGGCATCGCGCCCCTCAACGCCCTGCTCGCCGCCGGGGTGACCGTGGGCCTGGGCATGGACGGCACCACCCTCAACGACGACGAGGACATGTTCACCGAGATGCGCCTCGCGCTGCGCCTGAACCGCACCCCGTTTCTGGGGTCTCCGGCGCCGACCCCGGCCCGCATCCTGGAGCTGGCGACGGCCGGGGGCGCGCGCCTGCTGCGCGCATCCGGGCTCGGGCGCCTGGCCCCGGGGGCGGA
>CAZPFD010000162.1:3533-9103 GCA_964585725.1 uncultured Ectothiorhodospiraceae bacterium | reverse complement strand
GTGCCGGTGGAGGAGACGAGGCGCGGGCCGCGCTTGCGCTCGTGCGCTTGCAGGTAGGCGTCGAGGGCGCGGCGGATCCCCGCGGCGTCGAGGCCCGCATCCGTGAGCATCTCGCCGCGCGATCCGTGCTGGACGAAGCGATCCGGCAGCCCGTGGTTGAGCACCGGTATCTGCACCCCGTGGGCCATCAGGCATTCGTTCACCGCGCTGCCGGCGCCGCCGGATACGGCATTCTCCTCCACCGTCACCAGCAGCTCGTGCTCGGCCGCCGCGCGCAGGACCGCCTCCTCGTCGAGGGGCTTGACGAAGCGCATGTTGAGCAGCGTCGCGTCGAGCTCCTCGGCCACCTCGGCCGCGGGCGCCACCACCGCTCCGAAGGCGAGGAAGGCGATACGGCGTCCCTCGCGGCGCACCTCGGCCCGGCCCAGCGGCAGGGCCGTCATCTTCTTCTCGATGGCGGCGCCGGGGCCCTTGCCGCGCGGATAGCGCACCGCTGCGGGCTGGTCGAGCAGAAAACCGGTATAGAGCATCTGGCGGCATTCGTTCTCGTCGGCCGGGGTCATCACCACCATATTGGGCAGGCAGCGCAGGAAGGTGACGTCGTAGCTGCCCGCATGGGTCGGACCGTCTCCGCCCACGACCCCCGCGCGGTCGATGGCGAACAGAACCGGCAGGTTCTGTATGGTCACGTCGTGCACGACCTGGTCGTAGGCGCGCTGCAGGAAGGTTGAATAGATGGCGACCACCGGCTTCAGCCCGTCGCAGGCCATGCCCGCCGCCACGGTGACGCTGTGCTGCTCCGCGATGCCCACGTCGAAGTAGCGCTCGGGGTACTCCTCGGAGAAGCGCACCAGCCCCGACCCCTCGCGCATGGCCGGCGTGATCCCCACCAGCCGCTGGTCGCGCTTGGCCATGTCGCACAACCAGTCCCCGAACACCTGGGAGTAGGTGGGGGCGGATTTCGCCGCCGACGGGACGATGCCGACCTGGGGGTCGAACGGCGACGAGATCCCGTGGTACTTGACCGGGTCCGCCTCCGCCGGCGCATACCCCTTCCCCTTGCGCGTGACCACGTGCAGCAGCCGCGGCCCCTCCAAATCGCGTAGATTTCGCAGGGTCGACACCAGCGTGGATAGATCGTGACCGTCTATGGGCCCGATGTAATTGAATCCCAGCTCCTCGAAGATGGTGCCGGGGACCACCAGACCCTTGAAGTGGGTCTCGGCGCGTCGCGCGAGCTCCCAGACGGGCGGCATGTGGCTCAGCACCTTCTTGCTGCCCTTGCGCACGCTCGTGTAGAGCTTGCCCGACAGAACCTTGGCGAAGTAGTTGGACAGGGCCCCCACGTTGGGGGAGATGGACATGTCGTTGTCGTTCAGGACCACCAGCAGATCCGCGCCCACGTCCCCGGCGTGATTCAATCCCTCGAAGGCCATGCCGGCGGTCATGGCGCCGTCGCCGATGACGGCGAGCGCGGCGCGCTGGCTTCCCGAGCGGGCCGCCGCGATGGCCATGCCGAGCGCCGCGCTGACGGAAGTGCCGGCGTGACCGACGCCGAAGGTGTCGTAAGGGCTCTCGCTGCGCTTGGGGAAGGGCGTGATGCCGCCCTGCTTGCGCACGGTGCTCATGCGCTCGCGGCGCCCCGTGAGGGTCTTGTGCGGGTAGCTCTGGTGCCCCACGTCCCACACGATGCGGTCCTCGGGGGTGTTGAATACGTAGTGCAGCGCGACGGTCAGCTCCAGCGAGCCGAGACCGGCTGCAAAGTGACCACCTGACTGGGAGACGGTGTCGACCAGAAAGCGTCGCAGCTCCTCCGCGAGCGGGGCGAGCTGGGAGCGGGGTAGCTTGCGCAGGTCCTCGGGCTTGTCGATCGTCTCGAGCAAAGGGTAGCTGGGGCTGGTGCTCATGCGGTGGATTGTCTTCGATTTGAAACGATTTTCCTGAGTCTTCTATATTATTGAGATGGCGTGATACGCTTGCAACACGAGCGTGCACACGGGCCCGGCGCCGGGCCGGGCATGCAGGTCGGCCCGCCGGTACGTCCCGCGGGAGGAGGGCTCTTTCGAACCCGATCCGCCTCGGCCCGAGAGGCGGCCGAGTGAACCATTCGGCGCCTGCCGGTTCTCAAGGAGAAAGCAATCCAAGATCGCCACGGAAGTTTGGCACATGGTTGGCGAGAACAACAACAGGGAGTCGATCGGCCGATGGAGGTGATTCTGGCTCAGCCCCGCGGCTTTTGCGCGGGCGTGGTACGCGCGGTCGACGTCGTGGAGCAGGCGCTCGAGCTGTACGAGCCGCCCGTCTACGTGCTGCACGAGATCGTCCACAACCGCCACGTGGTGGAGGACCTGAAGAAGCGGGGTGCGATTTTCGTCGAGTTCCTCCACGAGGTGCCCACGGGCGCCGTCTGCATCTTCAGCGCCCACGGCGTCTCCAACGACGTGGTCCGGCAGGCTCGGGACCGGCGCCTGGAGGTCATCGACGCCACCTGCCCGCTGGTCAGCAAGGTGCACCTCGAGAGCCGTCGCTACAGCGAGCGGGGCTACGAGCTCATCATCATCGGCCATGCGGGGCATCCGGAGGTGGAGGGCACCCGCGGCCGCATTCGGGGTCCGGTGCACGTCATCGGAACGGAGGAGGAGGCCGAGGAGCTTCAGGTGCGGAATCCCGAGCGGCTGGCCTATGTGACGCAAACGACGCTCAGCCTGGACGACACGCGCACCATCATCAGCGCCCTCAAGCGGCGCTTCCCGGGCATCGAGGGACCGGACGTGCGCGATATATGCTACGCGACGCAGAACCGGCAGAATGCGGTGCGACAGCTGGCGCGGGAAATCGATCTGCTCCTGGTGGTCGGCGCGCGCAACAGCTCGAACTCGAACCGCCTGCGGGAGGTCGGAGAGCAATGCGGGGTCGAGGCCCACCTGGTCGAATCCCCCGAAGATCTCGACGGCGTGCGCCTCGCTCCGAATATGAAGATCGGCGTCACGGCGGGCGCATCGGCGCCCGAGGTATTGGTTGAAGGGGTGGTCGGTCGCTTGAGAGAATTGGGCGCCAAACGTATTCGGCAGATGGACGGCGAACGGGAAAACGTTTCCTTTCGCGTGCCGGTCGCTCTGCTTCGCAAACGGAAGAGCGTGGACGAGCCCAAGGTCGGGTCCACGGAAACAGGATAGGACCGCAACAGGGGGTCGAGGATGGGTGTTCCCATAAGACAGCAGATTCGTGTCGGCCTGTACATCATGGGCCGAAAGCTCCGGCGCCAGCGCCGTTATCCGCTGGTGCTGATGCTCGAGCCGCTGTTTCAGTGCAACCTGGCGTGCGCCGGGTGCGGGAAGATCGACTACCCGAACGACATCCTCAGCAAGCGCTTGAGCGTGGACGAGTGCATGGCCGCCGTCGACGAATGCGGCGCGCCCATCGTGTCCATTGCCGGGGGCGAGCCGCTCATCCACAAGGAGATGCCGCAGATCGTCGACGGCTTCATCAAGCGCAAGAAGTTCGTCTACCTGTGCACGAACGCGCTTCTGCTCAAGAAGCGGATGAAGGACTACACGCCCTCGCCCTATCTCACGTTCTCGATTCATCTCGACGGCAACCGCGAGCGCCACGACACTTCCGTGTGCCAGGAGGGCGTCTACGACCGCGTGATCGAGGTCATGAAGGAGGCGAAGCGGCGCGGTTTCCGGATGACGGTCAACTGCACACTGTTCCAGGGCGAGAACGCCGCCGAGGTGGCCGGGTTCCTGGACACCATGACCGCCCTCGGCGTCGAAGGGATCACGGTGGCTCCGGGATTCAGCTACGAGCGCGCTCCCCACCAGGACGTGTTCCTCGGGCGCAGGACGAGCCAGCAGCTTTTCCGCGACATCTTCCGCCTCGGCAAGCGCCGCCAACGCCGCTGGCCGCTCAACCATTCCAGCCTGTACCTGGACTTCCTGGCCGGCAATCAGAGCTATCGCTGCACCGCCTGGGGCAACCCCACGCGCAACATCTTCGGGTGGCAGAAGCCCTGCTATCTGCTCGTCGGGGAAGGCTATGCGCCCACGTTCCAGGCGCTCCTCGAGGACACCGACTGGGAGCGCTACGGCGTGGGCCGCAATCCGAAGTGTGCCGATTGCATGGTGCACTGCGGCTTCGAGCCCACGGCCGTGGATGACGCCTTCAGGCACCCTCTCAAGGCGCTGCGCACCTGGTGGCGCGGGCCGCGCACGGAGGGTCCCATGGCGCCCGATCCGCCCGTGTACTACGAGGTGGACGCACCGGGGCCCAGCGTCGAGGTCACGCTGACGGAGCGCGACAGGGAGCGCCGCGTCGCCTGAATGGGTTGCATGGACCCGGGTCGCGAGGCGCATATGCATCTGCCCTCCCGCGCCCTCACGTCGAGCCGCGGGAGCTAGCGCGATGTCCACCCTGTGGTGGATCCTCCCGGCTGCCGCCGTCTGGGGCGCGATATTGCTGCTCCCGTGGCGGCCCTGGGGCACCCGCGAGCGCCTCGACGCCGACGCCGACGAGCCCGATGCCGATTTGAGCGACGTCGTCGCGCTCATTCCGGCACGCGACGAGGCCGCGGTGCTGGCGCGCACGCTCGACGCCCTGGGGCGCCAGGGCAGCGGGCTCGCCGCCGTGCTGGTCGACGACCAGTCCACCGACGGCACGGCGCAGGTCGCGGCGCGATGCGGATCGATCCCCGTCACCGTGGTGCAGGGACGCCCCGTGCCAAGCGGCTGGACGGGGAAGGTCTGGGCGCTCGAGCAGGGGCGCGCGCATGCGGATCGCCCGCTGACGCTGCTCCTCGACGCCGACATCGAGCTCGCTCCGGGCATGGTCGCGGCGCTGCGCCGCCGGCTGCGCCGATCGGGATCGGGAATGGCGTCGGTCATGGCCGAGCTTCCCATGAACGGCCGGTGGGAGCGATTGCTGGTGCCGGCGTTCGTCTACTTCTTCAAGCTCCTGTACCCGTTCGGGCTCTCGCCGGCGCCCGCTTCGCGGGTGGCCGCCGCCGCCGGCGGCTGCGTCCTGCTCGAGACGGAGGCGCTGCGCGCCATCGGCGGATTCGGCGCGCTGCGCGACGCCCTGATCGACGACTGCCGCCTGGCACAGCTCGTCAAGGCGCGCGGGTATCGCCCGTGGATCGGACTGACGCGCTCCGCGCGCAGCATCCGTTCGCGCAGCGGGCTCGCCGACATCTGGCGCATGGTCTCGCGCACTGCGTACACTCAGCTCGGCTACGCGCCGTCGATGCTGCTGCTGTGCACGCTGCTCATGCTCGCGGCGTTCGTCGTTCCCGTGGCCGGGTTGTTCTCGTCCTCGGGCGCGGCAAAGACATTGGCAGCGGCGGTTTGTGCGGCGATGATGTCGACCTATGTCCCGACGCTGCGGTTCTACGGGCTCACGCCGCTGTGGGCGCTGGCGTTGCCCCTCAGCGGCGTGCTCTATCTCGCCATGACCTGGAGCTCCGCCGGGCGGTTCTGGCGCGGCGAGCGCTCGCGCTGGAAGGGCCGCGTGTACCGCACATCCCCGGACCCGGAGGACCGTCCCGGTTCGGACAACGCCGTCGCGTAGGGCGG
>CAZPFD010000162.1:0-3433 GCA_964585725.1 uncultured Ectothiorhodospiraceae bacterium | reverse complement strand
TTTGCGAAGTGTTCCGCGGTGAAGCGAAGGACGCGGTTCGACGACACGTCTTGCGGGCGACACGGTTGGATGCACGGATGAGACACTGGTTGGCGTTACTGGTAGCGTGTGCGCTGCTCTTGGCCGGCAGCTTCTCCGCCGCGCAGCAGCAAGGCGAGGGGCCGGCGGCCGTCGTCGAGCGTTTGCACGACGCCTTGCTCGAGGTCATGCGCGAGGCCGACGAGCTCGGCTTCTCCGGCCGACGAGCGCGCCTGACTCCGGTGCTCGGGGACGTCTACGATTTTCCCTTCATCTCGCGCGTGGTGCTGGGCAGGCATTGGGCGTCCCTCAGCGACAAGGAGCGCGCCACCATGGTGGAGGTGTTCACGCGGCTGACGGTGGCCACCTATGCGGACCGTTTCGACGGCTACAGCGGCGAGCGCTTCGTGACCCGCGCCAGCCGCGATCTGGGGGAGAACCGGGCCGTGGTGCGAACGGAGATCATTGGTTCGGACGGAGAGGCGAGGCGGCTCGATTATTTGCTGGAGAGGCGCGGGGACCGATGGCGCGTGGTCAACGTGATCGCCGACGGGGTGAGCGACCTGGCGCTGAAGCGAGCCGAGTACTCGAGGATCGTCGGTAGCGAGGGGTTCGAGGCGCTGATCGCGCAGCTTCAAGCGCAGATCGACGATTACGCGGGTAAGACCGAAAGCTAGCCGGCCTCTCCGGGCGCGATCGTCACCGGACAACGAGTACCCAACGGATCGAGCCAGGACGGATGCAGAGGGAGGGTAACCGCTGCCGGGTGTACACCGCCTTGACCTGGTGCCTCGTCGTGCTTTCGGGGTGCGCTTCGACGGAGGAGGCGATCGAGGCGAACGATCTGCTCGAGCCCGCGAGCCGCAAGGCCCATGCCTTCAACGACACACTCGACCGCAAGATCCTCGAACCCGTCTCCGAGGTCTACGTCAAGGTAACCACCGAGAGGATGCGCAGGAGCGTCGGAAACTTCTTCGACAACCTCAACCAGCCCAACGTCATAGCGAATGATTTCCTCCAGGGCAAGGTCCACCAGGGCATCCGCGACGCGCTGCGCTTCACCTTCAACTCGACGCTGGGCATCGGGGGGCTCTTCGATGTGGCGAGCGGCATGGATCTGCCGCGACACGAGGAGGACTTCGGGCAGACGCTCGCGGTCTGGGGGGTGCATGAAGGCAGCTACCTGGAGCTGCCGCTTCTCGGGCCCAGCTCGGTGCGGGACGCGCCGGGGATCGCGTTCGCCATATTCACCAGCCCGCTGTACTTCGTGGACAGCCTCGCCGTGTCCATGTCCCTGCGCGCCGTCGAGGTGGTGGATACCCGGGCCAAGCTCGCCAGCGCCATCGAGCTGCGGCGCAGGACCGCCCTCGACCCGTACACCTTCACGCGCGAGGCCTACCGCCAGCGGCGCCAGTTCCTCATCTACGACGGCGACCCGCCGCTCGAGGAGTTCGACGACAGCTTCTTCGAGGACGAGTTCGAGGAAGAGCCCTTTCCCGAGGAGCCTCCGCTGGAGGAGCCGGCGGGGGAGGCCCCGTCCTCCGAGGCGCCGGCGCCGGGAGAGGCTGCACCCGAAACTGCATCCCCGGAGGCGCCGCCGGAGGTCCCCGCAGCGTCCCCGGCGCAGTAGCTGCGGTGCGTTCAGTGTGCAACCCGACCCGCGGGGGGCGGTTCCGATCTGAACGTATGCGGCACGCCGCGTTACAATAAGCGCCTTCAGCTCAGCCTGAGATTCTTCGCGTCGTCCGGATAATCGTCATTAGCTCTCTGTCCTTGGTCATTGGCGCAACGCTGTGCATCGTAGCGAATGACCCATGACGGATGACGAATGACATCGGTGAGGTCATGGCTCAGTACGTCTACACCATGCAACGCGTGGGCAAGGTCGTCCCACCCCAGCGCTGGATCCTGCGAGACATCTCCCTGTCCTTCTTCCCGGGCGCCAAGATCGGCGTTCTCGGGCTCAACGGGTCGGGAAAGTCGACGCTGCTTCGGATCATGGCCGGCGTGGACACCGAGTACGAGGGCGAGGCCCGCCCGCAGCCGGGGTTGCGCGTGGGGTATCTGCCGCAGGAGCCGCAGCTCGACGGCTCCAAGGACGTGCGCGGCAATGTCGAGGACGGCATGCGCGAGACCAAGGCGCTGCTCGATCGCTTCAACGAGATCAGCATGCGCTTCGGCGAGGCGCTGAGCGACGAGGAGATGAACGCGCTGCTCGAGGAGCAGGGCAGGCTCCAGGACGCCATCGATGCATGCGAAGGCTGGGAGATCGAGCGCAAGCTGGAGATCGCCGCTGACGCGCTGCGCCTGCCGCCGTGGGAGGCCGACGTCGGCACGCTCTCCGGGGGTGAGCGGCGGCGGGTGGCCCTGTGCCGCCTGCTCCTGTCCGCGCCCGACATGCTGCTGCTCGACGAGCCGACGAACCATCTGGACGCCGAGTCCGTGGCGTGGCTGGAGCGCTACCTTCAGGAGTACCCCGGCACGGTCATCGCGGTGACCCACGATCGCTACTTTCTGGACGACGTCGCCGGGTGGATCCTGGAGCTCGACCGGGGCCACGGCATTCCGTGGAAGGGCAACTATTCCTCGTGGCTCGAGCAGAAGGAGCAGCGGCTGGCGCGCGAGGAGAAGCAGCGCGGCGCGCATCGGCGCGCGCTCGAGGCCGAGCTGGAATGGGTGCGCGCCAACCCCAAGGGCCGTCAGGCGAAGAGCAAGGCGCGCCTCGCGCGCTTCGAGGAGCTCAGCTCGCGCGAATTCCAGGAGCGCAGCGAGACCAAGGAGATCTACATTCCGCCGGGCCCGCGTCTGGGTGAGCTGGTGGTGGAGGCGCAGGGCGTCCGCAAGGGGTACGGCGATCGCCTCCTCATCGACGACCTCTCGTTCATCCTGCCGCGCGGCGCCATCGTCGGCGTCATCGGTCCCAATGGGGCCGGAAAGACGACGCTGCTGCGGCTCATCGCGGACCAGGAGCAGCCCGACGCCGGCGAGCTGCGCATCGGGGACACCGTGTCGCTGGCTTACGTCGATCAGAGCCGGGATGCGCTCGACGCCGGCAAGACGGTGTGGGAGGAGATATCCGGCGGTCAGGACGAGATGGTGGTGGGGAAATACCGCATCGCGTCGCGGGCGTACCTCGGGCGCTTCAACTTTCGCGGTCCCGATCAGGAGAAGCGCGTAGGAGAGCTCTCGGGCGGCGAGCGCAACCGCGTGCACCTCGCCAAGCTGCTGGCGAGCGGCGGGAATCTGCTGCTCCTGGACGAGCCCACGAACGATCTGGACGTGGAGACGCTGCGCGCCCTCGAGGAAGCGTTGCTGGATTTTCCGGGCAGCGCCATCGTCGTATCGCACGATCGGTGGTTCCTGGACCGCATCGCGACCCACATCCTCGCGTTCGAAGGGGAGAGCAGCGCTGCGT
>CAZPFD010000161.1:0-9166 GCA_964585725.1 uncultured Ectothiorhodospiraceae bacterium | reverse complement strand
GCTGCTGGGGCTTTGAGCGCTCGCGGCGGGATTGCGCTGCGCTGCATCCCGCCCTACAGCCAATCGGGGCTGCGAAAATCCGTGGTGAACCCCCGCTCGGTGATCCAGGCGCTGATGAGACGCGCGGGGGTGATGTCGAAGTACACGTTCCGGGGCGTCACGTGCGCGAGCGCGGGCGCATCCAGCTCGCCGGGCGCCATCTCCTCCAGCGCCACCTCGTGGGGGAGGGTGCGCGAGAGCTTGAAGCTCTCGCAGCACACGTAGAAGGGCACCCCCGCATCCCGCGCTGCGAGCGCGAGCAGACGGCTGCCGGCCTTGTTGACCGCCGATCCGTCCCAGAGCACGGTGTCCGCGCCGATGAGGGCCACGCCCGCGGCATCGATGAAGGTCGCGATCTGCGCATCGGTGATGTAGGTGGCGGGGACGCCGAGCGCCGACAGATGGCGGGCGAGGGCGAGGCCCTCGCGCAACGGGCGCGATTCGGTGACCACGGCGCGTACGCCCCGGGGCGCGGCCAGCCGGAACATCTCGCGGACGGTCGAGCTCGAGCTGTGGGTAATGACGGTGCTGTGCGGCGCGATGCGCTCCACGGCCCGGGTCGCCGCCTCGGTGACAGCCCGGCGCGAGCGCTCGATGAGCGCGTCGGCCTGCTCCGCCAGATAGTCGCGCGCGTCGTCGCAGGCGCCGGGCATCTGCTCGAGCGAGGTCATCCACTCGGCCACCAGATTCTGCACCGGCGCCATGCTCGGGCGCGCCGCCTGCAGCTCGCGGGCGAAGCCGCGGGCATCCTCGTCCAGGCGCGACGTATCCTCGTGCGCGCGCGCATAGGCCGCGAGCAGCGCCAGGCAGCGGCGGGCGAGCTCGCTCGCCCCGCGCTCGCGATCCGCCGCGATCTCGGCGAGCCCGTCGCGCTTGATCTGCTCGGCGTCCACCTGATCCCTCGAGGATCATGTGGTGTCAAAGATGACTTTCTGCCGCGCTTTGCCGTGGGACGAAGAAGTCATCTCTGACACCACTTAATGCGATGTGCAGCTTCGGTAGGCCTCGGCGAGCGCCGGCACGGTCTCCAGCCGCGAAAGCTCCTCGGGATCGACCCAGCGCATCTCCAGGTTCTCCCAATCGAGGCGGATCTTCTCCGGCGCGCGCACCTCGAAGAGGAAGGGGTGCACCGTCCAGCGCACCCCGAGCTCGGGGTCGACAACGGAGATCGGTTCGCCCTGGGCGCGCAGCTCCACCTCAGCCGGCGCGAGGCCCGTCTCCTCCCGGATCTCGGTGAGCGCCTGCTCGAGGGGCGTGGTTTCGAGATAGCCGCTGATGCCCGACCAGCGCCCCCGGTACGTGCCCACCGCCGCGCTGCGCCGGACGAGCAGGATGCGATCGCGGTGGCGCAGAAAGGCGGTGATCACGTTGCGTTGCTCGAACTCTTGTGCGGGCATCGTCACCTCGTGGCCGGTTCGCCGCCCTCATGCACGCGTCCCTGCATTATAAAAATGCCGGCGCGAACGTGCCCCGCGCGCGGCCGATTTCGGTGCGGCCCGTGCTCTGGCATGATGCGCGCCGTGACGGGTCGGCCCCGAGCCGTCCCTGCGAACGACGCGAAACCGGACAAGGAGGAAGACATGGCGGAACCCGTGATCGCTCAGAGGGGACCCTTCGGCGTGGAGCTCGAGCCCGGGCGCTACTGGTGGTGCCGCTGCGGTCGCTCGGCCAATCAGCCCTTCTGCGACGGCTCGCACAAGGGGACGGAGTTCACGCCCGTGGCGGTGCAGCTCGAAGAGAAGAAGAAGGTGTGGCTCTGCGGCTGCAAGCACACCGGCAACCAGCCCTTCTGCGACGGGACGCACAGCACGCTGCCCTGAGGGGTCGGACCGACGCAATTCCTTGAAAAGATGCAAGATTGTCCCTGGGAGAGCGGTCGTGGAAACCTTAGAAGGTCGTTTTTCGGGGCAAAACGGACCCTCTAACGGCGCAGTTCCTTCGTCGAGCGCCCCGCTTGGTTAGAGTGCGCATTCGGGGCCCGAAAACGGGCTTCTAAGGGCTCGGAAACAGGGGTTTTCGGTAGATCGTTTCCGAGATTTCAACGCGTTACGTCGGTCCGACCTCACTCGAAGTGGGTGATGGTCTGGAGGCCGGTCTGGCGCGCGTAGAAGGCCGCCAGATCCTTGCGGTCCTGGGCGCTCAGACCGGCCGCGAACCCGGCCATGATCTCGTTCTTGCGGGCGCCGCTCTTGTAATCCTCGAGCGCTTTCACGATGTAGTCGGCGTACTGCCCGGCCAGTCGCGGGAACTGCGGGGCAGGACTGTTGCCGTCGGGGCCGTGGCACTGCGCGCACTGCTGGGACTTCTCCCGGCCCCGCTCGGGATCGCCGCCCTGGGCGGCGGCGGAGCCGAACCCCGCAACCAGCGCGCACGCGGCGAGGCCGGCGGCCAGTCGCTTCATCGTGAGTGGCATCATCGGGCTCCTTTCGTCACCGGCGGGGCTCAATTTCCTTCCTCCGCGAAGGAGGCGAAGAAGGCGGCGATATCGAGCATGTCCTGCTCGCTCAGGGCGCTGGCCTGGGCCTGCATGGTGGGATGCTGCCGGTCCCCGGTCTTGTACGCCTTCAGGGCCAGGACGATGTACTCGGCGTACTGTCCGCCCACCTTGGGCACGTGGTAGGTGGGATACACGTTGAAGTAGCCGGGAATGCCGTGACAGCCCATGCACGGCGTGGCCTTGAAGCTCCCGCGCTCGGGATCGCCTTCCTGCGCCGATGCGAGCCCGGAGAGGGCCGCCAGCACGAGAGCCGGGAGCAAGCGCGCTCTGTTCGTCATTGCCATCCTGTCGTCCGCCGATCGAATCCCGGGCGCAAGACGCGCGCGCGCGAAGCGGGCGCCTTCTCGTCGTTGGGGATGCCGGGTTGTTGTTTGGTTGTGCACGCGCCGCAGGCGGTCGCGCTCCGCAGCGCCCGGGGGAGTATACCCGCTGAGCTGCGCTCAAACCAAGGGAGTGCTCAGTTGAACTGCACGCAGCGCCGGCTGAGCGAGCCATACTCGAACCCCTCCACGGGAAAGAGCACCGAGCGGCAGTGGATGCTGGCCGCTCCGGCCGCGACCAGGAGGGGCGTGAAGTGCTCGTCCGTCGGGTGCGCCTCGCGCGCATGCGGCGCGCGGGTGCGGTATGCGAGCAGCGCATCGACGTCGAACTCCGCGAGCGTGCTCCGGCACCATTCGTCGAATGCCTGCGCCCACTGCGGCGGGCTTGCCCGTCCCTGCCAGTCGAGCGCGCGCAGGTTGTGGGTGAGGACGCCGCTGCCGAGAATCAGCACGCCGCGCTCGCGCAAAGGCGCCAGCGCGCGCCCGAGCTCGAAGAACTCGCGCGCGGACGAGGCGGCGGGCTGCGAGATCTGGAGCACCGGCACGTCGGCCTGCGGCTGCATGTGCAGCAACGGCACCCACACGCCGTGATCGAGCCCGCGCCCCGGGTCCTCGCTCCACGGGATCCCCTGCTCGTCGAGCAGCGCCTTGACCTCCGCCGCGAGCTCGGGGCTGCCCGGCGCCGGGTAACGCAGCTGGTACAGGGCCTGGGGAAAACCGTGGAAGTCATAGATCAGCTCGCGGGTGCGCTGGGTCCCGAGGCAGGGCGGCGACTGTTGCCAGTGTGCGGAGACCACCAGGATCGCGCGCGGCTTGGGCATGGAGGCGGCCCACGCGGCAAGCTCCGCCCCCTTGGCGGTGTCGGTGGCCAGGGTGGGTGCGCCGTGGGCCACGAATGCGACGGGCATGAATCCCATGGAACCGCTCCTTCCGTCTCGGACGGCCATCGCCCGACCCCTGCGACGCCCGCCTTCGCCTCTCTCCGGGAGTGCGTCTTGCGCCGGCGGGGCGGGCCACGTAGGGTGGATATCGCTTGCAGGAGTGATTTACTCTAATGCGCTCGGCGCGCCACCGGAATACCCAACGAGCGCTTTGCGTGATCTTCGACGTCGGACTCTGCGAACGGCGGCAGCACGGGCGTCGTATGATCCGCACTCGGCCATAGGGGCCCGGACCGCGCCCGTCAGCGGACCATCCCTCGAACGTATCGCGAATTGCGGCAACGGGCGGCGTCGCCGCCGGTCGCGCGCGGGCGGGCGAGGGCGGGGTGCAGGGCATCGCGGGTCGCGATGCATGAAAGTTTTCGGCCTCTGTGTCGATGGAGGGTAGAGGTCCAGCGACATGCCAGGACACCAGTACATCCTCGACGTCCATCCGAACATACCGGACGAGCTCTCGCGCCTGCCCGAGCTCGCCGGCAACCTGTGGTACAGCTGGGATCGGCCGACCCGGGCGCTGTTCGGACCGCTGAACCCCAGGCTCTGGGATCAGGTGGGGCACAACCCGAAGCTGTTCCTGCGCCGCATCGACGAGGAGACCCTGCGCGAGGCGGCCAAGGATCAGGTCTTTCTCGCCAACTATCGCAAGGTGCTGAGCGCCTACGACACCTACCACGGCGACAAGACGCGATGGAACGCCGCCGCCGAGTTCGCCGAAGACGATCTGGTGGCCTACTTCTGCGCCGAGTTCGGCCTGCACGAGAGCCTGCACATCTACTCCGGTGGCCTGGGCATTCTGGCCGGTCACCACTGCAAGGCGGCCAGCGACATGCGGGTGCCCTTCATCGCCGTGGGCCTCATGTATCGCGCCGGGTATTTCACCCAGCGCATCGACGGCGAAGGCAACCAGGTCGCCACCTACGTGGAGTCGGACGTGGACAATCTGCCCGTTCAGCCGGCCCGCACCCCCGACGGCAAGGAGGTGTACGTCGAGATGCGGCTCGTCGATCGCAGCGTGCGCGTGAAGGTGTGGGTGGTGCCGGTCGGGCACGTCATGCTGTATCTCCTGGACACTGCGGTCGAGGGGAACAGCCCCGAGGACCGGCGGCTCACCTACCAGCTCTACGGCGGGGATCGCGAAACCCGCATCAAGCAGGAGATCATCCTGGGCGAGGCGGGCGTGAAAGCGCTGCGCGCGCTGGATCTCCACCCCACGGTGTGGCACTGCAACGAAGGGCACCCCGCGTTTCTCATCCTCGAGCGCATGCGCGAGATGGTCCACGCGGGCTCGGACTTTCACACCGCGCTGGAGGCGGTGGCGGCGAGCACCGTGTTCACCACGCACACGCCCGTGCCCGCGGGGCACGATGTCTTCGACGACAGTCTGGCGAGGTTCTATTTCGAGCCCCTCGTGCGCGAGCTCGGCATCGGGATAGAGGAGCTGCTGTCCGTCGGCCGCTTCGCGGACGGGGATCACGCGCGCGAGTTCAACATGACCACGCTCGCCATCGCCGGCTCGCGCCATCACAACGGCGTGAGCCGCATCCACGGCGACGTCTCCGCGCGCCTGTGCGCGAAGTGCTGGCCGCAGGTGCCGCCGGAAGAGAACCCGATGGAGTACGTCACCAACGGCGTGCACATACCGACGGTGCTCTCCCAGGACTGGTGCGACCTCTTCGATCGCTCGCTGGGCACGGAGTGGCGCAACCACCTCTCGGACTACGAGTACTGGCAGCGCCTGCACGACATCCCCGATCATCTGTTCTGGAGCGTCAAGCAGTCCATCAAGTCGAAGATGCTCCAGGCCGTCAACGATGCCCTGGTCGAGCAGCACCTGCGCAATCAGGTGAGCGAGCCGCACCTCGAGCGCATGCGCAAGTTCATCAACCCGAGCGATCCCAACGTGCTGACCATCGGCTTCGCCCGCCGTTTCGCGACCTACAAGCGCGCCACGCTGCTGTTCAACGACATGGACTGGCTGCGCGAGCTCATGGGCGACGAGCAGCGGCCGGTGGTGTTCATCTTCGCGGGCAAGGCCCATCCGGCGGACGAGCCGGGGCAGGCGCATCTCAAGACCGTCCACGAGATGACGCAGGTGCCGGAGTTCGTCGGCAAGATCCTGCTGGTCGAGGGCTACGATCTCGCCCTTGCGCGACGCATGGTGGCGGGGATGGATGTGTGGCTGAACAATCCGGTGTTCCCGCTGGAGGCGAGCGGGACCTCGGGCATGAAGGCGGCGGTGAACGGGACCATCAACCTGAGCGTCACCGACGGCTGGTGGGGCGAAGGGTTCGAAGGCGACAACGGATGGGCGATCAAGCCCTCGCCCCACCAGGAGGACGAGGCGCGCCGCGACGCCGAGGACGCCCGCACGCTCTACGAGATTCTCCAGGACGACGTCCTTCCGCTGTACTACGAGCGCGGCAAGTACGGCTACTCCCCGGGCTGGGTGCACATGGCGAAGCGCTCCATGGCGACGGTGCTCCCGCGCTTCAACATGAAGCGCGTGCTGCACGAGTACATCCACGACTTCTACGTCCCCGCGGCGCGGCAGGGCCGGCGCCTGGACGCGGACGGGCACGCCGGCGCGCACACGCTGGCGCGCTGGAAGGCGCGCGTGAAAAAGGCATGGCCGAAGGTGGGCCTCAAGCGCCTTGACAACCCCATCCCCCAGATCCGCTACGGCGAGCAGCTCTCGTTCGAGGTGGCCGCGGAGCTGGCGGGGCTCGAGCCCGACGATGTGGTGGTGGAGCTGCTGGTCTCGCGCCGCCACGAGTCCAAGGAGGCCATCGTGGGCGGGATGTTCAATGGCGGCACCAACCGGCCGGGGTGGATGCTCGACGACGACGCCCCCTACGACGCCCGCGCGCGGTTCAGCCCGGTGCAGAAGCTCGATGGCAACGTGTACCGCTACCGCCTGGACCTGAAGCCCGAATGGTGCGGGCGCCTGAGCTACCAGATCCGCATGTACCCCTGTCACGAGCTGCTCACGCATCCCTTCGAGGTCGGGCTGATGGTCTGGCTTTGATGTCGTGACCTGATCGCCCATGAGACACTGTTATCATCTGCGGGTCGGGGAGCCCTTGCTCAGGGTTCCAAGGCTTCGCGTTTCTCGGCGCGCGGGTCGTGGAGACGCCCTCAGATGCAAGGCGCGCGAGAGCAAAGGCGCGCACAGGGAAAGTGGTGTCAGACACTACTTTCCTTTCCGCTCGCTTGTCCTTTCCGGGCTGTGCCCACGGAAAGTAGTGTCTGACACCACTTTCCCCACCTTTGCCGAGCGCAACGCCGCAGATGCGGGCAGATCCGCGTCCGCAGCCGTGGACCGGGGGGCAACGCGGGCTATGGGCCTTATCCTCCCGCGCGCCGCGCTCCGCCAGTCACCCTTCGCAAGGAACTCCCCGCCCCGGTCGACCTTCGCGAGCGGTCAGGAGAACGTGTGATGAGCAAGGGGAAGCTCAAGGTGGTGCTCTGCTGGCACATGCACCAGCCGGAGTACCGCGAGCCCATGAGCGGCGCATTTCAGCTTCCCTGGACCTATCTGCACGCCACCAAGGATTACGTGGACATGGCCGGGCATCTGGAAGCGGTGCCCGATGCGCGCGCGGTGGTCAACTTCGTGCCCACCCTGCTCGAGCAGATCGAGGACTACAGCGCTCAGGTTCAAGGCTCGCTGCGCGAGGGCATCCCCATTCGCGACCCCGTGCTCGGCGCCCTCAACATGGCGGCGCTGCCCGATGACCGCGAGCACATGCTGCTTCTGCTCAAGGCGAGTCTGCGCGCCAACGAGAAGCGGCTCATCGAGCGCTTCGCCCCCTACCGGCGGCTCGCCGAGATGGCGCGCTGGCTGATCGCGAATCCCCACGCCCTGGGCTACGTGGACGAGCAGTTCGTGGTCGACTGCCTCGTGTGGTATCACCTGGCGTGGCTCGGAGAGACCGTGCGCCGCCAGGATCTGCGCGTGAAGTCACTGATGGACAAGGGCGCCGGCTACACTCTGCGCGATCGGCGCGTGCTGCTCGAGATCATCGGCGGGCTGCTCGCCGCCATTCCGGAGCGCTACCGCACGCTCCACGCGCGCGGGCAGGTGGAGCTCTCCCTCACGCCCTACGCGCACCCGATCCTGCCCCTGCTGCTCGATCCCGGCTCGGCGCGCGAGGCGCTGCCCGAGGTCGAGCTGCCCATGCTCGACGGCTATCACGGCGGGGCGGAGCGCGTGCGCTGGCACATCGAGCAGGGGCTCGCGAGCTTCGCGCGCTTCTTCGGACTCAGGCCGCAGGGCTGCTGGCCCTCGGAGGGCGGCGTCAGCCGGGCGACGCTCGAGCTCCTGGAGGAGCAGGGATTTCGGTGGTCGGCGAGCGGCGAGCAGGTGCTGCGCAACAGTCTCGAGCGCGGCGCCCAGATCAAGGAGGCCGAGCGCCGGGAGGGTCTGCACCGTCCCTGGCGCCTGACGGGGCGCGAGCACCGCTGCTTCTTTCGCTCGGACTCGCTCTCCGATCTCATCGGCTTCACCTTCGCCGACTGGCACGCCGACGACGCGGTCGCGCATCTGCTGGTCGAGCTGGAGCGCATCGCCGACGCCAGCCCCGAGCCGCGGCAGCGGGTCGTGTCGATCATCCTCGACGGTGAGAACGCCTGGGAGCATTACCCCGACAACGGCTATCATTTCCTGCGCGCGCTGTACGGGCGCCTCGCCGAGCACCCCAAGCTGGAGATGACCACGTTCTCGGGCTGCCTGGACGCCGACATGCCGTGCGGAGAGCTGAAGACCCTGGTCGCCGGGAGCTGGGTGTACGGCACCTTCTCCACCTGGATCGGGGACCGCGACAAGAACCGCGGCTGGGAGATGCTCGCCGATGCGGAGCGCGCCTACCGCGCGGCGCGGGAGGCCCAGGCGCTGTCGCCGGAACGCCTGCATGCGGTCAGCCGCCAGCTCGCCGTGTGCGAGGGCTCGGACTGGTTCTGGTGGTTCGGCGACTACAACCCGGCTGATTCGGTGCGTGACTTCGATCGGCTCTTCCGCATGCACCTCGGCAACTTCTACGAGCTGGTGGGACACGACCGGCCGGAGTACCTCTCGCGCCCGTTCACCCACGGCGGCGGCCAGCCCGAGGCGGGAGGCACCATGCGCCGCGGCGCCTGAGCGACGCCTTCGCGCCCCGCGGGCGCGCCGGTGGCCATGGTGCGGGGCGCCGGTTAAGCTGCCGGGAACGGCCCACGCACAACGACGCCACCGCTCATCCATCGATGCCTAGCCCGCATTTTTCACCAGCTCGCGGCTGCGGACGCGGATCTGCCCGCATCCAGCCCCCATCTCCCGCCGGTCCACGGCTGCGGACGCAGATCTGCCCGCATCTGCGGCGTTGCGCTCGGCA
>CAZPFD010000160.1:2884-9170 GCA_964585725.1 uncultured Ectothiorhodospiraceae bacterium | reverse complement strand
GCCTCGCTTCCTTTCGTGGATGCCGGCAAGCGGATACCGAAGGGCTGATCCCGGGCGCAGCGTAATACCGCCGAGGAGATGTAGGGCGGGATGCAATCCCGCCGTGAAAGCCAATCGAAGATGAAAAAGGCGTTCGTCCTTCTGCCCCTCCTGCTTTGCAGCGCGGCGCTTCCGGTGCAACCCAGCGGCGCGGCCACGCCCCCGGCGGCCGCGCCGGCGGCATCGGAGTGCGTGGTGCTCCTGCACGGCATGGGGCGCACCCGCTTCTCCATGGGTGCGCTGGAAGACGATCTGAAAGAGGCCGGGTACAGGGTGGTCAACCACGGCTATCCCTCGACCTCCGAGCCCATCGAGGAGCTCGCCGCGGTGCACGTGCCCCGGGCCCTTTCACGGTGCGGGGAGGAAAGCGCACGGGTGCACTTCGTGACGCATTCGCTCGGCGGGATCCTCGTGCGCTACTACCTTCAGGATCACTCGCTGCCGCCGGGGAGCCGCATCGTGATGCTGAGCCCGCCCAACCAGGGCAGCGAGCTGGCCGATCGGTTCAAGGATTCCCTGTGGTATCAGTGGCTGACGGGTCCGCCCGGGCAGCAGCTCGGGACCGGCCCCGACAGCCTGCCGCGGCGGCTCGAGCCCGTGGACGCGCAGGTGGGCGTGATCACCGGCCGCGATACCTGGGAGCCCTGGTTCTCGAGGCTCATCCCCGGCGCCGACGACGGCAAGGTCTCGGTGGAGCGGGCGAAGCTCGAGGAGATGACCGACTTCCTGGTGGTCGACAGCAGCCACCCGCTCATCATGTACGATCGCACCGTCATCGCCCAGGTGAGGCGCTTCCTCGCCACCGGGAGCTTCGCCGACGCCGATTAGCGTGCCAGGGGTCAGGTCTTGCAATGCCACATTCCAGCCGAATCGGATCACCAAGTCCGGTTGGCTCACCGGATGTGGCATTGCAAGACCTGACCCCAATCAGAGATACCACTCGTATTCGAGCGGCGAGATGCAAGCGTTGAAGCGCTCCATTTCCTTGCGCTTGGTGGCGCAGTAGAGCCGGACGTACTCCTCGCCGAGGTAGGTACGCAGGATCTCCGAGCCTTCCAGCCTGTCGAGCGCCTTCTCCCACGAGAGCGGCAGGTCCGGGTCCGTCTCCGCGCCGGCGTTGCCCGTGCTCGGCGGCCCGGGGTCGAGACGATTGACGATGCCGTGATGCGCCCCGGCGAGCACCGCGGCCAGCACCAGGTAGGGATTCGCCTCGGCGCCGGCGACGCGGTGCTCGATGCGCCGGTCGGTGCCCGCTCCGCCGGGGATGCGGAAGGCGACGGAGCGATTGTTGAATCCCCAGCTCTTGGTGACCGGCACGAACAGGTTCGGGCCGAAGCGGCGGTAGGCGTTGAGGTTGGGGGCGAACAGGGCCATGCCCTCGGCCATGGTAGCCTGCAGGCCGCCGATGGCGTGTCTCAGCACCTCGCTGCCCCCGGCGCTGCCGTCGTCGAAGGCGTTGCGGCCGCTGCCCTCGAGCAGGCTCAGGTGCACGTGCATGCCGTTGCCGGTCTCGTCCGGGAACGGCTTGGAGAGAAAGGTCGCCTCCATGCCGTGCTGCTTGGCGACGCACTTGATGATGTTGCGCAGAAGGCCGCAGTGGTCGGCCGAGGTGATGGGCGGCTCCATGTGGCGCAGGTTGATCTCGTACTGCGCGGGCGCGAACTCGGAGGTGGCCACCGTCGCCGGCACCCGCTGCGCGAGGCACGCGGCCTCGGTGTCGTCGAAGAACCCCGAGAAGGCGCCCAGCTCCTCGATGCCGTAGACCTGGGTGGATTTCTCGCGCTCGCCCGTGGCGGGCGAGATCACCGGCTGGGGGCGGCCGCCGGCGCCGCGCTCGCGATCGATCAGATAGAACTCGAGCTCGAAGGCGGTGACCGGGCGCAGCCCCAGCTCGTGGAAGCGCTCGGCCACGCGCAGGGCGATGTTGCGCGGCTCCACCATGCACGGGCGCCCCTCCTGGTCGAGCAGGGTCATCAAGGCTTGCGCGCCGGGGCGGGGCGACCAGGGCACCGGCACCAGGGTGCCCGCCAGGGGCAGCGCGGTGCCGTCCGGGTCGCCGTCGCTGAAGCCCCGCCCTCCGGGGTCGGCGTTGGCGCCGGTCACATCCAGCAGGTAGACGCTGTAGGGGATCTGGAGGCCCGATTTGAAGAGCTTCTGCGCCTCCGCGCGCGGGTAGCGCTTTCCGCGGATCAGGCCGCACAGGTCGATGAACACGGCGTCGACGTACTGGGTGTCCGGGTGCTCGTCCAGGAACCGCTCCAGCTCGTCGGGGCCGGCCGTCGCCACCCGCTCGCGCGGGAGCGTTCCTTCGCGGTTTTTCTCTCGCTTATTTGCCATCCAGCCACCGATAGTAGACGTAGGCGCCGCGCAGCACCCACAGGCGCAGGGCCGGGAGCGGGAATCTGCGCGCCAGGCCCGCCATCACCGCGGGCACCGAAGGCTTGGGGGTCCCGGCCTCCGCCATCTGCCGGGCCAGCAGCCTGCCCGCCCACGGTGCGGTGTTCACGCCGTTGCCGTGGTAGCCGAAGGCGTACCACACGCTCGGGTCGTCGTCCAGGCGCCCGAGGCAGGGGGTGAGCCGGGTGGTCCCGCAGATGAGCCCGCGCCAGAAGTGGGTCACCGGGACATTCTTCCACCCCGGGAAAAGCTCGCCAAGGCGGCGCACCATCCAGTCGCCCATCTTCGCCGCGTGCTCCGGGCGCCCGGTGGTGTCGCCGCGTGCGCCGAACAGAAAGCTCTTATCGGGCAGCAGCCGGTAGTAGAAGAGCAGGTGGCGCGTGTTGCAGATGGGGGTCTCGGTGCGCCAGCCCTGGCGCGCGAGCTCCTCCTCCGAGAGCGGCCGGGTGGTGATGACATTGGAGAGCGCCGGCAGGAGCACGCCGTCGAAGGCCGGATGCAGGCCGTCGCGTGTGAAGCCGTTGGTGGCCACGATCACGCGCTGCGCGCGCAGCTCGCCGCCGGCCGTCACCAGCCGGTGCGAGCCGCCTTCCCGGCGCCACTCGAGGACGCGGCTGTGGCCGTGGAGGACGGCGCCGCGGCGCGCGGCTGCGCGCGCGATCCCCAGGGCGAGCTTGAGCGGATGCAGGGCGAAGCCCGCGTCGATGTGCAGCGCGCCGAACTGCTCGGTGCCCTCATGCCCCTCGCGCGCGAACGCCTCGCGGGTGTAGAGCCGGGTCCTGATCCCGCTGACGCGGTGCAGGGCTTCGGCTTCCTCCTCGAGATCCCGGTAGCAGGACGGCTTGTGCGCGACCAGCAGGTTGCCGTCGCCCTGGCGGTCGTAGTCGATGCCTTCGTCCTCGCGCAGCGAGTCCACCAGGTCGATGGCCTCGAGCTGGCTCGCGTAGAAGCGCCGGGTCTCCTCCATGCCGTAGCGCCGGAGGAGCTGCGGGATCGACAGCTTGGTCGGGGCGAAGGTGCAGAAGCCGCCGTTGCGCCCCGAGGCCCCCCAGCCGATGGGTCCGGCCTCGAGCACGCGGACGTCGACGCCGTGGTCGCGCGCGAGATGCAGCGCGGCGGAGAGCCCGGTGTAGCCGCCGCCGATGATCGCCACGTCGCAGCTCTCGCCGGCCCCGAGCGCAGGATACTCTCCGGGCGCGCGCTCGACCGTCGCCTCCCAGTAGCTCTGCACCGGCTGCGCGTCGTCGTAGACCGCCGGGTGGTAGAGGGTCTTGTGCTTCGCCTTCATCGCGGCGGACGTCATATTCTGCCTTCGAATCCATGGCCGCCCGTTCGATCGACGGGATGTCTCGAGATACATTCGGGAGCGGCGTTGACCGATAAGGAGTAAAGCATGGCTCAGACGGCGATCTTCGGACCCTTCTTCGGGGCGATGCTGCTGACGCTGCTCGTCTGGCTGTACATGTACATCCGCCGCATCCGATTCATCGCAAAGAACAACATCAGCTCGAGGGAGCTTGCGACGCCCGGTGCGCTCGCGCGTCTATCACCCGCCGCGGTCTCGAATCCGTCGGACAACCTGAAGAATCTGTTCGAGATTCCGGTGCTCTTCTACGCGATTGCTCTCTATGTCTTCGCCAGCGGTCAGGTGGATGCCGCGTACGTTGCCGCTGGATGGGTTTTCCTGATTTTCCGGGCATTGCACAGCGCGGTCCATTGCACATTCAATCTGGTGATGCTCCGGTTCTGTCTCCACCTCATCGCCACGCTGGCGGTGTGGTTCATGCTCGGGCGGGCCGCCCTGACTCACTTCGGCTCTGCCGCCTGATCATGGGCCATCGGGCCTGAGGATGATTCCGGCGTCCACGGCGGTGCAGCCCTCGGGGCGCACCTTGACGGGGTTGAGGTCGATGCTCTCGATCTCCGCGCCGAAGGCCAGCGCCGCGGCCGAGAGGCGCGCGGCTGCCTCGCACAACGCATCCACGTCGGCGGGCGCCGCGCCGCGCGCCCCGCGCAGGAGCGGCCAGATCCGCAGCTGCTCGAGGGCGCGCCGCGCGCTCGGCGGGTCCACCGGCGCGAGCAGGAAGCGCACGTCCGCGAGCACTTCGGTGTAGATGCCCCCCGCGCCCAGCAGCACCACGGGGCCGAACTGGGGATCGTTGACCACCCCGAGCATCACCTCCACGCCGCCGGCCACCATGGGCGCCACCAGCACGCGCGCGCCCAGCGTATCGGCGAGCGCCTCGTACGCGCGCGCGACCGCGTCGGCATCGCGCAGATCCAGGCGCACCCCGCCCAGGTCGGACTTGTGCACGATCCCCGGCTCGGCGGTCTTGAGCACCACCGGGTAGCCGAGGGCCTCGGCCGCAGCGCAGGCCGACGCCCGCGAGTCCGCGCGCCGGTGCGCCGCCACGGGCAGCCCGAAATCCGCGAGCCAGTCCAGGGCCGCGGCCGGATCGGAGAGCGCGCCTTCGCGGATGCGGGTCCGCCACCGCGCCACCGCCGCCGCATCCACGGCGCGCGCCGCCGGCTTCGGCCGGGCCCGGAAGTCGCGATAGGCCAAGGCGTGGCGCACCGCCTGGAGAAAGCCTCCGATCCCGTCGATCACCGGAAACCCCTCGCGGGTGAGCCGCACCGCGTCGGGCGAGACGCCGCTGCCCTGATGGTTCGACACCAGGCAGGTCGGCTTGCCGCTCGCGGCGTGGGCCGTGCGCACGAAGTCCAGGTACTCGGGGAAGATGCGGCCCTCGGGCGCGCGGTCGCACACCACCGCGCCGAGGGCGGTGGCGGGATCCTCCATCATCCACTGGAAGCAGTCGCGGAACACGCCGTGGTAGTCGCGCCCCGTGCCCCAGGCGTCCAGCGGATTGCCCGGCGGCAGCCCCGGATCGAGGCGCCCCGCGAGGCGCTCGAGCGTCTCGGGCGAGAGCGCGGCGAAGGGCACGCCGGCGTCCGCGGCCAGATCGATGAGCAGCCCGCGCTCGCCGCCGGAGTCGTGGATGGTGGCCAGCGCGCCCGGCCCCACGGGGTGCGGCTGCGCGAGCAGCATGATGGTGTACGCCATCTCGTCGATGGAGGCGACGCGCAGCACGCCGTGGCGCTCGAACAGCGCCTGAAAGGCGCCGTCGTCCCCGACCAGGGCGCCGCTGTGGCTCGCGGCCACGCGCGCGCTCTCGGCGGTGCGCCCCACTTTGATGGCGACCACCGGGATGCCCCGGGCGCCGGCCTTCTCCAGCGCGGCGACGAAGCCCGCGGGATCGCGCACCGCTTCGAGAAACAGCGCCACCACGCGCGTGGACGGGAGATCCAGAGCAAAATCCAGATACTGCGCGGCGGTGACCACGAGCTCCTGGCCGGAGGAGACGACCAGGTTGTAGTCGATGCGCGCCTCGGCATCCACCAGCGAGCTCATGACCGAGCCCGACTGGGTGATCAAGGTGACGCCGCCTGCGCGGTGATCGAGCCGCGTGTCGAACCCGCACACCCACAGGCGGTGCGTGAAGTTGTAGAAGCCCATGCTCATGGGCCCGCAGATCAGAACGTCCGCCTCGCGCGCCCGGGCGCGGATGCGCTCGGTCAGCGGCGGCGCGCCCGCCCGGGGCTGGAACAGGCTCGAGAAGATGGTCACCGCGCGCACGCCGTGGCGCACGGCGTCCTCGAACGCCGCCTCGATGCGCTCGTCGCCGACGGCGAGCACGGCGTGCTCGGCGGGCGCGGGGAGATCCTTCAAGCTCGCGTAGCAGGGCACCCCCTCGACCTCGCGGTAGCGCGGGTTGACGGCGTAGAGGGCGCCTTCGAAGCCGCCCTGCACGGCGTGGCGCACGATGACGTTGCCCACCGAGCGCGGCCG
>CAZPFD010000160.1:0-2784 GCA_964585725.1 uncultured Ectothiorhodospiraceae bacterium | reverse complement strand
GCGGCAGCGGACCATGCGCTTCTCCCACTTGAGCTCCTTGGGCACGTAGATCTCGGCCCACAGCCGGTCCGCATGTGCGAGATACCGGGTGCGCAGGGTGGCGATGGCGATGCTGCGCTTGCAGGTGGGCGACCACATGGCGGAGGTCACGTGTCCCGCCTCGTGCTTCTTGTCGTGGTAGATGAAGGCGTCCTGGGCGGGGCGGTTGCCTTCCACGTCCAGGCGCACCACGCGGTAGCGCGAGCCCGCGCGGCGCTCCGCCGCCAGCGCTCGGCGCCCGGTGAAATGGCCTTTGTCGAAGTCCACCAGCCAGTCGAGCCCGAGCTCGAAGGGGGAGCGCCCGCGGGTGGGGCGCAGCGCCTCCTTCGCCGGCATGAAATCCACGTGCGGCAGCAGCAGGCCCGCCTCGATGCGCACCAGGTTGAGCGCCCTGGAGCCGATGGGGCGGATGTGGTAGACGGCGCCCGCCTGCATCAATCCATCCCACAGCGCCTCCGCGCGCGCCGGGTCGATCCAGAGCTCGTAGCCCAGATCCCCGGTGTATCCGGTGCGCGAGACCATCAGCCTGCCGCCCTCGAAATCGAACTCGCCGAAGCGAAACGGTCGCAGCCGCTCGATGTCGGGCAGCCCCAGGCCCTGGAGCACTGCGCACGAGGTGGGCCCCTGGAGGGCGAGGGCCGCGATGCGCTCGGTCACGTCCTCGATGCGTACGTCGTAGCCGTAGGCGGAATCGAGCAGCCAGTCGAGGTGGCGGTCCTGGGAGCACAGCCGGAACTCGGTGTCGTCGAGTCGAAACAGGGTTCCGTCGTCGAGCACGTGCCCGCGGTCGTCGCACCACACGCCGTAGGCGACGCGCCCGCGCCCGAGCTTCGCGACGTTGCGGGTGAGCACGCGGTTGAGATATCGCTCCGCGTCGGGTCCGGTGACGGCGTACTTGATCATGGGCGTGAGGTCGAAGAGCGATGCGCGGTTGCGCACCGCGAAGTACTCGTGCTCGACCTCGGTGTAGCGCTCGGGCGTCGTGTATCCGGCCCAGCGGCTCCACTCGTTGCTCTGGCAAAGCGCCGACGTCCGCGCGTGGAACGGCGTCGGCACCGCGGGCGTACGGTAGTGGGTGCGCTCGATGCTCATGATGCGGCCTCCCGGGCGAGCATGCGCCGCGCCGCGTTCATGCCTGCGACCCCGGTGACGCCCCCGCCCGGATGGGCGCCGGCGCCGCACAGGTACAGCCCGGGCAGCGGGGTCGAGTACTGCGCGGCCCCGGGCACCGGACGCAGCATGAGGAACTGGTCGAAGGCGAGCTCGCCGTGGTGCCAGTGTCCTCCGGTCATGCGCAGGTCGCGCTCCAGATCCAGGGGCGTGAGCAGCTCGCGTGCGACGATCCTGGATTCGAGGTCCGGCGCGTACGCCGCGAGGGTGCGGATCACCGCGTCCGCGAAAGAGTCGCGCGCGCCGTCCCAGCCGCCTTTGAGATCGTAGGGCGCGTACTGCACGATCGCGGAGAGCACGTGCTTGCCCTCGGGCGCGAGGCTCGCATCGTGCAGCGAGGGCAGCGTGATCTCGATGGCGGGCGCGGCCGAGACCTCCCCGTACTTGGCATGGTCGAAGGCCCGCTCCACGTAGCCGATCCCGGGCGCGACCAGCAGCCGTCCGCGCAGCGCCGCCGCGTCCACGCCCTGGAAGGAGGGCAGGGCGTCGAGGGCCAGGTTCAGCTTGGCCGCAGTGCCGCGCATGCGGATGTTGCGCACCTTGCGTACGAAGCCGGCGTCGAGATGCTCGGGTCCCAGCAGCTCGAGAAAGGTGCGCCGGGGATCGGCGTTGGAGACCACGCAGCCCGCGGCGATGGCTTCGCCGCTCTCGAGCACCACGCCGCCGGCGCGGTCGTTCTCCACCAGGATGCGCTGCACCGGGCTCTCGGTGCGGATCTCGGCGCCCGCCGAGCGGGCCGCTTCGGCGAGGGCCTCGGTGAGCGCACCCAGACCGCCCACCGGATGCGACAGGCCCCCGTTGCCGTTCTCGTGGGCCAGGCGGTAGAGGTAGGTCAGCACGGAGGTGGGCGAGCGCGGGCCGAGCCGAGTGCCCAGCACCGCATCCAGCGCCAGCGCCCCCTGCACGGCCCCGGTCTCGAACGTCTCCTCCAGAAGATCGGCGATGTTCATGCCGGCGATGCGCAGGAGCTCGCGCATGTCGTCGCGCCCGAGGCGGCGCAGCGACCATCCCGCCTTGAGCAGTGCCAGGCGGTCGGCGCGCTCGCGGGTCCCGAGCCGGGGCGGCGTGCGCGTGAGCAGGGGCCGCAGCACGCGGGTGAAGCGCGTCATGCGCGCCCGAAAAGCCGGCCAGGCTTCGGCATCGTGCTTGCTGTGGGCGGCCAGCGCCTCGCGGGCGCCGGCGTCGTCGTCCGGGAGGGACAGGGCGCCGCCGTTCGCGCCCAGCACCGCCGTCGGCATCTGCCGTGCCGAGTACTCCAGCCCGTGATTGGCGAGGGCGAGGTCCTGCACGATCCGCGGGTGCAGCATGTGCAGCAGGTGGGCGCAGGCCGAGACGCGATACCCGGGCGCGATCTCGCGCGTCGACGCGGCGCCGCCCAGGTGCGCGGCGCCCTCGAGCACGAGCACGCGCCGGCGGGCGCGCGCCAGGTACGCGGCGCACACCAGCCCGTTGTGCCCGGCGCCGATGACGATGACGTCGTACTTCTTCATGTCATTCGTCATCGGTCACGGTGCCTCTCTCGGAAAAGTGGTGTCAGACACTACTTTCCCTTCCGCTGGCCTGTCTTTGTGGCAC
>CAZPFD010000159.1:0-9273 GCA_964585725.1 uncultured Ectothiorhodospiraceae bacterium | reverse complement strand
GATACTTCTTGCAGATGCCTCCGCCGCGAGAGCACGCCCCGGGCGGCGGCGAGGGAAAGTAGTGTCTGACCCCACTTTTCCCGCCCCGCCCGCCGTGCTCCGCCAGTCACCCTCGCAAGAGCTCGCCGCCCCGGCAGAGCATAGCTGCGCTTCATCGGCAATCAGGAACCGTCTTTCAGCCCGGGTGAGGGTTTCGGCCCTCGAGCAGATCTCGTTCGCCGGCAACGGCCTCGGCGATGTACGCGGTGAAGGCGCGGATGCGGGCGGTGTCGCGCAGATCCGGGTGGGTCAGGCACCACAGCTCGCTCATGAGGCTCTCGTCCGGGGCGAACACGCGGCGCACGCCGGGCTCCGTGTCGGCGAGGAAGCAGGGCAGCACCGCGAGCCCGAATCCCGCGCGCACCGCCCCGAGCTGCGCGAGGAAGCTGTTGCTGCGGTAGGCGATGTGCGCCCCGGCCGCGTGTCTCGCCACCCAGCGCGCGGCAGCGACATGTCTCAGCTCCTCGTCCGCGCATACGAAGACGTGGCGTGGGAGGTCTTTCGGGGCGTACGGCGTACCGCGCCGGTCGAGGTACGCCGGGGCGCCGTACAGCGCCCAGGCGAGCCCGCTCAAGCGCCGCCCGACAAGGGTCTCGGGCGGGCTGCGCGTCGGCCGGATGGCGATATCGGCCTCGCGCTTGGGGAGGCTGTGAAACTCGTTGCTGACGATGAGCTCGATCGCGATGCCGGGATAGCGCTCGTGGAACCCGAAGAGGTGGGGCTGCACGAAGCGCGCCGCCAGGGTGTCGGTGGTGGTGACACGGATGGCGCCCCGCAGCTCCACATCGCGCCCGGTGACCTTGCGATCGAGGGCGTGGATCTCGTCTTCCACGCGGCGGGCGGCGGACATCATCTCCTCCCCGGCGGCGGTGAGCACGTACCCGCCCGGGAGGCGGTCGAACAGGCGCACGCCGAGGGAGCGCTCCAGCGCACGGATGCGCCGGAATACCGTGGAGTGATTGACTCGCAGCTCCCGGGCGGCCCCCGACAGACTGCCGGTGCGGCCCACCGCGACGAAGTAGTGCAGGTCCTCCCAGTCGACCACTGTGCTTCGATGCAAATCGCCTTTGGTAAGTTTGCCAATTGTCTTGCACTCGAGCACGCATTTCCGGGGCGGGCTGGACGCCGGACGACCACCGTTGCGCCTGCGGGCGCGATGGGATAGAAAGCGCAGAAGGTGCGCCGGAGGTGAGAGGGTGAGCGAAGAGATTCTGGGCGAGCGCCGTAAGGGTCTGGAGGACGAGTTCTTCTCCAGGCAGAGCGCCGAGCTGCGCGAACGCCTGCGCGAGAAGGAGCAGGCGACGGCGAGAAGGCAGGCGCTGTCCGAGGCGTCCGGCATCACGGACGACGCGGTGCTCGATCACTTGCTGGCGCTCGAGGTTTCCGCCGAGACCATCGCCGCCTTCGCGTTGGTGCCGCTGGTGGCGGTTGCTTGGGCGGACGGCGAGCTGGATCCCAAGGAGCGCGAGGCGGTGCTGGCGGCCACGCGCGATGTGACGGGGTGCGCCCCGGACAGCGAGGTATACCGCCTGGTCGAGGGCTGGCTCACGCGCGAGCCGGAGCGCGCGCTGACCGACGCATGGCAGGCCTACACCGCGGCGATGGTGGCGGACCTCGGATCCGAGGCCCGGGAACGGCTGAAGGCACAGGTTCTGGGCCGCGCCCGCCGCGTCGCCGAAGCCGCCGGCGGCTTCATGAGCCTCGGCAGCAAGATCTCCAAGAGCGAGGAGGCGGTGCTCGCGGACATCGAGCGGGCGTTCACCTGAGAGCGCCCGCTCGCGCCGCGCGAGCATCCCGTCCTGCGCTGCGCCGAGCTCCCCGAGCTTAAGCCCTGCGCGGCGCTGCCGAACTGTTGCCAGGCCGAGCCAATCCAGAGGAGAACACAAACGTGTCCGCAATGCAGGCCAAACGCTTCATCGCCTTGCTGTTGAGCGTGACCTTTTTCGCCGCGCACTTGCCGGCGGCGCAGGCGCGGATCATCGGCACCGAGAGGGCCATCGACGTGCAGCAGCGCGAGCAACGGGTGGAGCGCGTGAGCGCACTGCTCGCGCGTGAGGACGTACGCGAGCAGCTGGTGGAGATGGGCGTCGATCCGAAGGCGGCGCAGGAGCGGGTGGCGAGCCTCACCGACAGCGAGCTCCAAATGCTCGAGCAGCACATCGAGCAGTTGCCCGCCGGGGGCGACGTGCTGTGGATCATAGGCGCGGTGTTCGTGGTCCTGCTGATTCTGGAGCTCCTCGGCGTCACCAACTTCTTCACCTCCCTTTAGGCGCGCACGGGCGGCGTTCCCCGTGCGCCCCTTGCATATCGCCGTCGCAGCGGCGTGGGCGTGGCTGGCATCCCTTGCGGCCGGCTGCGCCGGCGTGGGGCCCGCACCCGCGCTCCCCGAGGGCGCGACTCCCATCGAGCTGACCGAGACCCCGTTCTTCGCCCAGGAGCGCTACCAGTGCGGGCCGGCGGCGCTGGCTACGATCCTGGGGGCGTCCGGCGTGGAGGTCCCGCCCGAGGAGCTCGTGGCCCAGGTTTACATCCCCGAGCGCAGGGGCAGCCTCCAGGTCGAGATGCTGGCGGCGACCCGCGCCCGCGGGCGGATGGCGTACGTCATCGCGGGCGAGCTCGAGGCGCTGCTGGCCGAGCTCGCGGCGGGCCGGCCGGTGCTGGTCCTCCAGAACCTCGGGCTCGCCGTCTGGCCGCGCTGGCACTATGCCGTCGTGGTGGGCTTCGACTCGCGGCGCGACGAGGTCATCCTGCGCTCGGGGCTCGAGCGCCGCGAGGTCCTGTCGCGGGCGCGTTTCGTTGCGAGCTGGCAGCGCGCAGGCGCATGGGGATTCGTGGCGCTGCGCCCGGGCGAGCTTCCGGCGGTAGCGGACGAAGGCGCCTACCTGGAAGCGGCCGCCGCCCTCGAATCCGCCGGGCGTATTCAGGCCGCGAAACGCGCCTACGCGACGGCGGTGCACAAATGGCCCGCGAGCCCCGTCGCGTGGCTGGGCCTGGGCAACGCGCGCTACGCCGAAGGCGACCTGCGCGCGGCGGAGAGCGCTTATCGCCGCCTATTGGAGCACGCGCCGGACAGCGCGGTCGGGCGCAACAACCTGGGGCAGGTGCTGGGCGAGCGCGGATGCTACGCGGCCGCTCTGGGCCAGGTGCAGGCGGGGCTGGATCTGCTCGGGCCGGGCGACGAGCTGCGTCCGGCGCTCGAGGAGACCCGTGCCGAGCTATGGCAGCACGCCGCTCGGGAACAGCCGCAGGCCGGCTGCGCCGCCGAGGCGGCGGACCCCGACCTCAGCGCGATGTGAGCTCGATGCTGGCGCGGGCGACGTTGGAGAGCGTCTCGATCTCCGCGCCCCCCGCCGAGCGATACTTGCGCAGCTGCACGTAGATCGTCTTCTCGCCCTCTCCGCCGCTCAGACGATAGCGGATGGGCTCCTGGAAACGGACCCAATCGGCGCCTTCGAAGTCCGAGCGCTCGCTCGCCCGGTAGTGCGTGGGGTCGTCCGACGCCCGCACGCGGAGCTCGACCGTGCGCTGGCGCGTAGCGCTCGCACCCTCGTTGATGCGAACCTCCGCGAGGCGCAGATCGACGCCCGCGCTGGGCTCGGCTGCGGCGAGCGGTCCTGCACAGCGGGGACCGCCGCCCCCGCGCGGCAAGGTCACGAGCACGTCCCGATCGTGGTCCAACGGCCCGAGTGCGAGCTGACGGCCGCGAAAGCCGTCCTTCGACATCACCACGCTGAGCGGCGCTCGAGGCAGCGCCGCGAAGCGCGCGCTGCCGTCACGATCCGTGCGTGCGGTTCCGAACTGATCCGGATCGGCCGGAGTGCCTACGCATACGGCCACGTCGGCGAGCAGCTGGCCGGTTCCTTGCCTGCTGACCTGCACCGTCAGGTCAACCGCGAAGGCCACCGGCACATCGCTGCTTACGACCGCAGCGAGGATTAAACCCAGCGCGGTGCGCGCGGGACTCCAACCTCCGGGCGGGTTGCGCCGCCGAGGCGGCGTGAATGCTCTCGACGAATCCGGCATCGCGTCTCCTCCCCCGGTGGTATCAGCAAAGTTCCTTCACCAGCAGCGGCCGGCATCCAGCGCATGGTTGATGGGGAGTTGTTTGCACGCGCCCGATGCACTCCAGGGTTCGCTTCATGTTATCGGATTATCGCCGGACGGCTCGCAGGGCGTCCTGTCTTTCGATTCCCAAAGAACATGCGACATACGCCGCCACGCGTGATGGGAAGAATTTTCCCGGAAGATTCTTCCTCCCCATCGCGTCGGACCACCTGTCCCGTGCGGTACCGGCCGAGTGTAGGAATCCCCTTACGCGCACTCCCGCGCGTTTCTTACAGATGCCGGCCTCTGCGCTGAGCTAATCTCTTCTCCGAACGAGATGGTGGTAGCGGGACAGCGCCGCAGGGACGCCGGCGCCGGAGGACAGCCAGGGGCCACGGCGCCTTCGAGGACGAAGGCGCAGCTCCGGTGTATGCGCAGAGGGAGGCGAGAAATGGCTAGATTCAGGTCGGGCGATTCATTCAACGTCCCGTGCATCATAGAGCCGGGCGCGTTTCCGGACGAGAAACGCGTCACCATCAGACGCACGGCAGGCAAGGGCGATCTCTGCGGCTACGTGCGCCGCGAGCAGGTGCAGTTTGCGAACCACAACCGCGGGTTCGTTCGAGGCGTCATCGTCGACGTCAAGACCGACTGCCTCATGGTGCAGATCCCGGGCTCCTTCAGCACCCCCAGCGGCCACGCGGCATTGCGCATCCGCTATCCCGAGGCGCACTCGAGGTCGCGCACCGCCGCGTAGGCGGCGCCGCCAGCCTCTGTGCGCCGGGCCGGGGTGAGCCCCCCGGGCCCCTCCTGTAGCGGTTGCACCTCTTGCCCCAAGCCCGCCGCGCCCCGGCGGGCTTTTCTCGATACCCGACCACCTGACCACCTGTGAACGTCGGCTGGCCCGCGACGGCCAGCGGATCCCGAGGCTCGGCGCTCCGCGGCTCACCCCTGGCAGGGGCCCGCCCTCCTGGCAGGTGGCGGCTAGCCAAATGTCCCCTATGTATTTGAATTCGAAAAAAAATGCCGAAGGGGTTGGAGTACCCCTTCGGCAACTGGAGGGAGGAGGAGGAGCCAAGAATTCGGCAACTGAGTCCCCATCGCTGGGGGTTGCCGAAAACGCTCTTTATTCATAGTTCATTGCAGGGTGTTTTTCAAGTAGTTTGTAAAGAATCGGGAAAAAAATTCTGGCCGGGGCTCGTTCCCGCCCCCCGATGGCCGAGGGGGGCGCAGGGAACGCCCTAATCTGCAACTCTGCAACAGCCGGTCCATGCTGGCCCTCGCGGTCGCCGTGCTCGTGGTACTGACGGCGGGTTGACGGGCGTTGACATTGGCCGGGTGCCGTGAAAAATAGCACATGATCTGAAAGACCTACCACATAATAAAGTGGTATTCACCACGTTCTCGTCTCCGGCTCTGGCTCCAGGAACACCACCATGGACTTCATCTTCATGCTCACCCGGCAGGATCAGACCATCGAGGATTGCCTCGAAATGTTCGACGCCGTTGAGCCGCTCGGTTTGAGGCACGTCGGATTCAAGGACGTCGGTGTCGATACCGAAACGCTGGTGGAGCTCAACCGCCGTATCCAGCGCACCGGCGCCACGAGCTACATGGAAGTGGTGAGCATTACCCCCGAGTCGTGCCTGGACTCGGTGCGCGCCGCGGTGGAGGTCGGCGTTGACTGTCTGCTGGGCGGCACCGACGTGGACGCCGTGCTGGAGATACTGAACGGCAGCGGCATCGCGTATTATCCTTTTGCGGGCCTGCCGGAAGGCCACCCGACCCGATTGCGCGGCGAACGTGCTCGCATCGCGCATGATTGCGCAGCGATCATGAACCGCGGCTGCGCCGGCGTGGACCTCCTGGCGTTTCGCGCCGTGGACGACGATCCGCTGGCGCTGATCCGTGCGGCGCGCCAGAGTCTGGGCCGCGGGCGCCTCATCGTCGCCGGCAGCATCGACTCCCCGCAGACGGTGCGCAGCGTTGCCGGGGCAGGGGCGGACGCCTTCACCATCGGCTCCGCGGTGTTCGACGGCAGGTTCTCTCCGCGCAAGGGGGACATCCATTCGCAGCTCCGCGAGGTGCTCGCGGCCTGTGACTGAGGGGCATCGCCCCGGGAGGGCACCACGGGACGTGTATGTAGGGGTGGACATCGGAACCCAGAGCCTCAAGGCCGTGGTGACCGACGCGCGGTTTCGCGTCCTGGGCGAGGCCGGCGCCGACTACCAGCCCCGCTATCCGCGTCCGGGCTGGGCGGAGCAGGACCCGGCCCTGTGGGAGCAGGCGCTGTCGCCGGCCGTGGGCCGGGCGCTGGCGGCGGCCGGGGTGCGGCCCGCGGGGGTGGCCGCCCTCGGGGTGTGCGGCCAGCTCGACGGTTGCGTCCCAACCGGGGACGACGGCGGCGCCCTCGGGCCGTGCATCATCTGGTCGGACCGCCGGGCCGCCGGTGACATGCCGGCGCTCTCCGCCGAGCGCGTGCGCGCGCTCACGGGCGTGGTGATGGATGCCACGCACATGGCCGCCAAGATCCGCTGGCTCAAGCGCCACCACCCCGAGGCCGGGCGCATCGCCCGGTTTCACCAGCCGGTCTCTTATATGGTGGCGCGCCTCACCGGCGAGCACGTGTTCGATCACGGTCTGGCGTCCACCACCATGCTCTACTCCCTGTGCGACGGGGCGTACGCCCCCGAGCTTCTATCCGCCTTCGAGGTCGAGGCCGATGAGCTGCCGCGCATCCGCGACGCCGGCGACTGCGCGGGACGCCTGCACGCGCGCGGCGCGGCCCTCACCGGGCTGCCTGAGGGCCTGCCCGTGGCCGTGGGCACCGGAGACGACTACTCGAATCCGCTCGGGGCCGGCGTGGTTGCGCCGGGGCCGGTGGCCTGCACCCTGGGAACCGCAGAGGTGGTGGGCGCGGTGCACGGCTCGCCCAGCATCGACGCGCAGGGCCTGCTCGAGACCCACCGCTACGCGGGCGGCGCCTTCTTCATCGAGAACCCGGGCTGGCTTTCGGGGGGCGCCGTGGCATGGCTGCTGAAGGTGCTCGATCTGCCGGACCCGCACGAGCTGGACCGGATCGCGGCGGAGGCGCCGGCGGGCTCGGACGGTGTGCTGTTTCTCCCCGCGCTGAGCGGCGCCATGGCCCCCGAGTGGATCGCCTCCGCGCGCGGATGCTTCTACGGTCTCACCGCCGGCCACCACCGCGGGCACCTGGCGCGCGCGCTGCTCGAGGGGTGCGCGTACGCGATGCGCGACGTCGTGACCCGGCTGCACGAGATGGGCGTGGCCGGCGACCCCATCCTGCTGCTCGGCGGGGGCGCGCGCAGCCGCCTGTGGGCCCGCATCCGAGCGGACCTCAGCGGCCTCCCGGTCGAGATCGCGGCGGCGCCCGACACGTCGCCCCTCGGCGCGGCGTTGCTCGCCTCCCTCGCCGCCGGCGAGCACGCAGATCTGCGAGCCGCGGCGGGCGAGCTGCGCGGTGCAAGCGCGGTGCTCGAGCCCGAGCCGGGCAACCGCGACGTGTACGACGACGCTTACCATCGTTACCGGCAGCTCTTCGAGAGCCTGCGTCCCATGTACGGTGCCTGATCCATGGCGGATTCAGTGGACGTGCTGGTGATCGGGGGCGGCATCAACGGCGCCGCCGTCGCGCGCGATGCCGCTGGACGCGGCCTCTCGGTCTACCTCGCCGAGCGCGACGACTACGGCTGCGCCACGTCCTCGGCGTCGTCCAAGCTCATCCACGGCGGCTTGCGCTATCTGGAGCAGTTCGAGTTCGGCCTCGTGTACCAGGCGTTGCGCGAGCGCGAGATACTGATGCGCACCGCACCGCACCTGGTGTACCCGTTGCGCTTCCTGCTCCCGGTAACGCGCAGCGCGCCGCGTCCCGCGTGGGTGATCCGGCTGGGGCTGTGGCTCTACGACGTCCTCTCGGGGCGCAGTCTGATCGAGCCGGCGGGGCGCCTCAGCGACGAGGCGGTGGCGGCGCTGCCCAATCTGCGCCGTGCAGGGCTGCGCGCGGTGCTGCACTATCCCGATTGCTGGGGGGACGATTCGCGCCTGGTGCTGGAGACCTTGCTCGACGCCCGTGCGCGCGGCGCGGATATCGGCAATTACCGTGAGGTGACCGCGCTGCGCCCCGGCGCCGACGGCTACGTGGTCGAGGTGAGCGAGGGCGGTCGTACCCGGGCGCTGCGCGCCCGATTCGTGGTGAACGCCGCCGGCCCGTGGGCCAACGAGGTTCTGGACCGGGTGCGCGAGGGGGCGGTGACACGCCGCGGGCTGCGCCTCGATCGCGGCAGTCACATCGTCGTGCCCTCCCCGGAGCCGGGGCGCACCCATGCCTACACGCTGCAGCACCACGACGGGCGGGTGGTGTTCGTGCTGCCCTGGCAGGGACGCTATCTGATCATCGGTACCACGGACGTGCTGCACGAGGGCGACCCGGGCGAGGTGCGCTGCACGGAGGCGGAGCGCGACTATCTCATCGACTGCTACAACGCGTTCTTCGAGCCGCCGCTGCGCGCGCGGGACGTGCTCTGGTCGTACGCCGGCGTGCGCCCGCTCATCGACGACGCCGCCGCGCGCCCGAGCGAGATCAGCCGCGACTACACCATCCACGCGCAGCGCCACGGGCGGGGTGGTGCGCTCGTCACCGTCTACGGGGGCAAGCTCAGCATCCACCGCCGGCTCGGCGAGAAGGTGGTGGGCGAGCTCGCGCGCTTCGGCGCCCGTGTGGGCGATCCGTGGACCCATGCCGAGCCCGTGCACGGCGGGGCTCTCGACCGCGCCGCGCTGGCCGCCCTGGCGCGCAGCGGACCCGAGGCGGTGAGCGAGGCGGTGCGCGCGCGCTGGACCGAGACGTACGGCTCGTGCACGCGCGAGCTCTACGAGCGGATCCGCGCCGAGCCGGGGACCGCGCGCGAGGTGGTGCCCGGGATCCCGGAGGTCGAGCTGATGCACGCCGTCGAGACCGAGGACGTGCGCGGGGTGGAGGATTTTCTCTATCGCCGCACCAAGGTCTTCGTGGGAATGGGCGAGCGCGACCGGGACGCCGTCGCCGGGTGGTTCATGAGGCACGCCGCGTAGTCCGCGCCCCTTCGCACGGGCCCGCCGCCCCGCTCAGCCCTGTCGGGGCTCCCTGGCCCGGCAGGGCATAGCTGAATCAGGTTTGAACATGCACGACGA
>CAZPFD010000158.1:0-9276 GCA_964585725.1 uncultured Ectothiorhodospiraceae bacterium | reverse complement strand
CCGCGCTCCGCCAGTCACCCCTCGCAAGGGACTCGCCACCCCGCACCACGGGGCTGAGCGTCATGGGTAATCAGGATGACGGAGGACGAAGAACGGTCTGAGACTTCTGCAACCGCTTGAGGAAGACCTTCATCTCCTTGGCGGCCTGGACGTCTCCCTTTCTTTCCGCCGCCTCGATGCCCGCCTGATAGGCGCTCACCGCCTCCTCCCGGCGCCCGCACTGGGCGAGGGCCTTGCCGTAGACCTTCCAGGCAGCCGAATAACCCGGGTCGTACTCCACGGCTTTGGCGAGATGCTCCGCCGCTTGCTCGAAGCGCTCCTCCTTGAGGTATTCGTTGCCCAGGCCGTAACGCAGGAGGGCGCCGTCCTTGCCGGCGCTGAGCATGGCCTTGAGGTTCTCGATCATACCCATCATCGTGCCTCCGAAGCGGGGAACGTCGAGGTCACGCGCACACCCGGGCGTCACCATCGGGGGATCATTTTAGGTTCTTCACCGGACCCGCGGCACGGATCTTCGTCGCGTGCTCCGTTATGCACCGGGCTTCAAGAGCGCCAGAAGGCCGGGGACAGTATGACCAGGAATGTAAACACCTCCAGGCGTCCGAGCACCATGGCGAACGCGAGGATGCCCTTGGCGGTGGCGCTCAGATCGCCGTAGTGGGAGGCTACCGCGCCCAGGCCGGGCCCCAGGTTGTTCATGCAGGCCGCGACCGCGGAGAAGGCGGTAATCTGATCGAGCCCGCTCGCCATGAGCGCGAGCAGCATGAGCGTGAACGTTGCAACGTACGTGGCGAAGAAACCCCACACCGCGTCCACCACCCGGTAGGGCATGACGGCGTTCCCGACCTTTACCGGGATTTGCGCGTTCGGGTGGATGAGACGCATGATCTCGCGCGTGCCCTGCCTGAACAACAGCAGCACGCGAATGACCTTGAGCCCGCCGCCGGTGGAGCCGGCGCATCCTCCGACGAAGCTCGCAAACAGCAGCAGCACCGGCAGAAAGCTCGGCCATGTGTGGTAACCGCTGGTCGTGTATCCCGTGGTGGTGCTGATGGAGACCGCCTGAAACACGCCATAGCGCAGCGCCGTCATCGGCTCTCCGAAGGTGCCCGACAAGTAGAGATACGCGCTGCTGATGGCGGCGATGCAGCCGAGAAGGAACAGGTACGTTTTGAGCTCGCTGTCGCCGAGGTACGGTCGGACGCTCAACGAGCGCCAGGCCAGAAAGTGCAGCGCGAAGTTCATCCCGGCCAGCGCCATGAAGAAAACGGCGATGCCTTCGATGAGAGGTTCGTCGAAGTAGCCGAGGCTGGCGTCGTGGGTGGAGAAGCCCCCGATGGACACGGTGGAGAAGCTGTGGCTCAGAGCGTCGAAGGGGCTCATGCCCGCGGCCCAGTAGGCCCCGGCGCAGGCGATGGTGAGCCCCAGATAGATGTACCACAACGCCTTGGCCGTCTCGGTGATGCGCGGAGTCAGCTTGTTCTCCTTCATCGGGCCGGGCGTCTCCGCCCGATAGAGCTGCATCCCGCCGACGCCCAGCATGGGCAGGACGGCTACGGCGAGGACGATGATGCCCATGCCCCCCAGCCACTGGAGCAGCTGGCGGTAGAAGAGGATCGAAGGCGGCAGCGTGTCGATCCCCGCGATCACCGTGGCGCCCGTGGTGGTGAGCCCGGCGACCGCTTCGAACACCGCGTCCGCAAGCGACAGGTGAGGGTCGTCGGCCAGCATGAAGGGCACCGCGCCGCCCAGGCTGAGTCCGCTCCAAAACAGAGCCACGATGATGAAGCCGTCGCGCAGGCGCAGATCCTGCTCGAGGCGCAGCACGGGCAGCAGCAGCGCGAGCCCCACGACGAGGATGATGACGAACGCGCTGGCAAAGGCGTGCAGCGCGCCGTCGGAGGTCCACCAGGATATGAGCATCGGGAGGACCATCGTCAGGCTGAACAGGCTCAGCAGCAGACCGAAGATGCGTTGGACTGCGAGAAATCTCATGGGTGCTTGCAGTGTCGCTGGCTGCGCGGGCGGCGCACGGGAGAGACCTCGCGCCCGGACGCGGCCTTGTTCTTGTTGTTCAGATCAAAGGAAGGTGACCCCCACCTGGAAAAGGCGCTCGACCTCGGGGACGCGTTTCTTGTCGGTGAGGAACAAGATGACGTGGTCGTCGGCTTCGATCCGTGTATCGTGGTGAGCGATGATGACCTCGTCCTTCCTCACCAGCGCGCCGATGGTGGTGCCCGGCGGCAGCTTGATCTCGTCTACCTGACGGCCGACCACCTTGGAGGTGCGCCGGTCGCCGTGTGCGATGGCCTCGATGGCTTCGGCCGCGCCGCGGCGCAGCGAGTGCACGACCACGACGTCGCCGCGCCTGATGTGCGCCAACAGACTGCCGATGGTCGTTTGCTGGGGCGAGATGGCGATGTCGATGATGCCGCTTTGCACCAGGTCGACGTAGGCACTGCGGTTGATGAGAGCCATCACCTTGCGGGCACCCATCCGCTTGGCAAGCATACACGAGAGGATATTGGCCTGATCGTCGTTGGTCACCGCGCAGAAGACGTCCGTTTTGTCGATATCCTCGTTTCGGAGCAGATCTTCGTCCGCAGCGTCACCCTGGAGCACGATGGTCTTGTTGAGCTGCTCGGAGAGCGCTCGCGCTCGGGCCAGACTGTTCTCGAGGAGCTTGACTTGATAGCGACCTTCGAGAGCGCTGGCCAGACGGCGCCCGATGTTGCCGCCGCCGGCCAGCATCACGCGCCGCACGGGGTTGTCGAGCCTGCGCAGCTCCCCCATGACGGTGCGAATGTGCTTGGCTGCGGCGATGAAGAATACCTCGTCGTCGGCCTCGATGACGGTGTCGCCCTCCGGGACGATGGCTTTGCCGCGGCGGAAGATGGCGGCGACACGCGTCTCGATGCCGGGCATATGCTCCCGCAGCTCGCGCAGCTCGTGCCCGACCAGCGGCCCGCCGTAGAACGCCCTGACCGCCACGAGACGGAGCTTGCCCTCGGCGAAGTCGAGCACCTGGAGGGCGCCGGGCGTCTCGATCAGGCGCTGGATGTGGTCCGTCACCAGCTGCTCGGGACTGATGAGAACGTCGATGGGGAGCGCTTCCTGACTGAACAGCTCTCTGTGGGTCAGGTATTCGGTGGCTCGTACACGCGCGATCTTCGTCGGTGTATGGAAGACCGTGTAGGCCACCTGGCAGGCCACCATGTTGGTCTCGTCGCTGTTGGTCACCGCCAGCACCATGTCCGCATCCCGCGCTCCTGCGCGTTCCAGCACGTCGGGATGCGACGCGTGGCCCAGCACGGTACGCAGATCCAGGTGGTCCTGCAGTGCCTGCAGCGCTTTCGGGTCGTGATCCACGACCGTGATGTCGTTGGCCTCGTGGGCGAGGTTCTCCGCGACCGAGCTGCCTACGCGGCTGGCGCCTAGAATGATGATCTTCATATCCGGTCAATCGGTACCCGGATTACCCGCGAGCTTCTCCCGGCCGGGATGATGATCCGCCCGCAAGAGGGTGGCCGGCGAAGCGTCCCCAAACACGGGCCGGATGGGGAGCAGCGAACGACGGCGGGCTGCGGCAAGAGCTCGCCGTCCCGGGAGGTGATGGTCGTATCTCATAGGTAATCGGGATCGGTGCTGGCTGCACGTTTGGGATCGATGCCGAGCGCGCGAAGCTTGCGGTACAGATGCGTGCGCTCGAGACCGACCTGCTTGGCAATTTGCCCGATGCTGCCCCCGCCCCGCTTGAGCTGATACTCGAGATAGGCACGCTCGAACTGCTCCCGCGCCTCTTTGAGCGGCAGGTCGAAGCCGGGAAGCTCGTCCGCGCCCGTCGATTGAGGGCTGCTGCCGATGGCCGACTGGACCTCCTGGAGATCGATATCGGGGCCGGCGCCGAGTATGAGGAGCCTCTGGACCATGTTCTTGAGCTCGCGCACGTTTCCCGGCCACTCGTGGTTGCGCAGCCGGTTCTTTGCCGCGACCGTGAAGCGTCGATAACCGTGATTCTCCCGGCTCACGAGCAGGTCCACGTAGTAGTCGAGCAATTCCGGTATGTCCTCTCGATGCTCTCGCAGCGGCGGGATGTGCAGCGGGACGACGTTCAAATGGTAATACAGATCCTGGTGAAAGCGCCCGCTCTCCACAGCCCTGCGCAGGTCCTGGCGGGTTGCGGCGATGACGCGCACGCTGGTGCTCAGGGGCTGCACGCCGCCGAGTCGAACGAACGAGCGGTGCTGAAGCGCACCGTAGAGCCGTGCCTGAATGGACGGATCCATCTCCGCGACGTCTTCCAGAAACAGCGTGCCGCCGTTGGCGCGTTCAAACGCGCCGTAATGGACGTCGGCGCCATCCTCCGCCCCGAAGAGCTCGATGCCCAGATCCGTATTGGCAAGGCTCGCCACGGTCACGCGTATGAAGGGCCCGGTCGAGCGGCCCGAGTAGGTATGGATGTAGCGCGCGAACATCTGTTTGCCGCTGCCGGACTCTCCCGTCAGGAGCACGGGCGTGTCGTGCGCGGCGATGCGTTTGGCCTGCTCGCGCAGGCGCTGCATCACGGTGCTGCGCCCGATGGGCTCGACCAGCGGATGAATCTCCTGGCGCAGATCCACGTTCTCCTGTCTGAGCTGGGTGGCCTCGAGCGCGTGACGCACGGCGAGCAGGAGCTTGGGCAGCGACAGAGGCTTCTCGATGAAATCGTAGGCACCGAGCCGCGTCGCCTCGACCGCGGTCTCCACAGTGCCGTGTCCGGACATCATGATCACGGGTGTATCCGGGGCTCCGCCCTGTGACCACTCTTTCAGAAGCGTGATGCCGTCCGTGTCCGGCATCCAGATGTCGAGCAGTGTCAGATCCGGGCGCCGCGCGCGCCGCGCCTGACGTGCAGCCTGGGCGTCTTCCGCCACGGCTACGACGAAACCTTCGTCCTCCAGAATCTCCTTGACGAGGGTGCGGATGTCCGGTTCGTCGTCGACCACGAGGATATTGGGAGCGCTCATACTGCCTGTCTGCGAGATGTCGTTGTGTTGTGTCGGACCGGAGCCGCGCACACCGGGAACCGGATGATGACGGTGGCCCCGCCCTGCGGGTTGTTCTCTGCCCACACGACGCCGCCGTGCTCCTCCACGATCTTCTTGACGATAGCGAGTCCGAGCCCGGTGCCGCCGGGCTTCGTGGTCGCATACGGTTCGAAGGCATGCTCGAGGATGGCTTCGGAGAACCCGACGCCGCGGTCGCTGATCCGCACCTCGATGCAGAGGCCTGCGGATTCCCGTACACAGCGGGTCGCCACCGCGAGCTCCGGTCGGGCGTCGCTGCTGGCCTCCAGGGCGTTCTTCACGAGATTGTGAAGAACCTGACGCAAGCGGACCGGATCCGCCTCCACCGCGGGCAGCTCGGGCTCGAGGTGCAGGCGAATGGCGTGACCCGAGCCCTCCGCGGCGTACAGAGCCAGCACGTCATTGATGAGCTCGTTCAGATCCACGAGCTTGGGTGCGGTCGGCGGGTTTCGGGCATAGTCCGAAAACGCATTGACCATCTCTTTCATGCCCTCGACCTGATGCACGATGGTGCGCGTGAGCCTGTCGAGCCCGGCTGCGTCCGCGCCTTGCAGCTTGCCGAGATACTTGTGCCTCAGCCGTTCGGCCGAGAGTTGTATGGGGGTCAGCGGGTTCTTGATCTCGTGCGCGAGCCGTCGCGCAACCTCGCTCCAGGCGGCATTGCGTTGCGCTTGAATGAGCTCGGTGAGATCGTCGAACACGATGACATGGCCGGGCTGCGGATGATCCGATCCGGGCAGGGGCGTGCCCCGGCAGACGAGCACTTGCCGCCCCCCGGCGCCGAAGAGGATGACCTCCTCCCGCCAATCGCCCGTGCTCTCGTCGAGATGGGCGCACGCGGTCTCGGTGAGCGGCTGGAGGTTCGGGTAGGTTTCGCTGATGGCGTTGAGCGTCTTGCCGGCCTCGCTCTCCAGGTCTACGCGCAGGATCTGGGCCGCTGCCATGTTGGCGGTGAACAGGCGGTGCTCGTGATCGAGCGTGACCACGCCCGAGGAGAGCCGCGCCAGGACGGCCTCCAGATAGCGCCGCTGCCCTTCCACCTGCTGCTGGCTTTGCCGGGTCTGGTCCTGGGCCCGGGCCAGCTTGCGGGTCATCTCGTTGAACGATTCGACGAGAAATCCGAGCTCGTCCTGTCCGGAAGGAGGCAGTCGAGTGCCGTAGTCGCCCCCCGCCACTGCCTGCGTGCCCTGAACCACGTCGCGCAGGGGAGATACCATGCGGCGGGCGGAATAGAACGCGGCCCACACCGCGGTGAGGATGCTGAGCAGCAACACCAGGGACAGCGTCAAAGTGAAGCTGGTCTTCAGAGGCTTGCGCAGATAGGCCAGCTCGCGGTACTGGGCATAGGCCGATTGCACGGTGTCGGCCAGCGTGCTCATGCGTTCGGATATGGGGAACAGCCCCTGAAGGATGCGCACCTCGGTGCCGGAGGCGGCATCGGGAACCCGCGCCACCACGCGCACGTGCAGACCCGCATCACCGATGGGATCGAGCCCGATGTAGTTGCGCGACTGCCGCACCTGCAAAAGGATGGCGTCGTCCGGGCGGTTGGGCACGATGGCCATGGGGTCGACGCTGCTCGAGGCGATGGCCTGCCCCTTCGAGGTCATGAGGGTGAGCTCGGAAGCGCCGCTGAGCCGGCGCGCGTCGTCGAGCTTGGCGGCGGCGGTATCCTCGGGGGTCATGGCCAGCTCGCCGGCCAGCACTTCTGTTTGCTTGAGCAGCTCGCGCATGCGCACGCCGAGTGCGGTGCGGCTCAGCTCGAGCGAGTCGTTGAGCGCCTTCTCCACGCGCACGTCGAACCAGCTGTCGATCCCGCGGTGCAGGAATTGCAGCGAGAAGTAATAGACCACCACCACCGGTGTGACGGCCAGGACCACGAACATGGTCACCATGCGCACGGTCAGTCGGGCACCGGCCATCCGCCGCCGCACTTGGGCGAGCAATCGGAACAGCCTCCAGCCGATGAGGCCCGCCAGCGTCAGCAGCCCGAGGACGTTGATGATGAGCAGCAGGGAGTAGAGCTGTCCGAAACGTGCGGAGCCCTGCGTCGCCTCGCTCATCAACGTGAGGGAGGCGAGGATGACGAGGACCATGGCGATGATGGGCCCGGCCCCCGTGGTGAGCTCTCTCAGTGCTCGATGGGCCATGCGTACCAGTCGCTGTTCAAACGCCAGGGCCCGCTGAGATACGCGAGCGGGCGCAAGGGGGAAGGCAAAGCCTCGATGTCCAGCCGTGCTCTCAGCCGCAGCGTGTACGCTTCTTCAGGATTGAGAACGCTGCTGCCGAAGACGGGCAGGTTGTTGATCGTGCCCAGGACCTCCATCGCCTCTTCCAGGGTCCTGAAGCTGCGGGTGAGCCCCGTTTGCAGATTCTTCAGCACGTAGCGCCCGCTCAATGCATGCACCTCGAGCTGGTAGCGCGTCTGTCGCGTAGCGACGGCTTCGTCCCAGATGAGTTGACGCTGGCGCAGCAGCTGCATCTCCAGGATGATGGTGAGCGGTACGCCGTTCTCGAGCGCTTCCAGGGATTCCTCGCTGAACTCGAAGGTGATCTCGGCGTCGAGCAGGTACACGCCCTCGGCCAGCCGCGCCTCGGCGTGCTCCACGATGAACTCGGAAGCGCCCGCGTGAGCCGCGCCGGAGAGAAGGAGGAGACACAACAACCCCGTCCGGCCCGCAATCCGCCGCAGCCCACTCCCCTCAGCGCTTGCGCAGCAGTGCATAGTAGAAGCCGTCCATCTCGTCCTCGCCCGGGAGGATCTGGCGCCCGCGGGCGCACGGGTGCCCCCAGGCGGCGGATAACTCGGCAGCGACTGCGTCCGGACGGGTCTCCAGGAAGCGCTCTACCTGCATGTGGTTTTCTTGCGGCAGCACGGAACAGGTAGCGTACAACAGCAATCCCCCCGGGGCCAGCAAGGGCCACAATGCCGCCAGCAGCCGCGTCTGCTCCGCCGCGAGCTGCGGGATGTCGCTGGCGCGGCGGTGGATCTTGATGTCGGGGTGACGGCGGATGACGCCCGTGGCGGTGCACGGGACATCGAGCAGGATGCGATGGAAGGGCTCCGTGTCCCACCACGTCCCGGGGTCGGCGGCGTCGGCGCAGACGATGCGGGCCGCCAGGCCCAGGCGCCCGAGGTTGTCCTCGATGAGGACGATGCGCTCGGGATCGCGCTCCACGCACACCAGCTGCGCCAAGTGCGGCTCGTGCTCCAGGAGGTGGGTGGCCTTTCCGCCCGGGGCGGCGCAGGCATCGAGCACGCGCTGTCCGGGTGCGAGCGCCAGCAGCCCGGCCGCCAGCTGCGCGGCGCCGTCTTGAACGGATACGAGGCCCTCCTCGAAGCCCGGGAGCGCCGAGACGCTGCGGGGCTCGCTCAGGATCACGCCGTGCAAGGTGTGAGGGATGGCGCGGGCCTCGATGCCCGCCCGCGCCAGCGTGTCCAGGTAGGCGTCGCGCTGCGAACGGCGGGCGTTGACGCGCAGGCTCATGGGCGGGCGCCGATTGTTCGCGTGCAGGATGCTCTCCCAGTGCTCGGGCCAGGCCTCACGCACGGCCGCGATGAGCCAGGCGGGATGGGCGTACATCGCCTCCGGGGCACGGTCGGCGCGTGCCAGGACATCGTCGTGCTCGCGCTGGAACCGCCGAAGCGCTCCGTTGATCAGCGCCCGCGCCCAGGGCTTGCCGCGTACCCGGGCCACCGCCACGGTCTCGGCGACCGCTGCATGGGGCGGGACGCGGGTATAGAGGAGCTGGTAGAGCCCCACCAGGATCATAAAGTGCACGTCCCGGTCGCGATGGCGCACGGGCCGGCTCAACAGCGCGCACGCGATGGCGTCCAGGCGCGGGTACCAGCGCACCACCCCGAAGCAGAGCTCACGCGCGAGCGCGCGCTCGGCGGGGTCCGCCAGCCGCTCCAGCTCGGCGCCCGCGCAATCGGTGAGCGAGCGCCCGCCGGCCAGGACCCGGACCAGGATCTCCACCGCGGCGGCCCGCGCGCTCAGGGACATTCTGGCTCCCGATTACCCATGATTACCCGCCAATCTTCGCGAGGCCCGACCCGTGCGCCGAGATACGCGCAGCCCCGAAACCCCGAGCAAGGGCTCGCCGACCCGCAAACGTGGGTTCTTCGTGGATTTCCGGGAGATGGGTGGTTTGTCGGGCCGAGGCTGGGTCCCGGGGTATGTGCCTCCTCGTCGCAAGCCCCGAAACA
>CAZPFD010000157.1:0-9297 GCA_964585725.1 uncultured Ectothiorhodospiraceae bacterium | reverse complement strand
GTTCCTGCCCGACCACCCGGTGGTGGAAGGCGTCAATCCGGCGGCGAGCCCGCACGGCACCGTGGGCGCCGTGTCCGCGGCGCCCTGGGGCTCCGCGCTGATCCTCACCATCTCCTGGGCCTACATCGCGATGATGGGGGGCGAGGGGCTCAAGCGCGCCACCGAGGTCGCCATCCTCAATGCCAACTACGTCGCCAAGCGCCTCGCGCCGCACTACCCCGTGCTCTACACGGGCAAGAACGGGCTGGTCGCGCACGAGTGCATCATCGATCTAAGAGCCATCAAGCACGCCTGCGGCATCAGCGTCGAGGACGTGGCCAAGCGCTTGGTGGACTACGGGTTCCACGCCCCGACCATGTCCTTCCCGGTGCCCGACACGCTGATGATCGAGCCTACGGAGAGCGAGGCCAAGCGCGAGCTCGATCGCTTCTGCGACGCGATGATCGCCATCCGCGAGGAGATCGCGGCCGTGGAGGCGGGCGAGGCCGACCCGCAGGACAACGTGCTGCGCCATGCCCCGCACACGCACCGCCTGCTGGTCGAGGATGAATGGACCCGCCCCTACTCCAAGCGCCAAGCCTTCTTCCCGCTGCCGCCCGCGCTCAACCAGGACAAGTACTGGCCCCCGGTCGGGCGCATCGACAACGTCTACGGGGACAAGCACCTGGTGTGCACCTGCCCCCCGATGGACACCTACCTCAAGGACTCCCTGGAAGAACGAGAGACCGAGACCACCGACTGATTCGGCGTCTACGGTGGACCGAGCGTCGTAGAGTGGGCTGAGCCGAAGGCGAAGCCCATCCTACGGGGAGGGCGACGGTTCAGGTCCGCCTCCCGCACACCGGGCAGGCCGGATCTCGGCGTACGCGCAGGCTGCGCCACTCCATGCGCAGCCCGTCCAGGACCAGCAGGCGTCCGACCAGCTCGCTCTCCACGCCGGCCAGGATCTTGATCGCCTCGGACGCCTGCACGCTGCCGATGATGCCGAGAAGCGGTGCGAACACTCCCACCTCCGCGCAGCTCTCGCCCTCCTCGCCGCCGTCGACGTACAAGCACCGATAACACGGGCTTTCGGGGCGGCGCGGGTCGAACGCGATGACCTGGCCGTCCCAGCGCAGCACCGCGCCCGAGACCAGCGGCGTGCGGCTGCGCACGCAGCCCGCGTTCACTGCGAAGCGCGTCTCGAAGTTGTCGCTGCCGTCGACGACCACGTCGATGCGCGCGATGGCGTCGTGCAGCTCGTCATCGTCGAGGAGCTGCGACACCGTTTCGATGGCGACGCCGGGATTCAACGCCGCGAGCTTCTCGCGCGCGGAGTCCACCTTCTCGCGCCCGATGTCCGCCGTGAAGTGCACGATCTGGCGTTGCAGGTTCGATCGCTCCACCACGTCGAAGTCGAGCAGCACCAGGCGACCCACGCCGGCGCTCGCGAGGTACATGGCGGCGGGGGAGCCCAGCCCGCCGAGGCCGACCACGAGCGCGCTGCCATCGAGCAGACGGCGCTGGCCGTCCGCGCCGATCTGGGGCAGCAGCATGTGCCGGCTGTAGCGTTCCTGGTCCATCCCTCGACATTCTATTCCGAAGGGAAGAACGCCTCGGTGACCCGTTCGCGGCCCGCGAGGTCACGATGGGTGCGGACCTCGGCGTACCCGAGGCCGTCCAGCAACGATCTCACCACCGCGCCCTGTTCGGGCCCGTGCTCGAGCGCGAGGCACCCGCCCGGGACGAGACAGGCGCGCGCCCTGCCCGCGATGCGCCGGATGGCGTCGAGCCCGTCGCGGCCGCCGAGCAGCGCGATGCGCGGCTCGAAGCTCACGTCGCCCTGCACGAGATGCGGATCGCCGGCGCGCACGTAGGGTGGGTTGGAGACGACGGCGTGGAAGCGTTCCCGCGCCAGCGGCGCGCACCAGTCGCCGCACACCCAGCGCACGTTGCCGATGCCGAGGGCGCGCGCATTGCGTCTCGCCAGCGCCAGCGCCGGCAGCGACACGTCGGTGGCGGTCACGTGGCAGTCAGGGCGCTCGCGCGCGACGGCGAGGGCTACCGCCCCCGTGCCGGTGCCCAGGTCGAGGACCTCTCGGTGCGCCCCCGGCGCAATGGCGGTCAGGGCGATCTCGACCAGGCGTTCGGTCTCGGGCCGCGGAATCAAAGTCGAGGTATCCACCTCGAGATCCAGGCTCCAGAACTCGCGCCGTCCGGTCAGGTAGGCCACGGGCTCGCCCGCCGCGCGGCGCTGCACGAGCGCGCGGTAGCGGGCGAGATGCTCGCGCCCGAGAGCGCCATCCGGGCGCGCGTACAGGTGGGTGCGCGGGCGTGCGAGCACGTGGGCGAGAAGCACCTCCGCGTCCAGGCGCGCGCTCTCGCTCTGCTCTGCGAGCTGCCCGGTCGCCGCCTCGAGAGCCGATTGGATGGTGCTCACGTGTCCGCGCCGAGGGCTGCGAGCTGCTCGGCCTGGTGCTCGCTGATCAGCGGGTCGATGACCTCGTCCAGATGCCCCTCGAGAATCTGGTCGAGCTTGTGCACGGTGAGGTTGATGCGGTGATCGGTCACGCGCCCTTGCGGGAAGTTGTAGGTGCGGATGCGCTGCGAGCGGTCTCCGCTGCCCACCATCAGCTTGCGCGTCGCCGCCCGCTCCTGCGTTTGTCGTTCCTGCTCCATGGCGAGGAGCTTGGCGCGCAGCAAGGCCATGGCGCGCGCGCGGTTCTTGTGCTGGGAGCGCTCGTCCTGGCATTCCACCACGATGTGCGTGGGCAGGTGCGTGATGCGCACCGCCGAGTCGGTCTTGTTCACGTGCTGCCCGCCGGCCCCCGAGGCGCGAAAGGTGTCCACCTTCAGGTCGGCGGGATTGATCTCCACGTCCTCGACCTCGTCGGCCTCGGGCAGCACCGCCACCGTGCACGCCGAGGTGTGAATGCGTCCCTGGGACTCGGTCTCCGGCACGCGCTGCACGCGGTGCCCGCCGGATTCGAACTTGAGCCGCGAGTACGCGCCGCGCCCCACGACGCGCAGGATCACCTCCTTGTAGCCGCCGCGCTCGGCCGGGCTCTCGCTGACGATCTCGGCCTTCCACCCGCGCAGCTCGGCGTAGCGCACGTACATGCGCAGCAGATCGCCCGCGAAGAGCGCGGCCTCGTCGCCGCCGGTCCCCGCGCGGATCTCGAGGTACGTGTTCTTGGTGTCCGCACGGTCGGCGGGCAGCAGGAGCTTGTGGAGCTCCCGCTCGAGCGCGTCGCGCTGCGCCTCCGCCTCGCGGCGTTCCTCTTCCGCCAGCTGGCGCAGCTCCGGGTCGGCATCGGCGAGCATCTCGCGCGCCGACTCCACCGCCGCGCACGCCGCCTCGTACTTCTCGAAGCACTCCACCACCGGGCTCAGCTCGGCGTACTCGCGCGACAGGGCCCGGAAGCGCTCCAGATCGGCGATGGTCCCGGGGTCGGCGAGCAGCGCGTTGACCTCCTGCATGCGCTCGCGCAGCTCCAGGAGTCTGTTGCGCACGGACTCGTTCATTCGCCTTCGTTTCGCGTGGGGTCGTCGAGCTCGAGCAGACGCCGCGCCGCCTCGAGAAGATCCTCGCGGCCCTCTGCGCCGGCGCGCCGGAGCTGCACCGTCGGCGCGTGCAGGAGCTTGTTGGTGAGCACGTTCGCCAGATATTCCAAGGCCTCCTCGGGCGGCGCTCCGCGTGCGATCATGCGCTGCGCCCGCTCCAGCACCTGGTCGCGGGTGAGGCAGGCGTTGCCCCGCAGCGTGCGAATGGCGGGCACCGCGTGCAGTGCGCGCAGCCAGTCCATGAAATAGCCCACCTGGATGTCGATGATGCCTTCCGCCTGGTACGCGGCGCCTTCCCGCGAGCGCAGGTTCTCCTCGACGACGTCGCGAAGCTCGTCGACGGTGTACAGATATACGTCCTCGAGCTCGCCGACCGCGGGCTCGATGTCGCGCGGCACCGCGAGGTCGACCATGAAGATCGGCCGCCGCTTGCGCGCGTGGATGGCGTGCTGCGCGTCCGCCAGGGAGAGAACGGGGGCGGAGCTCGCGGTGCAGGAAAACACGATATCGGCGTCGGCCAGGTGCGACGGCACATCCCGCAGCGGCAGCGCGTAGCCTCCCAGCTCCATGGCCAGCTCCTGAGCGCGCTCCAGCGTACGGTTGGCGATCACCAGGCGCTCCAGACCCCCGCCCCTGAGGTGGCGCGCGGCGAGCTCGATGGTGTCGCCCGCCCCGATGAGGAGCGCCCGCCGCTCGCCGAGGTCGCCGAAGATCTGCCGCGCCAGGGCCACCGCCGCGAAGGCCACCGACACCGGGCTCGAGCCGATGGCGGTATCGGTGCGCACGCGCTTGGCCACCGAGAAGGAATGCTGGAACAGCCGCCGCAGAACGGTGCCGAGCGTTCCGGTTCTGACGGCGGTGGTGTACGCGTCCTTGAGCTGGCCCAGGATCTGGGGCTCGCCGACGATCATCGAGTCGAGCCCGCTCGCCACGCGCAGGACATGACGCACGGCGGAGTCCGCCCGATGGGTGTAGAGGTGTCTGCGCACTTCGCTCGCGCTGAGCCCGTGATAGCTTCGGAACCAGTCCCGCAGCCCGTTCCCGTCGCCCTCGCTCAGGCGGCAGTAGAGGTCGGTGCGATTGCAGGTGGACAGGATGGCCGCCTCTTCCACCCCTTCGCAGGAAACGAGTTCCCGCAGCGCCCCGCCGACGCGCTCGGGCGGGAACACCACCCGCTCGCGCAGCGCCAGCGGCGCCGTGCGATGACTGAGTCCGAATGCCAGCAGGTGCGTTCGCATGACGCGGGTAGAGAGGCCCGGGAGCTCCAGAAGTATCAGTGTACCCCGCGATTAAACACAAGCGAGTCGAGGCCGATAAGCCTATTATCCCCAGGGGCCGTCTGCGTTATAGTTCGACCATCATCCCGACGCCAAGGGTCCGAGAATTTCCATGGCCGATTCTTCCCTCCCCCAGGCACGCCTCGGCTCGCACCCTCTCCTGCCGGTCCCCAAGGGCGGCCGCCGGCGCCCCCGCCGGGTGAGCGCGCTCCCGCTGTGCGTGATGTTCGCCGTCTCCGGGTGCGCGAACCTGTCCTCCGCGGCCGAGCAGGGGATGCTGCTCGCGGCCGAGGACGTGGCCCCGCAGGAGTCGCCGGTGCCCTCCGAGCCGCTCCCCCGCGGCGCCTTCTCCGAGGAGACGCTGTACAAGCTGCTGGTGGCGGAGTTTGCGGTACGGCGCAATCAGCCCGAGCTGGGGCTCGAGTACTATCTCGAGGTTGCGCGCGAGACCCGGGATCAGTCGGTGATCGAGCGCGCCGTGCGCCTTGCGGTCTTCGCCCGCGACGAGCAGGGCGGGCTGGAGGCGGCCGAGCTCTGGACCGACACCGCACCCGATAACCTCGATGCCCGGCAGGTGTACGCGGCGCTGCTGATACGCGCGGGTGAGCTGGACGCCGCCGTCGAGCAGCTCGAGGTGGTGCTCTCGCAGATGCAGGCGACGCCCGAGCACCGCTTCAACTTGATCGGCGACATGCTGAGCCGCGAGCGCGATCAGGCCGCGGCGCTGGAGGTCATGGAGCGCCTGGTGGCGGGGCGCCGGGACGACCCGCATGCATTGTTTGCGCTGGCTCAGCTGAGCGCGCGGGTGGGCGAGCTCGGCGAGGCCGCGGCGCTGCTCGAGCGCGTGCTCGAGCTGCGCCCGGACGATGTGCGTGCGGCGGTGTTCCGGGCACGCGTGTTGCACCAGCAGGGGAACACCGCGGAGGCTCTGCGCGCGCTCGAGCAGGTGGTGCAGGAGCATCCCGACGATCAGCCTTTGCGCATGACCTACGCGCGGATGCTGGTCGACGCCAAGCGCTACGACGACGCGCGGGCTCAGTTCGAGCGCCTGGCGCAGGACGCACCGGACGATCCCGACGTGCGCTTCGCGCTCGGATTGTTGCTGCTGCAGACCAACCACATGGAGCAGGCGCGCGAGCAGTTCGAGCACCTGCTCGCCCTCGACGAGCGCACGCGCACGGCCCATTACTACCTGGGCCAGATCGCGGAATCGCTCAAGGAGTACGACACGGCGCTCACGCACTACGAGCGCGTCGACGGCGGCGAGCATTACATGGATGCCCAGATCCGCGTGGCGGTGGTTCTGGGCGAGCAGGGGCAGATACCGGCTGCGCGCGAGCATCTGCGCAGTCTGCCTCGGCGCAGCGTGAAGGAGGCCGTACGCCTCTATCAGGCCGAGGCCGAGATCCTGTCGAAGCACGGCGAGCAGCAGACGGCCTTGACCGTGTACAACGAAGCGCTCACGCAGTATCCGGACGACACGGACCTGCTGTACGGGCGTGCGATGCTCGCCGAGAAGGTGGACCGCCTGGATATCCTGGAGGCGGATCTGCGCCGGATCCTCGAGCTGGAGCCCAACAACGCCGACGCCTTGAACGCGCTCGGGTACACGCTCGCGGACCGCACCGACCGCTACCAGGAGGCCATGGGCCTCATCAAGCAGGCGCTCGAGCTCAAGCCGGACAACTACTACATCCTCGACAGCATGGGTTGGGTCCTGTATCGCATGGGGCGCCACGAGGATGCGCTCAAGTACCTGCGTCGAGCCATGTCGCTCAACTATGACCCGGAGATCGCCGCGCATCTGGGCGAGGTGCTTTGGGTCACCGGCGACAAGAAGGGCGCGCGCGAGGTGTGGGACACCGCGCTCGAGACCACCCCCGACGACAAGCGCCTGCTGGAGACCATCGAGCGGTTCCAGCCCTGAGCACCGACTTTTTGTCCGCATAGCCCACGCCCATAGTTCACGCCATGTCACTCGCTCGGGCGCCAGGCAAGCGGGGGTCGCGTCCGGGCGTGGTGCTCGCGGCCGCGGCCGTGCTGCTCAGCGCCTGCGCCACCGTGCCCGAGCCCGCCCCCGTCACCGACCCCCAGCGCGTATGGCAGGAGCGGCAGGTGCGCCTGTCGCGGCTCGCGCACTGGACGGCCGCGGGACGCATCGCGCTGCGTGCCGAGGACGAGGGGGCGACCCTCTCGCTGCACTGGGAGCAGCTCGGCGACGCCTATCAGATCCGATTGAACGCCCCGCTCGGCGGCGGTGCGGTGGAGATCACGGGCGACGCCGGGCGCGTGGTCCTGCGCAGCTCCGAGGGCGAGGGGCCCTGGACCGCGGCCAGCCCCGAGGCGCTGCTGCGCGAGCGCCTGGGCTGGAGCGTGCCCCTGGAGGGGCTGCGCTACTGGATCCTGGGCGCGGCCGAGCCCGGAGTCGCGGTGCAGAACGTCGTCCTGGATGCGGACGGAAGACCGGAGCGGCTGAGCCAGCTCGGCTGGGAGGTGCATTACGCCAACTACCGCCCGTTCGGCGCCTATGAGCTGCCGACCCGGCTGTTTCTGAACAACGCCCGGGTCTCTGCGCGCATCGTCGTGCACCGCTGGGACGTGCCAGCCTGATGTACTGGCATGCAGTCCGCTGACCGCGTGTGGCCGGCCCCGGCCAAGCTCAACCTGTTTCTGCACGTGACCGGCCGTCGCGCGGACGGTTACCACACCCTGCAGACGGTGTTCCAGTTCCTGGACTACGGCGACGAGCTGCGGCTGCGCGTGCGCCGCGACGGCGAGATCCGGCGGCACGGGCTGGTCGAGGGCGTCGCGCCGGAGCGCGATCTCACGGTGCGCGCCGCGCGGCTGCTCCAATCCACGGGCGCAACGCCCCTCGGCGCCGACATCGAGGTGACGAAACGCATTCCCGTGGAGGCGGGGCTCGGCGGCGGCAGCTCCGACGCCGCCACCACCCTGGTCGCGCTCAACCGGCTGTGGGAGCTGGGTCTGCCGCTGGAGGCGCTGGCCGAGCTCGGCTTGCGCCTCGGAGCGGACGTGCCCGTATTCGTGCACGGGCGGGCGGCCTGGGCGGAGGGTGTGGGCGAGATTCTGACCCCCGTGGCGCTCGACGAGCCCTGGTACCTCGTGGTGGACCCGGGGTGCCGCATCTCCACCGCCGAAGTGTTCTCGGCACCGGCGTTGACACGTTCCACCCCCCCGCTGAAAATGAATGATCTCGTTCAGAGCAATCGGAGCGGGGATTCGTACTGCCTGAAGGCCCGCCGCCTGCTGGAGCTGGCGCGCAACGACTGCGAGGCCTGGGTACGCGGGCGCTATCCAGAGGTGGACCAGGTGCTGCGCTGGCTGTCCGCGTTCGGGCCGGCCCGGATGACGGGGACCGGCGCATGCTGTTTCGTACCCCTGGCTTCCGAGCAGGAAGGGTCGGGCCTGCTCGAAGCGATGCCCGGACGCTGGCGGGGGTTCGTGGCACGCGGATTGAACCTCTCGCCGCTGGCAAGGTGCTGAAGCCGAACCTCGCGCGGGACCGCAGACAGGCCCGGCAGCCCGTTGGCTGCGGAACGCACAGTGCCGGGCGCTCCATGGGTCCCCTTTGGCCCGAGCTCGCGCGGGGCGTGGGCGGACGGCCCTTGCGGTGACAGCGATGGGGTGTAGCCAAGCGGTAAGGCACCGGGTTTTGATCCCGGCATTCCGAGGTTCGAATCCTCGCACCCCAGCCAAGCACGCGGCGTGCAACAGACGAGGCTACGATGGACGATCGCTTTTCGAGCAGAAGTCCGGGTGACGTGACCGGGCTCTACGCGAGCAACGGTCTTCCCGACGACGGCCGCATGATGGTCTTCTGCGGCAACGCCAACCGCGGGCTCGCCGAGAGGATCGTGCACCACCTGAGCATCCCCCTCGGCAAAGCCGTCGTCGGGCGCTTCAGCGACGGCGAAGTGATGGTGGAGATCATCGATTCGGTGCGCGGCAAGGACGTGTTCGTCGTGCAGCCGACCTGCCGCCCCGCCAACGAGAACATCGTCGAGCTGCTGCTCATGATGGACGCGCTGCGGCGCGCATCGGCGGGGCGGGTGACCGCCGTCATCCCGTACTTCGGGTACGCGCGCCAGGACCGGCGCCCGCGCTCGTCGCGGGTGTCCATCAGCGCCAAGGTGATGGCCAATCTGATCTCCGCCGGCGGCGCGCATCGCGTGCTCACCGTCGACCTGCACGCCGATCAGATCCAGGGATTCTTCAGCATTCCGGTGGACAACGTGTATGCGTCGCCGGTGCTGCTCGGCGACATCTGGAAGCACAAGTACAACAATCTCATGGTGGTCTCGCCCGACGTCGGCGGCGTGGTGCGCGCACGCGCCATCGCCAAGCGCCTGGACGACGCGGATCTTGCCATCATCGACAAGCGCCGCCCGAACCCGAACGAGGCCGAGGTGATGAACGTGATCGGAGACGTGCGCGGGCGGACCTGCGTGGTGGTCGA
>CAZPFD010000156.1:0-9316 GCA_964585725.1 uncultured Ectothiorhodospiraceae bacterium | reverse complement strand
TCTCGAGCCAGCACATCGCCAACTGGCTGCACCACGGCGTGGTGAGCCCCGAGCAGGTGCGCGAGACCTTCGAGCGCATGGCGGCGGTGGTGGATCGCCAGAACGCGAGCGACCCTACCTACCGCCCCATGGCGCCCGATCCCGGCGCGAGCGTCGAGTTCCAGGCCGCGCTCGATCTGGTGTTCAAGGGTCGCGAGCAGCCCAACGGCTACACCGAGTGGATCCTGCACGCGCGCCGCCGCGAAGCCAAAGCCAAAAGCCGGGCAGGCTGAGCCGTAGGGCGGGATGAAATCCCGCCGCACACGGGGCGCGACGCAATCCCGGACGCCGACGCAGGGCCGGATGAAATCCCGCCGCACACGAACGTGATGCGATCCCCTTTTTCGCTGTTAGACTCGGGTGCTGCCCCGTTCCTGAAGTCGATGTCGCATGGCGCTGAAAGAAGGTCACATGGAGAGTGCGTTTCTGGCCCTGACCCCCGGGCAGCGCCGGCGCAGCCTGGCCGCGGTCATTCTGCACATGACGAGCATCGGCCTCACCATGGGCGTCACCATCCCGCTGACCGCGCTGGTGCTCGAAGGCTGGGGCACCGACACCTGGCTGATCGGCGTGGTCGCGGGCATGCCCGCCGCCGCGATCCTGCTGCTGATGCCGTTTTTCCCGCGCGTCATCGGACGCCTGGGAACGCTGCCCTCCATGTACTGGGGCTGCGCCCTGGGCACGGTGGCCATCCTGCTGCACCCGCTGTTCCCCTCGGTCGGCGCCTGGGCCGTGCTGCGCTTTCTGATCGGCGCCGGCCTGGCGCTGCCCTGGCTGGTGGGCGAGACGTGGATCAACGCCGTGGCGCTGGAGGCGAGCCGCGGCCGGGTCATCGCGGTCTACGGCGCCGCGCTGTTCGCGGGCTTCGCCATCGGGCCGCTTCTGCTGGACTGGGTGGGCGTCGACGGCTGGCCGCCGTTCCTGCTGGCCGCCGCCTGCGTGGTGGGGGCTGTGCTGCCGCTGCTGCTCGCCCGCCGCCTGGCGCCCCCCATGCCGGCCCGGCCGGCGCTGCGCCTGCGCGAGGTGGTGTGGACGGTGCCCACCGTGGCCATGGCCGCGCTGGTGGCGGGCACTCTCGAGAACGCCTACTACGTCCTGCTGCCCCTGTTCGCCCTGCGCAACGCCCTGCCCGAGGCGTTCTCCCTGCACCTGTTGAGCCTGCTCCTGGTGGGCGGGATCGCGCTTCAGTTCCCCATCGGCTGGCTCGCCGATCGCGGAGATCGGCATCTCATCCTGGGCGCACTGGCGGTGCTGAGCGGGATCGGGGCGCTGTCGCTGCCCCTGGCCCTGGGCAACGACGTCCTGCTGGCCATGCTGGTGTTCGGGGTCGGCGGCGTGGTGCTGGGCTTCTACACCGTCGGGCTCGCGCTGCTGGGACAGCGCTTTCGCGCCGCGGATCTGGCGGTCGCCAACGCCACCTTCATCATGCTCTACGAGGCGGGGACGTTCCTGGGCCCCGGCATCGCCGGCGCGGCCATGGATGTGTGGCAGCCGAATGGATTGGTCGGCGCGGTGGCCGTCATCTCACTGGCGTTCGCGGCGCTCGCCTTCGCCCGCACCGGCGAGCGCCCGCCGGAGCGACTGCCCCCGACCTGAACGGAACCGCGCTCGACGCAGACCCTCCAAGCTTCTGAAAAGAGGCAAGCGAGGAAAGGGAGGACGTCACATGGTCAAGGATTCGAGCCTGCACGTGCTCGGCATCGCCGGCAGCCTGCGCCGGGGCTCCTACAACGGCGCCGTGCTGCGGGCCGCCGCGACGAAGCTCGCACCCGAGGGCATGCACATCGAGCGCTTCGATCTGTCGCCCATCCCGCTCTACAACGAGGACGTGCGCCAGAGCGGCTATCCGCCCGCCGTCGCCGGCCTGCGCGCACGCATCGCGGACGCCGATGCGGTGCTCATCGTCACGCCCGAGTACAACTACTCCATCCCCGGCGTCCTCAAGAACGCCATCGACTGGGCCTCGCGTCCGCCTGATCAACCCTTCAACGGCAAGCCGGTGGCCCTCATGGGCGCGAGCCCCGGGCGCCTCGGCACCGCGCGCGCCCAGTACCACCTGCGCCAGTCGCTGCTGTCCCTGAACGCCATGGTGCTGAACAAGCCCGAGGTCATGATCGCCGGCGTGAACAAGCTCCTCGACGAGGAAGGCAGGCTGACCGACGAGACCACCGCGGATTTCGTCCGGCAGCTCCTCTCCGGGCTCGCCGAATGGACCCGGACGCTGCAAGCCCGGTCAGCCTGAGCGGCGCCTACTCGATCTCGCGCAGTGCGTCGTCCAGCTCCGAGCCGGTGAGCTCGCCGTTGGAATAGCGCCGCAGCAGCTCGAGCGTATGCGCGTCCGGTCCCGTGCGCCGCAGAAGCACGCGCTCGATGGTGCGCCGCTTGCGTTCGGGGAGCGCGGCCAGCCGCCGCACCAGCGCCTCCGCCTCAGGCGACAGCACGCCCTCGGGCATGGTTCTCCTCCGTTTGTGGTTGTTCTTATCCCGCCCGGAAACCATGCTAGCGCAGCGGTGCGGTGCTGTCTGTAGTCCACGTGCTGGCGCGCGTCACGCGCCGTTCCAGGCGGCGCCACTCACGAATCCGCTTCCTGAAAGACGCAGGCTGAAGGGTTGCGTTGAAGCATGCTACGGCGCGAGCCGACGCGCAGACCGGCTCGCGACGCGCGTCGCGCGGTGCAGGTATTCAGGAGCGACGCTCACCGGTGTCGCCGTGTCCGTCCTGGCGCATCAGCTCGAGAAACACCTCGGGTATGAGCCACTCGAAGCGCACCGACTCGAAGCGTACCGCGCACAGCCGCAACAGATCGTTCGAGCGCGACACCGCAATCACCCGCCCGATATCGCCGGGCTCCGGGCCCATCTCTCCGAAGTCGATGGGACAGAGCCTCGATACCCTGACGCGCTCCCCCGGCCGAAAGTCCCTCGCCGGCATCATCATGGTCGGCGGCGCCCCGCGAGCCATGCGGTCAGGCGCCAGGCCGTCGCGCCGTTCGCTTCTCTCGCGCCCGAGACACGGCGAGCGCCCGAGCGCCGCGCACACCACCCTCGGAGCTCGCGAATCGCCTGCGCACTGGCGTCCTCCGGCGGGCGCATCTCCTCACCGGCGATGCGCGCGAGCATCTCCAGCGCGAGCCAGCGCCGCACTCGCGCGCGTATGCCCAGTGCACAAAAGTGTTCCTCGAGCGGGCGCGCCGCAAGCAACCAGCGACCGGCTTCACCGGGCGAGTCCGTGAACCGTCGCGGGTCCCGGATCCCTCGCTGTCCCTGGACCGGACATGCGGCGCGAATCGGAGATCTCATCTCAGCGCTCCATGCAGGCACAACTCTCCCAACCGTTAGCACAAAACGTGCCATCGGGTGGTGAAGTCGCGTCTCCGATCAGATCAGCGGAACAAAGCGGCGCGGGTCGCGGTTTTCACGCCGAGTGCGCCGGTGCGGGGGTATGTGATCGAGGTGGACGCTACGTGCAGCGCATGCGTGCGATGCCTGGTAATGTCGCCGTTCGGCGACAAGCGCCGTCGGGGCGGCGGCGGGCTCGAAGGGCCGGGCACGCGAGCCCCTACACGCTCCTAGCCCGCATTTCTCACCGGCGCGCGAGAGCAAAGGCGCGCAGAGGAAAAGTGGTGTCAGACACTACTTTCCCTATGCACCCTGCCTCAAGGACAGACGAGTGGAAGGGAAAGTAGTGTCTGACACCACTTTTCCCACCTTTGCCGAGCGCAACGCAGTAGATGCGGGCAGATCCGCGCCCGCAGCCGTGGGCTGGTGAGAAATGCGGGCTAGTCCTGGAGGCGTTGCTCCACGCGGTCGACCTTGTCGAGGCTCTTCTCGATGGCCTTCAGCGCCTCTATCTGCGACTCGAGCTTGGTGCGCTTCGCGCGCTCCTCGGCCACGGCGGAGCGCAGCTGCTGCACCTCCTGCTGCAAGGCCTTGCGCTCCCGGCGCAGCGCCACCAGCGTGTCGCTCACGCGCGCCTGGGAATGGCGCTGCTCGACCAGGGAATCCCGCAGAAAGGCGGCAAACTCGCGGCAACAGGAGGTTTGCGAGCGGGGCCGCTGGAGATACTCCGCGAGCAGGCGCCGGGCTCGTTCCGCGTCCTGAAACGGCGCCTCGGGGTGGCTCAGAAGCAGGGCCATGCGGATCGCATGCGTCGCGCCCTCCTCATCCGAGAGCCGCTCGTATTCGCGTTCCAGCGCCCGCGGCGACAAGTTCTGAATCCCCGCCGCATAGTGAACCACCGAGTCCAGATCATTCGTCTCGGGCGGCTGCGCCGCCGCCTCTCGCTCGGCGCCCTGCCAAAGCGGCAAGCCCTGACAGCCGTTCAGCACCCCCAGCGCGAGCAGCGCCAGGCAAAGCCCGCGCACGCACGCTGCCAGGCGGGCCGGCCACGGCGATGCCGTAATGGCGAGTGTGGCTGCCGACATTCTCCGTCGCACCTCGCCCCTGAACGACGGCGTGCACCCATGGCGCACGTCGTCGCCGGGGTCGTCCTGCGCCAGGATCTCCGCTCTCTGACTGGGAAATGGTCAGGCCGCACGAGCTTGCAGCGGCGACCGCCAAGCGGAATGAGTATCAGTTCTGACACAAGGGATATTACCGGCCCCGACCTCAATCGCCAATCCCGCGGCAGATCATCGAGATGAGGTGTCGCCGAACGGCGACACGCACCGGATCCGCAAACGCCCTGCGCCGCGCCGTCCGGACAGCGATGTGGCCCTTTTCCAATCCCGCCCCGGGCGGCGCGCGCCTTGCGCCCGGGCATTGCACACGGCTGGCACGGGTTGTGCACGCCCCTCAGGGTCGGGGTATCTCGAAGCAGGAGATCACGCGTGCGCTGCGGGCCAACCGGAGTCTCGAGATGGATCGGCCTCGCCGCGGGCCTCGTTGCCCTGAGCGGCTGCGCCGCCACGACCCCCCACGAAGGGCCACTGAAGATGGCGGAGACGGCGATCGCGCATGCCGAGCGCAACGACGCGCCCACCCTCGCCACGGACGAGCTCGAACGTGCGAAGAGCAAGCTCGCGCAGGCGCGCAGGGCGGTGGAGGCGGAGGACTACGCGCGCGCCAAGCGCCTGGCCGAGCAGGCAGAGCTCGACGCGGAGCTCGCCGATCTCAAGGCGCGCACGGCGCGCACCAGGCAAACGCTCGCGGAGGTTCGTGCGAGCGTCGATGCACTGATCGATGCCTTGCGCGATGAACGCAGCCATGAGCGCGCCGAGTGATGCACCCTGCATTGCTTCCACACTCCACGGCCGCGGGGCACGGGCCGGCGAGCGGGCTCGATACGTGAGCGAGCGCCCGGAGCGCGAGCCGACGCAACGCTCGGCGCAACCGTTCACAGCGGCGAGCGTGCGCGCGCTGATGACCGGGCAGCGGGGCTGGAAGATGCTCACGCCGCTCGTGCTGTGCGCCGGCGCAATCCTCGGCGGCTGCTCTTCGACGCCGGAGCGCGAGCACCCCCAGCTCGAGGTGGCGCGCGCGGCCTACCACTCGGCACAGCGCGATGCCGAGGTGGTGGAGAACGCTCCCGAGGAGCTCGACAAGGCCGCACGAGCGCTGGAGACCGCCGAGCAGCTCTGGCGCGAAAACGCCGCGCCCGATGAGGTGGATCACTACGTGTATCTGGCCCGGCAGCGGGTCGCCATCGCGCGCCAGGCCGCCAGGCTCGAATCCGCCCGCCGCGACCTCGAGCAGGCGGCCGCGCAACGCGACAAGCTGGCTCCGCTCGTCCACGCACCAACGGCTGCGCCGTCGCCCGAGGAGGCCGGGCGCTAGGATAGGACCGCGCAGGTGCTGCACGCCGGCGCGGGGCGCCGGGTGATGGCCCTCACCGCGGCGGATCGAGGGGATTGGCCGCGGTGACCAGCGCCGCATCCCTCTCCTCACCCGGGGCGGCCGCCGCCGGCGCAGCGTGCAACGGCAGCGACACGCGCAGATGCGCGCCGCAGGCCTCGTTCACGGCTTCGATGGTGCCGCCGTGCAGCGTCACGTACTCCTTGGCGATGGCGAGACCGAGCCCGGTGCCTCGGACCGGTCCGTCCGCGCTGCGCCCCTGATAGAACACCTCGAAGATCCGCTCGCGGTCTTCCGCCGCGATCCCGGGCCCTTCGTCCTGCACGTCCAGCACGGCGCGCCCGTCTCGTCCCTTGAGCGCAAGCCGGATGCGTCCGCCGCGGGGCGAGTACTTGATCGCGTTGGACATCAGGTTCTCGAGCACCACGCGCAGCTGCTCCTCGCGACCCGTGACCGAGACGCGGTCCAGTTCCCTCGATACCTTGAGGCTCCTCGCCGCCAGCGTGACCTTGTGATCCGCCAGCACGCTGCGCACGAGCTTGTCGAGCGCCAAGGGGCGCGCTTCGCTCATGCGCTGGGTGGGCTGCTCCACGCTGAATCGAAGCAGATCCTCGATGAGCTTCTGCAAGCGGTGGCTGCTCTCGGTCAGGATGTGAGCGACTTCGGCTTGCGATTGATTGAGCGGGCCGATGACTTGCTCGGACAGCAATTCCGTGCCCTCGCGCATGGTCGCCAGCGGCGTCTTGAGCTCGTGCGAAACGTGGCGCAGGAGATTGACCTTCTGCTGCTCGAGCGCGAGCAGGCGCCTGCGCAGCCAATCGAGGCGCTGCCCCAGCTCCTCCAGGTCCCGCGCGCCGCTCACCTCGATGGGCGCGCCGAACTCGCCGCGCCCGAGCTGGCGAACGGCTCGATCCATCTGTCGCAGCGGCTTGGCCACGAGAAAGGTGACCATGGCCCCGAGCACGAGCGCCAGCGGAATGACCGCGAACGACTGCATCAGCAGCTTGCCCTGTAGATCGGCCGCGGCCTGGCGCAGATCGGTGGCCTCGCGCCCCATGAGCTGGCTGGCCTCGAAGAGCATGGCGCGCGCGAGGTTCCCGAGCTCCGAGAAGTCCACCTCGGGGGGGGACGCGCTCTCCGGATCGGCGCGGTACTGCTCCAGGCTCTCGAAGAGCCTGCGCTCACGCGTGCTCAACCGCTCCAGGGTCTGTCGCTGCGCCTCGTCCATCTCGAGCCGCGCCAGCTCATCGACCGTCTCCTGGAATTGCTCGCGCTTGCTGGCGTAGACCTCGTACACCTCCTCGTCCCCGAGCACCAGGAACTGCTGCGCATTGCGGACCATGTCGTTGGTCCGCTCGACCAGCAGGCGGCTCGCGTCCACCGTGCCGGCGGAGACGAAGATGGCCCGCCGGCTGCGCTCGATCAGATCGTCGATGGCGATGAGCGCGGTCACCAGCACGGCGATCAAAGGCAATGCGACCAGAACCAGCCCGAACACGTCGAGCTGGACGATGGTTCGCGAGCTCAAGAGCTTCACCGCGGACGCCCTCCTCGCCGCGTCGCCGGCCCTGCGCCGGCCGGCGGCCCGAATTCACCGGGAAAGTTTAGGTTCTTCGCGGACTCCCGGGAAATGCGCGCTCTCGCGGGGAGGCGCTGGACCGGAGAGGGAGTCCGTCCCCGCGGCCCCCGTGCGGCGCGAGCTGCGGGCCAGGCTGGCACGCCGATTGCTAAGGCACTCACTATCATAATGTTTTCGCTGAGGAGTGACATCAGCCGTCGCGCTGGGGGGGGCGCAGAGCCGCATGAACGCGGCGTGCGCACGCTTCAGGACCCGCGATGAACAGCGACTCGACCAAATCCACCAGCACGGGCAGCTCGGCGCGAGACCCTCGAGCCCGCTCGGTCGAGCCCCTACAGTCGGAGCTCGAGGAGATCACCTACGCCGTCGCACACGATCTCCAAGAGCCCCTGCAGCTCGTCGTTCGGTACGCTCGCCTGCTCTCGGAGCGCCACGCGCACGAGCTCCGCGCCGACGCCGGGATCATGCTCGATTATCTGGTGGCGAGTGCGGAACGCATGCAGACCCTGCTCGACGCGTTGCTTCACTACTCCCGCCTGGACGCGGAAGAGAACAGCTTCAGACCGGTCGACCTCGGCGCAGCGGCGCAGGCTGCAATCGAGAATCTGCGCAGCGCCATCGAGCTGGCCGGTGCAGAGATCACCACGGACCGCCTTCCGACCGTGGTCGCCAATCAGCAACAGATGGTCCAGGTCTTTCAGAACCTCATGGGCAACGCCGTCAAGTTCCGCGGAGCCAAGCCGCTGCGTGTGCACCTCGGCGCCGAGGAACGCGAGCGGCATTGGCTGATTTCCGTACAGGACAACGGTATCGGCATCGCCCCCGGGCACGATGAGCGCATCTTCGCCATGTTCCAGCGTCTGCACACCGAGCAGGAGTACCCCGGCGCCGGTGTCGGCCTCGCCATTTGCAGGAAGATACTGCGCCGCCATGGCGGCGAAATCTGGTTCCGCTCGCAGCCCCCGGACGGCGCGACCTTCTACTTCACCCTGCCCAAGACGTGAATGCCGATCGGGGCGGACCTCGACGTCGCCTGTTGTCGATGAGCGACACGGGCCGAATCCGGCGGCTGTCGCGCGTTCCACGGCGGCATCGGCGAATCCCGTTGTGTGGGTTGTTGCCGTCAGGCAACGTGCGCGACCGCGCGGTGGTCGATCCGTGAGCATCACCGACCCCGGCCGTGCTGCGAAGGCAGCCGCCGGAGACCGCTTTCAGGGCGCCGCCCAGCGCCTTACGGCTCCGGCACGCCGTCTGGCACGCGGGTTGCTAGAGACCTGGTAGGCCGACAGGGAAGTGCCTACGCTGCGGCTCCACTGCCGCCGCGTTGCTGGAGAAGGAGGGCAACGGAACCTCTAACGATACCAAGGAGGCAAGATGATGCGACCCCTCATCGCTGGAATGTTCTTGGCCATGTTCTCAGGCGCCGCCCTCGCCGCGCCACCGGCCTTCGAGGAAGTCGATGCCAACGGCGACGGCGCCATCTCCATGGCGGAGGCTAGCGCCGTCGAGGGTCTGGACTTCAGGCAGGCGGATACCAATCAGGACGGTGCGCTCAGCAAGAAGGAGTACGAGGCCGCCACCAAGTCCTGATCGCCTCTCGAGCAAGCCAAGGAGCAGCAAGCGGAGCACGGAAACGCATTCGTCGCACAGGGACGTGCTCTGGGCCGGAGCGCATCGTCCTCCATGATACGGGGGCTTCCGCGAACGCTTCGGCGAAGAGACATCTGGGCGGTTCCCCGGCCATAAGCGGAACCGCCGCATGCTCCTTCCCCATTCGGGCCATTTGTCCTCCAGGTTCCCACGCCGCTGGCCCGCCCCCGCCCCGCGCGGGGATTTTTTTGGTTCTTCGCAGATTTCCGGGAAACCTTGCCGACGAGCTTCCTTGGAGATGGGTCCCGGCGGTATG
>CAZPFD010000155.1:0-9321 GCA_964585725.1 uncultured Ectothiorhodospiraceae bacterium | reverse complement strand
TGATGACGTTCGCCTGCTTGAGCGTGAGGCTCATCTGATCCCTCCCTGCGCTCGTAGGTTCGTTGTTCATGAATCCTTCTGCAGGCCAGATCTCACCACAGAGGACACAGAGGAACATCACAGAGGTCACAGAGGAAAAACTCTTCGGAGTCTCCGGGTTTCGCGTGACGATGGACACCAAGGCCGGTGAGTCTTCTCATTCATTCCTCTGTGTCCCTCCGTGCAGACCTCCGTGCCCTCTGTGGTTCCTGTTTACTTCTTGCGCCGTGCGCTGTGCTCGGCGGCGGTTCGCGCCGTCTGCCCGAACAGGACCTTGCGCTCCGCCTCGCTGGGCGGGGCCGCACGGCGAAGCTCCTTGCCGAGGTCGACGCCCGCCTGCACCGCCGGGCGGGCTTTGACCGCCGCCCGCCAGCGGCTGACGCTCGGGAACTCGTCGAGGGATTGGCCCATGCGCTTGGCTCCGAGCACCCACGGCCAGGCTGCCACGTCGGCGACGGAGTACTCGCCGAGAATGAACTCGCGCTCGCCGAGCCGGCGCTCCAGCACGCCCAGGCAACGGTTGTACTCGTTGGCGTAGCGGCGATAGGCGTAGGGGTGCTCGCCCGGGGCGTAGTTCACGAAGTGGCTGAGCTGACCCGCCATGGGCCCGAGGTTGCCCACCTGCCAGAACAGCCATTCCATCGCCTCCTTGCGCCCCAGGGGATCCTGCGGCATGAGCCGGCCGCTCTTCTCGGCCAGGTAGATCAGGATGGCGCCGGACTCGAACACGGGCACGGGTGCGCCCTCCGCGTAGGGCGGGTCCGGGTCGTGGTCGACGATGGCCGGCATGCGGTTGTTGGGGCTGATGGCCAGGAACTCGGGCTCGAACTGCTCGCCGCGGTTGATGTTGACCGGGATCATGCGGTACGGGAGCCCGCACTCCTCGAGCATGATGGACGCCTTCCAGCCGTTCGGCGTCGGCCAGTAGTAGAGATCGATCATCGCTGCTGCCCGCTGCTCTCTTCCAACGCGCCGAGGGCCCCGTTCGCCTGCAGCTCGGCGACGTCGGCCGGCGAGTAGCCCAGCTCGGCCAGCACCGGATCCGTGTGCTCTCCCAGGCGCGGTGCGGCGTAGCGCAGGCCGGGGGGTGTGCTCGAGAACCGTGCCGCGGGGCGCGCCTGACGCAGTCGACCGGCCTGCGGGTGCTCGGCTTCCGTGACAATGCCGTTCGCCAGGATCTGCGGGTGGTGCAGGAGCTCGCTTCGGGTGAGCACCGGCGCACAGGGCACCCCTTCGCCCTCCAGACGCTCGAGCCACTCCTGCGTGGTGCGCGCGCGCAGCGCCTGCTGGGTCAGCTCCAGGCGATCGTCGATATTCTCCTGGCGCAGCGCCGGGGTCCTGAAGCGATCGTCCTCCAGCCACTCGGGGCGGTCCAGGGCGCGTGTCAGCGCCGCCCACTCGCGATCGCTCTGCACGGCCACGCTGATGTAGCCGTCGGCGGTCTCGTAGATCAGATCGATGAAGCTCGCCGCATCCTGCTGCGGAAACTCGTCACCGACGAAAGTCTGGCCGGCCATGTCCGATGCCCATAGAAAGGCGATCACGGCGTCGAGCATGGAAATCCGCACGTGCTGGCCCTCGCCGGTGCGCTCGCGCGCGAGCAGCGCCGCGACCACCGCCTGCGCCGCAGTGATGGCCGTGAGCTTGTCCGGCAGGATGGTTCGTACCAGCCGCGGGCGCGCCGCGTCCGAGCCCGCCTGCACCGTCGTGAGCCCCGAAAGCGCCTGTACCAGCGGGTCGTACACCGGCTTGGCCGCGTACGGTCCGTGCTCGCCGAAGCCGCTGATGGAGACGTAGATGATCCGCGGAGCCGCGCGGCGCAGCGCGGCCTCGCCGATGCCCATGCGCTCGGCCACGCCCGGACGGAAGTTCTGGACGAAGACGTCGGCGCCCGCGGCCAGACGCATCAGCACCTCCCGGCCGCGTTCATGCTTGAGGTTGAGGGCGATCGACCGCTTGTTGCGGTTGTTGTTGAGGAACGCGGCCGCAAAGCCCCCGCGCCGGTTGGGACCCAGGCGGGTGTAGTCGCCGCCGCCGTCGGGATTCTCCACCTTGATCACGTCGGCGCCCTGATCCGCGAGCAGCATCGTGGCCAGCGGCCCGGAGACCATGGCGCTCACGTCGACGACTCGATATCCGTGCAAGGGGCCGGGCATGGTGTTGGCAGTGCAGGTACCCAGTTTCGAATGCTAAGGCTCCCGCGTACTTTCCGGAACCTGGCTACCCGCGAGCCTCAGCCGTGTCCGGCGGGGCGGCTCGCCGCCCCGCCGGATAATGGCTGCGCCGCATGGGTCATCAAGCTCCGGAAACCCAGCGCAGGCCCGTGTCGACGGCGCGGGGGGCCCCTCGGCGTGGGATCCGGCCGCCCTCAGCCGGCGTGGTTCCGAGCGGCGGCCCCGGGCGGCGCTCGCCAGGTGCCCATGACGAAGTCCCACAAGGGCGAGCTGACGCCGTAGTAGTGATCCGAGTCGAGGAAGTGGTGGCGCATGTGCACTTTCTTGAGAAATCCGGACCATCGGCCGCCGCAGCGGCGATGGTGGACGGCGAAGTGCGTCGTGTCGTAGGCGAGGTACCCCGCGAGGAAACCGGCGAAGAACACCGTTCCGAAGGCCATTCCCAGGAGCAGCGTATAGAGCAGCCAGAAGCCTGCGGCGAGCGGGAGGCTGACGCCGGGCGGCATCACCAGCCGGCGCGAGTCGTTGGGGAAGAAGTGGTGCACGCCGTGCATCATGAAGTAAATCTTCTCCCGCAGGCCCAATCGCGGCATCACCGGCTCCCGTGCGGGCAGATTCCGGACGATCTCCGCTGCGCGGTGGTCGACCTCCGCGGGCACGTGAAACACGAAGCGGTGGATGAGGTACTCGACGAGGGTCCAGGTCAGAAGGCCGCCGAGGAGCAAGCCGATGCTCGCCCCAAACCCCACGCCCCACTGGTATCCGGCGAAGAGGGCCAGGACGATGAGAGGCACGTAGAGGAGATGCGGCACGGCCGGATGCACGTGGGACAGCGTCTCGAGCAGGCCGCTCCGAAACATCCGCACGGATTCGTCTTTGGTGGAGACGACGGACATCATCGTGGCGTGCGTGCCTGCGAGCCTCTTACCATCACCCTGCCAGTCTAGCACGCTCTCCGGGCGCCCGGCGTGTATCCATTCGGTGAGCGGGAAATCCGGATCAATGTCCAGGACATATATACAGTCCCTCAATGATATCTAAAATTCTCGTGCAATCCTTCGACGTACGCAAGCATTGCATTGTGACAAATATTAGACAAAGAGTACGCTTCTTCATGCGCCCTGGCGATCGTCGCGGGGCTGCGCCGACTGCCACCGCCCGCGCCGAACCGTGCGCACCGCGCGGCGATCCGAGCTAGCATTAGCGAACGCGGCCGCGCCGGAGCCGCACGCTGCGCCCCCGCATTCGGGTGCGCGCCTTCGATCTGCGCCGGCACGACGGGAGCGACGATGGGCGACGACGTGCACATGACGCTCGATGAGGTTCACGCGACGGCGCGCGAGATCTGCGTCCTCCACGGGTACTCCGAGGAGCACGCGGCCGCCATCGCCGACACGGTCACCGCCGCCGAGCGCGACGAGTGCCGGTCCCACGGACTGTTTCGCATTCCGTTCTACATCAAGGCACTACGGGAGGCGGACGTGTCGCCCGACGCGACGCCGTCGGTCAAGGAGCTGGCCCCCGCCGTGGTTCAGGTGGACGCGCATTTCGGGTTCGCGCCGCTCGCCCTGCAGGTGGGCGCCGACCCGCTCACCGAGTGTGCGCGCCGCCAGGGGATTGCCGCGCTCTGCATCGTCAACGCCTACAACGTGGCGGCTCTGTGGCCGGAAGTGGAACGCCAGGCGGAGCGGGGGCTGGTCGCCTTCGCGTTCACCGCGGCCTTGAGCTATGTGGCTCCGGCGGGGGGCACGCGCCCGCTCTACGGCACCAACCCCATGGCTTTCGCGTGGCCGCGCGAGGGCAGGCCCCCGATGGTCTTCGATCAGGCCTCGAGCGCCAGTGCCCGGGGCGAGATCCAGCTCCATCTGCGCGCCGGCAAGCCCATCCCGGAGGGGTGGGCCGTCGGCCCCCACGGCGAGCCGACGACCGACCCGGCGCTCGCCCTCCGGGGCGCGCAGCTGCCCTTCGGGGGCTACAAGGGTGCGGCCCTCGCCCTCATGGTGGAGCTGCTGGCCGGGGCGCTGGTGGGCGACGTGTTCAGCTACGAGGCGAGCGCGCGCGATAGCGCGAAAACCGGTGCGCCCTGCGGCGGCGAGCTCATGATCGCCATCGACCCCGGCCGCTGCCTCGGCGACGGGGACCGCGCGGCTCAGCTCGCTCACGCCGAGCGGCTCTTCGCCAGGGTCCTGGAGCAGCCGGGAACACGACTGCCGGGCGATCGGCGCTACGCCGCGCGCCAGCGCACGCTGACCCAGGGGATCACGGTGCCGCGCGCGCTCCATGACGAGCTGCAGGGCTTGAAACGCGGCTGAATCGAACGGCTGGGGTGCCGACGCCGAAAGCCGCGATCTTCCAACACAGAGGCGATGACAAAGCCGGCCGAGCCGATGCCGGAGAGCGCGAAGCGAGAGAAGCCTGAGCCGGCCCCCGGGACGGTGGGCTACGCGGGGCGGATCCAGCGCGCGGGGACGGAAGCCGAGCGGGTCCGCCTCGCCGCCGAGTGGATTCTGGAGGAGTTCGAGGCGTACTACGCCGTATCGCGGGGGATCCCCGCGCGCGCCCAGGAGGCTTTCGAGCGACGCGACCACAGAACCTCTCTGGCGTTGAGCAAGAAGAGGCTGTCTCAGTACAGCGTGAGCATCTCCGAGCTCGGCATGCGGCTCAGAGAGGCGCTGCCGGGCGTCGCCGAGGAGGAGCGCGTCTCGGAGCGCATCGAGCGGCATTATCTACCCTCCATCGAGGGCCGATACGCGGCCGATCTCGCCTTCGCCTACTTTCATTCCGTGAGGAGGAAAATCTATCAAGGCGTGTGGAAGCCGGTGGAATACGCCTTCAGCTCATCGGGCGGCCACGTCTCGCAGTTCTCCACGGACGTCCTGCGCAGCTTTGCCGCGGGCCGCGCCGGCTTGTCCCCGCAGACGGTGAGGAAGGTTCTTCACATTCCCGGGTTCTCGGTGCCGTACAGGGACATCGAAGGCGACGCGCGACGGGTCGCCGAACGCACCAATCGGGTCCTGCGTGCTACCGCCAGCGAATCGCCGGCGATGCGGCGCATCGAGATGGTCAACGCCGGCTTCTACCGCAACAGGGGCGCGTATCTGGTGGGGCGCATCGTGCGCGCGGACGATACGATTGTCCCTTTCATCATCGCGCTGCTCAACGAGGAAGCGGGCATCTACGTCGATGCGGTGCTGCTCTCGGAGGCCGATGCGCACAACATCTTCAGCTCCACGCTGGCCAACTTTCACGTGACCAATCCCTATTACCACGAGCTCTCGGCGTTCCTGCACAGCATCATGCCGGCGCGACCGCTCGGCCTTCACTATTCGACCATCGGCTTCAATCATGTCGGCAAGGTGGCGGTGATGAACGAGCTCAAGGAGGAGCTGAAGGCCGCAGGCGAAGTGTTCGAGACGGCCGTGGGCTTTCACGGCACGGTGGCGATCGGCTTCTCGGCGCCCTCCTCGAACTACAACCTGAAAGTGATCCGGGACAAGCCGACGAGCCAGTACAAGTGGGGCGTCTTCAAAGGCATCGACTGGGTGCTGAGCAAATACGGCCGGGTGCACGAGATCAATCGAACGGGCAGCATGCTCGACAACATCATCTACTACAGCCTGAAGCTCCAGAAGGACTGGTTCGACGAGGCGCTGCTCGAGGAGCTTCTGCGGGAGGCGAGCCAGAGCGTCTTCCTGCAGGGCGGCGATGTCATCTTCAAGTACCTCATCGTTCAACGCAGGATAACCCCCTTGCCGGTGTTCCTGGCCACGGCCTCCCTGGACGATTCGAGGACCGCTGTCATCAACCTCGGTCATTGCATCAAGAACAACGCGGCGGCCAACATCTTCAACAAGGATCTGGACGTCCGAAACTACGGCGTGAGCAGATTTCTCAAGGTGTACCTCTTCGACTACGACGCCCTGGAGCCGTTCACCGAGGTCAGCATCCGGAGCAATGCGGATCGAGTAGAGGGCGAGGAGGACATGCCGGACTGGTACTACGAGGAGGGAGTGGTGTTCTTGCCGGAGGAGATCGAGGCGAATCTGAGCATCCCCCACGGGGAGCTGCGCGACCTGTTCCGCGAGGTTCACGGGGATCTGCTGACGGCGGGCTACTGGCAACGTGTCCAGAACGATCTGCTCGCGGGCAAGGTCCCGAGCGTCCGCATCTATCCCGAGAGCTGCGAGCTCCGGTGAGCGCTCATTGGGAACGAGCGGCCGCGCTCGAGGCCCTCCAGCAGGCGGGGCGTATCGTCGTCCGCCTGGGAGGCCGTCAGATCGTGCTCTTCCATACGGCGGACGGGGTGTTCGCCTGCAACAACCGGTGTCCGCACGAGGGGTATCCGCTCTCCGAGGGCCATGTGGACCGCACGTGCATACTCACCTGCCGGTGGCACAACTGGAAGTTCGATCTCAGGAGCGGAGAGAATCGGCTCGGCGGCGATCGGCTTCGCGTGTACCCGGTGGCTGTCCGCGACGGAGCGGTTTGGCTGGACCTCAGCGATCCGCCCTTCGAGGTCCGCTACGCGCAGGTTCTTGCGCACCTGCGCGAGGCGTTCGACGACGACGACTACCAGCGGATGGCGCGGGAGCTTGCGCGCCTTCAGCGGCTGGGGGCGGATGCCGTGGACGCCGTGACCGACGCCGCCGTGAGGTCCCACGACCGTCTCGAGTTCGGATGGACCCACGCCTACGCCGGCACCGCCGACTGGCTGCGCTTGCACGACGAGCGCGCGCATGATCCGGAGGCGCGGCTGGCGTGTCTGCTCGAGAGCGTATCGCACATGGCCCGCGACGTGCTGCGCGAGCCCCGGTTCCCCTACGCCGCGGAGCGCGTCGCCTACGACGAGGACGCCTTCGTGCACGCCGTCGAGGAGGAGAACGAGGCCCGTGCGGTGTCGATGCTGCGGGGCGCGTTGCACGCGGGGCTCGGCTTCGCCGGGATCGAGCGCGGGCTCACGCGCGCCGCCCTCGCGCACTACAACGACTTCGGCCACTCGCTCATCTATGTCGTCAAAGCGGGCTCTCTCATCCATCGCCTGGGAGCCCGCGTGGCCGAGCCGCTGCTGGTGGCTCTGGCGCGGAGCCTGGTGTATGCCACGCGCGAGGACGAGATCCCGGAGTTCCGTGGCTATGCCGCCGCACTGGGACGATGGGGCACGCGCGAGGCCGAGGCTGCGCCGGACCCGCGCGCGTGGCGCGGGCTCGGTATCGACGCCGCCCTCGAGCGCACGCTGGAGAGCGCGGGCGCCGAGCCGCAACGGCTCTACGCGGCGCTTCTGGGCGTCAACGCGGAGAACATGCTGCGTTTCGACACCCGCCGCCAGGACGCGGTGCATATTCCCGTCTCCGACAACGTGGGCTGGCTCGACTTCACCCACGCGATTACCTTCGCCAGCGCCGTGCGCCGGCAATGCTCGCGGTTTCCGGATCTCTGGCCGCAGGGTCTGCTGCAGATGGCGTGCTTCAGCGGGCGCAACGCCCGCTACACGCGCCAGGAAACCGAGCCGGAGCCGTGGCGGGTCGACGGCATCGAAGCATTCATGCAAGACAGCCTCGAGGCTCTCTTCGACCACGGTCACGGAGAGCCCATCGTCTCCGTGCATCGGCTGAAGACGGTGCTCGCGGTGCGCGACGAGCTGGCAGCGGGTGTGCCCCCGGCCGTCGCCGAGAGCCTCGCCGCCGCGCTGAACCGCTTCTTGCACTCTCCGCTCAAGCGCAAGCACGTACGGCGCACGGTTCATCAGGCCGTGCAGTTCGTCTCGCGCGAGGACTGAGCATCGACCGGGTAGAGGGAGGGCTGATGGCTCCAAAGTCCGGTGCGCTCAAGGTTACCGTCCTGCTCGGGGATCCACGGCTGCCGGATGCCTACAAGCGCGACGATCAATTCAATCCCGAGGATCTCCAGAACGTGGAGGTTCTCGAGCAATCGTTGTCGGAGCTCTCGGGCTATCACTTCACTTATTTCGACGATCATCCGCAGCTGCTGTCGTATCTGCTCGCGGATCCACCCGAGCTTGTCCTCAACCTCTGCGACACCGGATATCGGAACGACGCGTTGCGCGAGCTGCACATCCCGGCGCTGCTCGAGCTGCTCGATATTCCGTGCACCGGCGCGGGTCCCGAGGGTATCGCCCTGGTATACGACAAGGGCATCGTGCGCGCGGTGGCGGGCGCGCACGGCGTGCCGGTGCCGTTCGAGGTGTATCTGGATCCGGGCCAGGCGCTGGACCCGGCCACCGCCGCTTTCCCCGCCCTCATCAAGCCCGCTTGCGCCGACGGCAGCCTCGGCATCACCCGGAACGCCGTGGTCCGGGGACCCGACGAGGCCGCGCCGTACCTGGAGTGGCTGCACCGGGAGCTGCCCGATCGCGCGGTGCTGGTGCAGGAGTTCCTGGCCGGCAACGAGTACAGCATCGGTCTGGTCGGCAACCCGCCGCAGGATTTCACCGTGCTGCCCCCGCTCGAGGTGGATTACAGCGGCCTGGATCCGAGCCTGCCGCGCATCCTGGGCTACGAGTCCAAGGCGCTGCCGGACTCGCCCTACTGGACGGACATCAAGTACCGCTACGCCGAGACGCTGCCCGAGGACACCCACGCGCGCATGGTCGAGCACTGCAAGCTCCTGTTCGCGCGCTTGCAGTGCCGCGACTACGCGCGCTTTGACTTCCGCGCCGACGTCGAGGGCACCGTGAAGCTCATGGAGGTGAATACGAACCCGGCCTGGGCGCACGATGCCAAGCTGAACCTCATGGCCGGATTCGGCGGCATGAGCCACGGGCAGCTTCTCGGCCTCATTCTGGAGGCGGCGAAGCGCCGAACGGGGTTGGGCAAATCATAGATAAGTGGTGTCCTCGCGCAGCGAGACCGCCCGGAGCAATTCCGGGGTTCCGCCTCCCGCACTGCACCATGCCCGTCTCGCCGACGCCTCGGGACCATCGCCTGTTTCAATTGAACTGGGCCCCGATTTCCTGCACATTAAATGTCCCTGTCCCGGCCGGGCGCCCGTTCCGGACGGCCGGTGTCAGGCGTCCATCCCGACATCGCTCTGCGTCGACAGAGGGGGAGCTTCGGACATGACCAAGAAAAGCAAAGCCCAGGCTGTAAAT
>CAZPFD010000154.1:0-9434 GCA_964585725.1 uncultured Ectothiorhodospiraceae bacterium | reverse complement strand
TCTCAGTGCGCCTCCCCGCCGAGCACGGCGCGGGTGAAGGCGTGCCCGCGCTCCTCGTAATTGCGGTACATGTCCAGGCTGGCGCAGGCCGGGGAGAGCAGCACGCTGTCGCCGGTCTGCGCCAGGGCGCGTGCGGCCGCCACCGCCTCGACCATGTCCGCCACCCGCACCACGGGCACCCGATCGCCGATGGCCGCCTCGATGCGCGGCGCATCGCGCCCGAGCAGAATCGCCGCACGCACCCCGGGCACCACCGCTTCGCGCAACGGCGCGAAGTCCGCGCCCTTGCCGTCGCCGCCGGCGATGAGCACCACCGGCCCCGCGCCCTGGAGACCGCGGATGGCGGCCACCGCGGCGCCGACGTTGGTCGCCTTGGAGTCGTTGAACCAGCGCACGCCGTCGCGCGCGAGCACGAGCTGACAGCGATGGGGCAGCTCGGTGAACTCGCGCAGCGCGGCGAGCATGGCGGCGCGAGAGAGCCCGACGGCGCTGCCCAGGGCCAGCGCAGCAAGGGCGTTGGCCGCGCTGTGCGAGCTCTGCGCGCCGAGCTCCGACACCGGCATCAGCCGCTCCTCGCCGCAGGCGAGCCAGGGCTCGCCGGCGTGGACGCGCACGCCGAACGCGTCCGGCTCGGGAGCGGCCAGGGTGAATCCGACGACCCGCCGGCCGGGCTCGCGCATGGCGGCCACCTGCGGGTCGTCGAGATTCAGCACCATCACGCCGCGGCCGCGGAAGATGCGCCGTTTGGCCGCCACGTAGGCGTCGAGGCTCGGGTAGCGATCCATGTGGTCCGGGGAGACGTTGAGCACGGTCGCCGCCGCCGGCTCGAGGGAGCTCGTGCATTCGAGCTGAAAGCTCGACAGCTCGAGCACGAACAGCTCCGTGTCCGGGTCGCCGAGCAGATCGAGCGCGGGCGGCCCCAGGTTGCCGCCGACGCGCACCGCACGGGCGTCGCGCCGCGCCATGTGGCCCACCAGGGTGGTGACGCTGCTCTTGCCGTTCGAGCCCGTCACCGCCACCACCGGCGCCGCGACCGCGCGGGCGAAGAGCTCGATGTCACCGAGCACCGGCAGTCCCGCGTCGAGAGCCCGGCGGATGGGTGCCTCGGTCAACGCCACCCCGGGGCTGACCACGATGCGTGCCGCCTGGTCGAAGACCGACTGCGCGAAGCCGCCCACGTGCACCGGCACCGCCGGCAGGATGCGGCGCAATGCTTCGAGCTGCGGCGGCTCGCGCCGGCTGTCCACGACGGCGATGGGCTCGCCGCGCGCGGCCAGGTAGCGCGCGCACGAGAGGCCGGTGTGGCCGAGCCCCACGATCAGGGTGGTTCCCGCCGCCTCGAGGTGCGCGCCGGGGCCGGCGGTCGCGGCGTGTCGCTCGTTGATCGTCGTCCCACCCATCATGCGCTCACCGGATCTTCAACGTGGCGAGACCGATCAGGACCAGGATCACCGTGATCACCCAGAAGCGCACGATGACCCGCGGCTCCGGCCAGCCCTTGAGCTCGAAGTGGTGATGCAGCGGCGCCATGCGGAACAGGCGCCTGCCGGTAAGCTTGAAGGAGGCCACCTGGAGCATCACCGACACGGTCTCCATCACGAAGACCCCGCCCATGACCAGCAGCACCAGCTCCTGGCGCACCAGCACGGCGATGACCCCCAACGCGGCGCCCAGGGCGAGCGCCCCGATGTCGCCCATGAACACCTGCGCCGGGTAGGTGTTGAACCACAGAAACCCGAGCCCGGATCCGACGATGGCGCCGCAGATGACGACCAGCTCGCCGACGCCGCCGATGTGAGGGAATCCCAGATACGACGAGAACGTGGCGTGCCCGGTCACGTACGCGAAGATGGCCAGTGCGCCCGCCACCATGACCGTAGGCAGGATGGCCAGCCCGTCGAGCCCGTCGGTCAGATTCACGGCGTTGCTGCTGCCGACGATGACGAAATAGGTCAGCACCACGAACGCAGCCCCGAGGGGAATGGCCACGTTCTTGAAGAAGGGCACGATGAGCTGCGTCTCGGCGGGGCTGGTCGCGGTGAGATAGAGAAAGATCGCGCACCCCAGCCCGATCACCGACTGCCACAGGTACTTGTAGCGGGCGGGCAGCCCGCGCGGATCTCCCTGCACGAGCTTGCGGTAGTCGTCCACCCAGCCGATGGCGCCGAAGAGCAGGGTCACGATCAGCGCCACCCAGATGAAGCGGTTGGTGAGATCCGCCCACGCCACGGTGGTGAACGCGATGGCGACCAGGATCAAGGCGCCGCCCATGGTCGGCGTGCCCGCCTTGGTCAGGTGCGCCTCCGGTCCGTCCGCGCGCACGGACTGGCCGATCTGGTACTTGCCCAGCCGCCGGATCATCACCGGACCGACGATGAGCGATATGGCAAGCGCCGTGAGCACCCCGAGAATGGCGCGCAGGGTCAGATACTGAAAGACGTTGAAGCCGCTGTGGTAGCGCTCGAGGAACTCGGTGAGCCATAGCAACATCGCCTCAGCGCCTCTGCGTCAACCCCGCCACCACGCGCTCCATGCGCATGGCGCGCGACCCCTTCACGAGCACGGTGACGTCCTCGGCCAGCTCGCGCTCCAGCGCCGCGATCAGCGCCTCCGCGTCCCGGAAATGGTGCCCGCCGTCCCCGAACGCGTCGCTCGCATGGCGGCAGAGCTCGCCCAGGGCGTACAGGCGCTCGACGCCGCGAGCCCGCGCGTGGCGGGCGGCGTCCTCGTGCAGGCTGCGCGTCGCTTCGCCGAGCTCCCCCATGTCACCGAGCACCAGCCAGTGGCGGCCGGGATAGCTCAACAGCACCTCGATGCCGGCGCTGAGGGAGAGCGGATTCGCGTTGTAGGTGTCGTCCAGGACGCGTGCCCCGTGCGGTCCGGGCTTCTCCTGGAGACGACCGGTGATGGCGCGGACCTCGGAGAGCCCCTCGGCGGTGGCGGAGGGGCTCGCGCCCACCGCCAGCGCCGCGCAGGCCGCAGCCAGGGCGTTGAGCACGTTGTGGCGTCCCGGCAAATGCAGCGTGGTGTCGATGGGGCCCGCCGGCGTCGCCATCTCCAGGTGCGTCATGCCGCCCTCGCTGCGCCACTCCGCGGTGACGTCGGCGTCCTCGACCAGACCGAAGGTCATCACCCGCCGCTCGGCGGCCATCTCACGCCACAGGTCGGCGTAGGCGTCGTCGGCGTTGATGACCGCGGTGCCGCTGTCATCCAGCTGCTGGAGCAGCTCGCCTTTGGCCCGCGCCACGCCCTCGATGCTGCCGAAGCCTTCCAGATGTGCCGGGCCGCACTGGGTGATCACCCCCACCTGCGGCCTCGCGATGGCGGCGAGGCAGGCGATCTCTCCGGGCCGGTTGGCGCCCAGCTCCACCACGGCGGCGCGGTGCGACGCGGCCAGCCCGAGCAGGGTCAGGGGCAGACCGATCTCGTTGTTGAAGCTCGCCCGGCTGGCGAGCACGGGGCCCTCGTGGCGCAGGATGGCGGCCAGTATCTCCTTGACGGTGGTCTTGCCGTTGCTGCCCGTGATGCCGATGACCGGAAGGGTGAAGCGATTGCGCCAGCTCGCCGCCAAGCGCCCGAGCGCCCCGCGCGTATCCGACACCCGCAGGGTGGGGAGGTCGTATCCGTTGCCGTGATCCACCAGCGCCGCCGCCGCCCCCTGCGCCCGCGCCTGGGCCACGAAGTCGTGACCGTCGAAGTGCGGCCCGCGCAGGGCCACGAACAGCGCACCGGCCTCCACCGCGCGCGAATCGATGGTGCAGCCGGCGAACTCCACGTCCCCGTCGGCGAGCACGCCTTCCAGCTCGGCCGCCGCCTGCGAGAGCCGCATCCGGATCACGGGAGCTGCTCCTCGAGCGCCGCGGCCACCACCTCCGCGTCGCTGAATGCACGGCGCACCCCGGCCACCTCCTGATAGGGCTCGTGGCCCTTGCCGGCCACCAGCACCGCGTCGCCGGGGGCGGCCGCGTGCACCGCGTGGCGGATCGCCGCGCGGCGGTCGCGCTCCACGGTCACGGCGGCGCCCCCGGGCATCCCCGCCAGGATGTCGGCGACGATGCGCTGACCGTCCTCGTGGCGAGGATTGTCGTCGGTCACCACCACGGCGTCCGCCCGCTCTGCGGCGATGGCGCCCATGAGAGCGCGCTTGCCCCGGTCGCGGTCTCCGCCGCAGCCGAACACGCACCACAGGCGCCCGCGGCAGTGGGCGCGCAGGGCGATCAAGGCGCTGCGCAGAGCGTCAGGGGTGTGGGAGTAGTCCACCACCACCAGGGGCCGCCCCGGCGGTCCGCCGAAGGGCTGCATGCGGCCGGGCACCGGCAGCGTGCGGTTGAGGGCCGCGAGCGCGTGCGTGAACGGCACCTCGAGCACGAGCAAGATCGCGAGCGCCGCGAGCAGATTGCCGGCATTGAAAGGCCCCAGCAGCGGCGCCGCCACCTGACCGCTCCCCCAGGGGCTGGCCACCGACAGCTCGAGCCCCGCCGGGGTGGTGGCACGCAGCTGCCCCGCCACGTGGCGATCCCCTCCGGGCCCGGGGGCGCCGCCGGAGGCGGTCATTCCGTAGGTGATGCGGTCCACCCGCCCGGGCAGGGCCGCGGCCAGCCCGGCGCCGAAGGCATCGTCGCGGTTGAGCACGGCGCGGCGCAGCTCGGGGCGCATGAACAGGCGCCGCTTGGCCGCGCCGTAGGCGTCCATGTCCGCATGGTAGTCGAGATGATCCCGGCTCAGATTGGTGAATACGGCGGTGTCGAAGCGCACCCCGGCCACACGGCCCTGATCCAGGGCGTGGGAGGACACCTCCATCACCGTGTGGCGGGCTCCGGCCGCGCGCATCTCCGCGAGCAGCGCGTGCGTGGTGAGGGCATCCGGCGTGGTGTGCGTTCCGGGGCGCAGGGCGCCGTGGATTCCGTGCCCGAGGGTGCCGATCACGCCGCAGCGCGGGGCGGCGGCGCCCCCGACCTCGGGGCGGCTGAGCGCCCCCGCCAGGAACTGGGCCACCGAGGTCTTGCCGTTGGTCCCGGTGATGCCGATCACCCGCAGCGTCTCGGAGGGTGCGCCGTAGAACCGGTGCGCTGCGAGACCCAGACAAGCGTCGACATCGGGCACGCTCAACACCGGCACGCCCTCGGGCAACACGCGCGCGTCTGCCTCGCCCTCGCGCACCACGGCCGCGACCCCGCGAGCGAGGGCGTCGGCGACGTAGCGCTCGCCGCTGGTCCGACCCCCGCGGCGCGCAAAGAACAGGTCGCCCTGCACCGCCGCCCGGCTGTCGCTGCACAGACCGGACACGGCGCGGTCGCAGGGCGCGGACACGCGCGCCGCACCGCGCAGCAGCTCGCTCAGGCGCCATTCGGTGCGGCGCTCCACGGCGTTCACGGCGCGCGCTCCCCGCCCCTCTCGGCCAGGACCACGCGCGAGCGGCCGAAGTCCGGTGCATCCGGCGGCACGCCCAAGAGCCGCAGCGCGCCCTGCATGATCTCGGCGAAAACCGGCGCCGCCACGACCCCGCCGTAGTAGTCACCGTTGCGCGGCTCGTTGACGACGACCACCGCCACCAGACGCGGCGCGCTCGCCGGGGCCATGCCCGCGAACACCGCGACGTAGCGATCCTCGGCGTAGCGACCGTCCTCGGACTTGCGCGCCGTCCCGGTCTTGCCGGCGACGCGATAGCCGGGAATCGCCGCCCGGCGGCCGGTGCCTGTCGCGCTCACCACCCCTTCCATCATGGTGCGCACCGCGAGCGCGACGCGCTCGGAAAATACCCGGTGCTCGTCGCGCGGAGCGTCCACGCGCTGGAACGTGAGCGCGGGGCGGACGCCGCGGTTGGCCACCGCGGCGTAGGCGTGGGCGAGCTGAAGCGGGGTCACGGACAGGCCGTAGCCGAAGGACAGCGTCGCCCGGTGGATGTCGCTCCAGTCGGCGAAATGGGTCAGGATGCCCGCGGACTCCCCCGGAAATCCGCTGCCGGTGGCTTGCCCGAACCCGACCCGGGTCAGGGTCTGCCACAGCGCCTTCGGCGCAATGGCGAGCGCGATCTTGCTCGCGCCCACATTGCTCGACTTCTGGATCACCGTGGCAACGTCGATGACGCCGTAATCGCGCAGATCACGAACCGTGTGCTGGCCTACCTTCAGCAGGCCGGGGTGGGTATCGACGGAGGTATCCGGGGTATAGCGGCCGGTCTCGAGCGCACTGGCAATGGTGAACGGCTTGATGGCCGAGCCCGGCTCGAACACGTCGGTGACGGAGCGGTTGCGGTAGCGCCAACCGACCCGCTCGGCGCGGTTGTTCGGATTGTATGACGGCTGATTGGCCATGGCCAACACTTCACCCGTGCGTACGTCGAGCACCACGGCCGACCCGGAGCGCGCCTGATGGCGCTGCACCGCGGACTTGAGCGCGCGGTAGGCGAGGTACTGGAGACGGCGGTCGACGCTCAGCACCAGGTCGCGCCCGGGGCGCGCGGGGCGGATGCGCTCCACGTCCTCGACGGTGCGTCCCAGGCGATCGCGCAGCACGCGCTTGCTGCCGTCCACCCCCCGCAGCCAGTCCTCGAACGCCAGCTCCAGCCCCTCCTGACCCACGTCGTCCACGTTGGTGAACCCGGTGACATGGGCCGCCACCTCGCCCGTGGGGTAATAGCGGCGGTATTCGCGCTGCAGGTGCACCCCGTCGAGCCCGAGCCGGGTGACGCGGGCCGCCAGCATGGGGTCGACATGGCGCTTCAGGTAGACGAACTCGCGCTCGCTGCGCTCGGCCACGCGCCGGTGCAGCTCCTCCACCTCGAGCCCGAGCAGCTGCGCCAGGGCCGGCCACCGATCGCGCTCGCGCGCGAGCTGGGCGGGATTCACCCACACGGACTGCACCGGAGTGCTGATGGCCAGGGGCGCGCCGTGGCGATCGAGGATGTTGCCGCGGTGCGCGGGGATGTCGACCACCCGCAGGTAGCGTGCGGCTCCTTGATTCTGCAGAAAGGCTTGATGCGTGAGCTGCAGATCCACCGCGCGCCAGAGCAGGCCGGCGGTGGCAGCCGCCACGGCGCACGACACCAGCGCCCGGCGGACCGGGTAACCGACGCGCTTGCGCTCGCTCGGGCGCGGGCTCACTGGGACCTCACCAAGACCGTGCTCTCGCTCGAGGGTGCGACCAGACCGAGGCGACCGCGGGCGATGCGCTCGATCCGATCGTGGGTGGCCCAGGTGCTCTCCTCGAGCTGGAGCTGGCCCCGTTCCACCTGCATCGCATCACGCTCGCGTTGCAGGGTCTGAAGCTCCACGAACAGCACCCGACCCCGATGCTTGACGTACACCACCGCGAGCGCCGACAGGAACACCGCCGCAGCCAGCGCGGCGACCCCGTAGCGCAAGCCGCGCCGAGCATCGGGCACCGGCGGCGCCCCGCCCTTCACCCTCCGACGGCTTCGCTCGCCCTTCATGCAAGCTTCTCTGCCGCCCGCAAGATGGCGCTGCGGGCGCGCGGGTTGCGCGCGACCTCGGCCGCCGTGGGCCGCACCGGCTTTCCCAGCGCGCGCAGCGGCGGCGTCTCGGGCGGCGCCATCGGCAGCTCGCGCGGCGCGCCCGAAGGCCGGGCATGGGCCCGGATGAAGCGTTTCACCAGCCGGTCCTCGAGCGAATGAAAGCTGATCACCACCAGCCGCCCGCCGGGAGCGAGCCCGGGCAGCGCCTGCTCGAGGGCTTCGGCCAGCTCGCCCAGCTCGCGGTTGATGAAGATGCGCACGGCCTGGAAGGTGCGCGTGGCCGGGTGCTTGTCGCGTTCCCGCGTCGGGCTGGCGGCGCGCACGATGTCCGCGAGCTGGCGCGTGGTGTCGATGGGTTGCCGGCGCCGCGCCGCGACGATGGCGCGGGCGATGCGCCGCGCGTAGCGCTCCTCGCCGTACTCGCGCAGCACGTGAGCGATCTCCTCGGTGGACGCGTTTCGCAGCCAGGCGGCGGCCGTGATCCCCGTGTGCGGATCGAGCCGCATGTCGAGGGGACCTTCTTCCCGGAAGCTGAACCCCCGCGCCGCGTCCTCGAGCTGGGGCGACGACACCCCGAGATCGAACAGCACTCCATCCACCGCGCCCCGAACCCCGTGTGCCTCGGCCACCCGGGCCAAGGCGGTAAAGGATCCCGCCTCGACCACCACTCGCGCGTCCCCGGCCGCCAGCGCGCGCGCCGCGGCGGCAGCCGCCGGATCCTTGTCCATGACCAGAAGCCGCCCGCTCGGGCCGATGCGCGCCAGCAGCGCGCGGCTGTGCCCCCCGCGCCCGAAGGTGCAGTCCACGTAAACTCCTCCCGGTCTCGGGTTCAGCGCCGCCAGCGCCTCCTCCACCAGCACCGGTTGGTGGCTTCCCGGGGGCATGCCGGTCCGTTCCTCTGACGGGGCCACACCGCACCTCATCCGCCGCGCCGGGCGCAGGTCGTGTGCGGGGCGAACATGCGCGGCGCCTTCGCTTGCCGGGAGGCGCCGGAGCTCCGCAATCTGACTGTGCCCGCGTGGAGCTGTCGCCATTTCCAGCCTGAACCTTGCGAGCTAAAACACCAGCGAGCGCAACGCATCCGAGGGTTGAGCCAGCAAGTCGCTCACCTGCCCCAGCAGCTCCTCGCGCCGCGCCATCCAAGCACCCTCGTCCCACAGCTCGAACTTGTTCACCTGGCCGACCATCTTGATGCGACGGTCGAGGCCGGCGAAGTCCCGCAGCGACTGGGGAATCAGAATGCGGCCATGGCTGTCCATGTCGCACTCCGTGGCGTGGCCGATGAGCAGATGGCTGATCGCCTGAGCCTTGCGATCGAGCGCCGGCAGACTTCTCAGATCGTCTTCGATCTGCTGCCAGTCGGCGAAGGGGTACGCCGCGAGGCACCGCTCGAGCAACCCGATGGTGACGACGAGCTTGCCCGCGCACGTCTCCAGCAGCCGGTCGCGGTAGCGGCTGGGGACGGCGAGACGGCCCTTGTCATCCAGGCTGAGGCTATGCTCTCCCCGAAACACACGCCGCCCCTGCGGAACCCCTTCGATCCATTTTTTTCCACTTTATCCCACCACAGCCAAGTATGGTTAGAGCTCACTACCACTGTCAAGGCGCTCGCCCTCAAAATGTGACCAAATCTTGCTTTTTGGACAATGACTTACGGCTCGCGGTCGCGGCCCGGGGACGGACCCGGAAAGGGTCTCACTCGGAAATGGTCAAAGGATCATTCGCTTGGACATGCTTGTTAAAGTAAATGCTATGAGGGAAGCTCTCGCGGATTCGCCATGAGGGTCGCCGGCGGGGCCCGGCGTATGTGCCGCTGCTCCCCCGCCCGAGAAACCGCAAGACCTCCGCGCCGCCTGGCGCGAGAGCACTCCGACGGCAGGGTATGCGCCGGATCGAAAAGCGGAAGCCGGCCTGTAAGCCGGGTTCTGTCTTGGACAGTCATTCATCTGGGGTGTGCGTC
>CAZPFD010000153.1:8158-9501 GCA_964585725.1 uncultured Ectothiorhodospiraceae bacterium | reverse complement strand
GCGGCAGCATGGGCACCGAGTCTTACGTGCTGGTGGGTACCCGAGAGAGCGAGGCGCGCGCCTACAGCTCCGCGTGCCACGGGGCGGGGCGCAGCATGAGCCGGCACGAGGCGTGCAGGCGCTGGCAAGGGCGCGAGCTGGTGCGGGAGCTGGCTGAACGCGGGATCATCATCCGCAGCCGATCTTTTCGCGGCGTGGCCGAGGAGGCCCCGGGGGCGTACAAGGACGTGCGGGCGGTGGTGGACGCGGCCGAGAAGGCGGGCCTCGCGCGCAAGGTGGCGAAGCTGCGGCCTTTCGTGTGCATCAAGGGGTGAGACCGCGGAGGGGTCGATTTCATGACGGCAAAACTGGAGAAGGGCGGTGGAACGTTCGAAGGTATCAAACTGTTGCTGTGCGAGAATCCCTTGCCGCCTTTGGACGAGGCGATCTCCGCGGCGCAAGCCGAGCTTGCCACGAGCAACTACTACACGGAGCCGCATTCCGAGCCCTTGCGGCGGCTGATCGCCGAGCAGCTCGACGTCCCCGAGCGCCTGATCCACATCAACGCGGGCTCCGAGTTGATTCTGCGCCAGATCTTCGATCGTCTCGGAGAGCAGGTCCACCTGTTGACCCCGACGTACGCCCTCTTTCCCGAGATCGCCCGTCGCTACACGGAAACGATGCTCCTGCCGGAGCGAGACTTCGCATTCGACCTGCGCGAGTTGGCGATTCCCGATGGCACGACCCTGGCGGTCATCGTCAATCCGAACAATCCCAACGGCGGCACGTTTGACACGAGCGTCCTGCCGGAGCTGCTGGCACGCCACCCCGGGGTCTCGTTCCTGGTCGATGAAGCGTTCATCGGGCTTGGCGGGGAGTCGGTCGCCCATCTCGTGCCGAAGCACTCGAACCTGCTGGTTACGCGCACGCTCTCCAAAGCGCACAGCCTGGCCGGATTCCGGGTTGGCTATGCGGTGCTTCCCCAACCGCTCGCCGACGACCTCAACGCGAACAACGACGCCTATCCCCTGGCGCGGCCCAGCCAGGCGGCAGCCTTGGCCACGCTCCGGCACGAGCACCTGATCCGCGAGCGGGCAGCGCGGCTCCGAGACTGGGCCGTGGAGCTGGCCGCGCAGCTCGAGGGGCTCGGTGCGCGCACCTTCCCCACGCAGACGTACTTCTTCCTGGCGGATTTCGCGCCCCACGAGGCGGCCGAGGTCGCCGAGCGCCTGCGGGAGCGCAAGATCCTGGTCAAGCCACTCGGCGACGCGCGGCTGGGCGCCGGCTACATGCGGGTCACCACCGCTTTGCCGCAGGACAACGCCCGCTTCGTTGCAGCTCTGAGAGAGATCCTCTGACCATGA
>CAZPFD010000153.1:0-8058 GCA_964585725.1 uncultured Ectothiorhodospiraceae bacterium | reverse complement strand
TCGAAAGAGCACGTCGCGCAAACGCACCGGTCGAGTACGCAGGTCAACTCCACGTGTAGCCGGAACCTGGAGTTGATCCAGGTCAAGGCGTCGCCTCCCCGCTGAGTAGACTATCAGGTGGGCTTAGATCCCGTCCGAGGGCCTGCGGTATTGCCGTCGCCCGGCGGGTTCAACAGTGAGGAGGAACGGGTCATGCCGAGCAACGTTGCGCTGACCGAGCAGGCCAAGAAGGAATGCGCGGAGGCATTGTCGAGGGTATTGGCTGATACCTACTTTCTGTACCTCAAGACCCACAACTACCACTGGAACGTCGAGGGCCCGAGATTCCGCAGCCTGCACGAGATGTTCGAGGAGCAGTATCGGGACCTGTGGGACTCCATCGACGACATCGCCGAGCGGATCCGCGCGCTCGGACAGTACGCGCCTGGAACCTATTCGAAATTCAAGGCCCTGGCGGCGGTGGAGGAAACGGAAGAAATACCCGCCGCCGACAATATGTTGCGGGAGCTGGTCGGCGACAACGAGACGGTCTCCCGGACGGTGCGCAGCGCCCTGGCGGTGGCTCAAGAGGTCGGAGACGAGGCAACGGCGGGCCTGTTGGGGGAGCGCCTCTTGTACCACGAGAAGCAACTGTGGATGATGGAGAGCACGCTCTCAGGGTCATAGGGGGGAGGTTGCCATGAGCGGCTGCAAACGACATGCGGCACGCGCCGCGTCGATCGCGTGCATCGCGCTGGCGTCTTTGCTCGGCGCCGGCCATGCTGCGGCGGCGAACGTCGAGCTGGCAAGCGCCGTCATCAACGGCTGCGAAGATAAGAGCATCATCGGAACCGCGCTGCTTCGCGAGCGGCCTTCGTCCGAGGGCATCAAGCAGGTCGACGTCTCCATGGTGGTCCGGGGGCTCTCCGACGGCACGCACGCCGTGCACATCCACGAGACGGCGGCGTGCGAGCCTTGCGGTGCCGCCAAGGGTCACCACGACCCGGGTCCGTTCGGCAAGAGCACTCCCGACGACCCGGACTACAATCACCCGTTTCACGCCGGCGATCTCATCAACATCGAGGTCGTGGACGGGGTCGGCGTGATGCACACGACGACCAGCCGCATCACTCTGTCGGCGGGGCGGCTGAGCATCTTCGACGAGGATGGAAGCTCGTTCATCATCCATACCTACGAGGACACGTACTGCGATCAGCCGGGCGAGCTGAAGAAAGGCTGCGCAGGTGGGCCGCGGGATGCCTGCGGCATCATCAAACCCGTGCAGTAGCCCGCGGCGCGGCCGGGCCGGGTCAAGCCAGCGGAGCAGTCCCCGCCGACGAGCTCACAGCTCTCCCCGGCAGCGGCAGCCGGGAAGAAGGGATCATGATAAGCGCTCAGATCGGCGTCTACCCTCTGAGGCAAGAGAGGCTGGGGCCGGCCATCGACGCCGTGCGGCGGGCTTTGGAAGCCCACGGGCTGGTGCCCGATGTCGGGCCGATGAGCACGCGGGTGGTCGGTGACTCCGCGGCAGTATTCGGGGGAATCCGGGATGCCTTCGAGGCGGCAGCAGCGATCGGCGAAACCGTCATGACCGTCACGGTGTCCAACGCCTGTCCTGTCTGAGGCTCGGAGGCTGTGGGATGGCAGCTGTTCGAGACCGGCGCGGAGGCATACGAGGCATGGTATGCCAGCCAGCGGGGGCGCCGAGTCGACAGGGCCGAGCGAGAGCTGCTCGGTCGACTGCTCCGCAAGATGCCCGGGACATCGTCGCTCCTCGAGGTCGGTTGCGGGACAGGTCATTTCACGTCCTGGTTCGCTGAGCGGGGGGTGTTTGCCATCGGATTGGACCGCGCGCCTGCGATGCTCACCACCTTGAGGCGCCTTCACCCTTGCCTGCCCGCGGTGCAGGGCGACGCCTACAAGCTGCCTGTCCGAGACGAAGCCACGGATGTGACCGCGCTGATCGCCACTCTGGAGTTCCTGGAGGAACCGGAAGCAGCGCTGGCAGAGGCCGTGCGCGTTGCACGCCGCGGGCTCATTCTGGTGGTGCTCAATGCATGGAGCGTCGGCGGCATCTCGCGCAGGTGGGGAGAGCAGGCCCGTGCGCGTATTCTGGGAAAGGCGCGCGATTACTCCCTGCCGGGGATCATCGACCTCGTGCGGGCGGCGGCGTCGGACCGCATACGCAAGCTCTTCTGGACGGGCGCACTCTATCCTGTCGCACCCGCGCACTTTCTGGCTCGCATTCCCTTCGGAGACGTCATCGGGTTGTCGGTGACGCTGCGCCCACGGCCGGAGAGTTCGCGATCCGAGGATCGCGCCGGGGCTTGATCGCTTTGCGCAAAGAGATGCTGAAACGCCTCGTCAGCGCGGGCGACCGCTCAGCTCCAGCCTAGCTGTGGGACCTGGTGATGATTGGCGGCATGGTCGGATCGGTCCCGCCGAACTCGGCTTCGGGGTGATGCTTTCTGACCAGGTCGCGGATCTCTTCGATTCGGTCTTCCACGACGTCGACGAGAAGAAGAATCTCGCCCTTGTCTATCGCCTCTTCGAACTTGAGCAGCCGCTGGTCGGGATAGTCCAGCCCGACGAGGCCCGAAAGCCAGGCGCCGACGCCCGCCCCCGCGAGGGTGGTGTATAGAACGCCGGCGCCGCCCAGGGCTACGCCGGCCGGCGGCAGGGTGACCGCCACGAGTCCCGCGAGCAGGCCCACGGTCCCGCCGCCGGCCAGACCGATCTCGATGGCCCGCAAATAATCGGTTTTCTCCAGGATGGAGGCTTCGGGCAGGTCCTCGAGAGGGGTGTTTTCCTTGGCGATGGCATGCAGATGGCGCTCATCGACGCCAGCCTCGCGAAGCTCCTCCACGACCTTGCGCGCGCTCTCGATGTCGGGCAACAGGAAGTACTCTCGCCGCATCTTTTATCCCTCCGGGTTAAGCCCACCAAAAACCACCATACCGCCCTGCCTGAAGCGGGTATTGACAGGGATCAATAGCCCGGGCCCTCCCTGCGGAAGCGGCCGAAAGCCATGGCCGAGCTGCGGGTCCGGAGTCGAAACCCCTCTCAACCAGCGCGAAGCGCTCCGGCCTCCATTGACGGGTGTATCCGAGCAGACGAAGCTGCGTAGCCGGAGTCCGAACAGGTGAGCCCCGTGCGCCTTCCGTTCGCGGAGCACGAACCCGTCGCGTTGCGGCGCAGCGTCCGGCGCCGTGGCGAGCTGGGGGATCACCCAATCGGTCGCTCTCGCCAGCCTGTTCACCGTGGCATCGTTGCCGTGCTCCTCGTCGAACCGCGAATCCTCGCCGCCACCGATGCCCCCCTCGCCCTGCTCTACGAGCAGGCCACGGGACGGCGTCCGGTGGTCATCGCCCTCATCAGCATTGGCGGCGGTCGTGAACGGCGGGGCTTCCTCGCAGGGAGGTGTCGCTCCGATGGCGAGACGGGAGATGCGCTTAGCTTGCGCTTGATCAACTCGGCCGGCCAATTCCTGGCTATCGTGCGGGGCTCGCAGCTGACGACCGGTTTGGTCCCGGGAGCCCTCGGGCGGGCGAGCCGCCGTATCCGAGCGTTGAACGAGCATGGAGGATGGGAAGATGAGTATGGTGAGTGAGTTTCAGGAGTTTGCGGTCAAGGGCAACGTCATCGACATGGCCGTGGGCATCATCATCGGCGGCGCCTTCGGCAAGATCGTATCGTCCCTGGTGGCGGACGTGGTCATGCCTCCCATCGGGCTGCTCATCGGGGGCGTGGACTTCAGCGAGCTGGCCATCACGCTGAAGGCGGCGACGCAGGAGACCGCGGCGGTGACCATCGGTTACGGAAAGTTCATACAAAGCGTCGTGGATTTCCTCATCATCGCGTGGGCGATCTTCTTCGTGATCAAGGGCATCAACCGCTTGCGCCGGAGGGAGGAGCAGAAGCCGTCCTGAACGGCCTGAACCGATCGGGTCCCCCCCCGCCGAGACGCGGGGATCCGATCGCGCTCCGGGGTCGGACCTGCGTAACAGATTGATAGGATGAGAAAAGCGCCCCAAAACGGGTCCTGAAAACGGCTTAGAGCGTCGCTTTCGGGGTCGAAATGGGGCCCGTAAGATATTCTGTGCGCTTCGGTCGCCTTGAGCCCATGGACATGGGTGACAATCCCCCGGACCTCAACACCACCTGCTGTGTCGTCGGCGGTGGTCCGGCAGGCATGATGCTGGGCTACCTTCTGGGGCGAGCGGGCGTGGACGTCGCGGTGCTGGAGAAGCACTCCGATTTCCTGCGCGACTTCCGCGGCGACACCATCCATCCCTCCACGCTGGAGGTGATGCACGGGCTCGGCCTCGTCGAGGGGTTCCTGGAGCGCCCGCATCAGAAGGTCTACCGACTCAAGGCTTTCGTCGGCGGGAAACCCGTTACCGTCGCGGACTTCTCGCATCTGCCCCTGCACCACCCTTACATCGCCTTCATGCCGCAGTGGGACTTCCTCGATTTTCTCGCGGCTCGCGCGGAGGTGTTCCCTAACTTCAAGCTGATCCGCGAAGCGGAAGTGACCGATCTGCTGTTCGATGATCTCGAAGTCGTCGGGGTGAGGGCCAAGACGCCCGAAGGGACGCTGCGGGTACGCGCCGATCTGGTGGTCGGTGCCGACGGTCGGCGCTCCGTGGTGCGCGACAAAGCGGGCCTGGAGGTCATCGATCTCGGCGCACCCATGGATGCCCTGTGGATGGCGATCTCGCGCGAGGCGGGCGACCCGGCCGAGACGATGGGGCGCTTCGACAACGGCCGCATCATGGTCATGCTCAACCGAGACGATTACTGGCAGTGCGCCTATGTCATACCGAAGGGTGGCTTCGACGCGCTTCGCGCGCGGGGCATCGAGCACTTCCGCCGCCTCCTGTCCCAGCTCGCGCCGTTTCTCGGCGCTCGAGTGAACGAGCTCGACGACTGGGACAAGGTCAACCTGCTCGTGGTCAAGGTCGATCGCCTGAAGACCTGGTGGCGTCACGGCCTGCTGTGCATCGGCGATGCCGCACACGCCATGTCGCCGATCGGTGGCGTAGGCATCAACCTGGCCGTGCAGGACGCCGTCGCCGCGGCCAATCTGTTGGCCGAGCCGCTTCGTGAGCAGCGTTGTAACGTCGCAGACCTGCAGAAGGTGCAGCGACGCCGTGAGCTTCCCACCCGCGTGACCCAACGCATGCAAATCGCGGCCCAGAACAACGTCATCGGCAAGGTGCTGAAAGAGAAGGGCGAGACGCCGATGGACATACCGCTTCCCCTGCGCCTGGTCAATCGCTTTCCCGTTCTGCGCCGGCTGCCTGCGCGCCTCGTTGGCATGGGGTTCCGACCGGAGCATGTAAACCCGTCCATCTTTGCGCGCGAATGACGCTTCAGCCTCGGCACGCTCTGTCCCAACCGGTTGCGAAAATCAACGCCGCGATCACGGTTCTCATTGCAGGTCACCATGCGGCGGCGAGCAACGGAAACCGCGCGTAGACGTGATCGAGGCAGCTCGCGGTTCGGCGCAGAGGAACGAGAATCCTCTCTTCGCTTTTGCGGGGACGTCGAACGCGCGTGTGGTAATCTCCTCGAAAACAGGCCTTGCGCTGAACAGGAGGAGACCCATGAAAACGCTGATCTTATCGGCGCTGATGCTGGGCGCCGTGTCCGCCGCGCACGCGGACGTGTACATCTATGTGCAGGGAGACGGCGAGGTGGTGATGAGGGAGCCGCCCGTCGAGATGGGTGCGCTGGAGGTGGAGCCGTCCGCGAGCGGCACCGGCCTGCGGCCCTCGGAGATCCGCGCCCTGGAGATGCTCGCGCGGGCGCGGGAGCAACGCGAGGCGGCGCGCGAGCAACGCCAGGCATTCCCCGGGCCGGTGAGCGAGGGCCAGCAGATCTGCCGGGACCTGCATCGCATCATCAACGATCCGAACAGAATGTCGCGAACCGTCGACGGCACCCAGGCGCTCTACGAGTACAACAAGCGCGGATGCAGGGTGGACACCTCGGCCCTGAGCTATGAGCTGAATCCGATCCGCCGGTGAGCCCGGGCGCGTCGCGCGCCGCGGACAAGCGCCCCGCCTGCTCCGGGCGGGGCGCTGCCGCCGGCCGTCGTGATTGCTGCATCGCCGTTCATTGCGTGGTCCTCGTGTAGGATGGCCGAGCCGACCGTACCGGACCAGCATAGCGACGGCTCGTTTCCGAGGTGTGTCGCTACGGCAGCGGTGTTGCTTCCGTCTCGTTGCGATGGGGGGCGGTGGGCATGAAAAGAAACCCCGCGCTCGGCGGGGTTCCCGGAGCCAGAGGGGTCAGGCTCCACCTTCTACGACGCGAGAGATGCGGGCAGGCCTACATCGGCTTGGTATCGCCGCTCGTCGCCTGGGCGAAGCGCGCGGGGTGGGTCGGAGCCGGCGCCTCGGCGCTGCGCGCGGTGATCGCGCCGGACGCGGATCCCACGGGCGCGGGCTCGCGTTTGCCGTTGCGGGCGTCGCCGAGCGCCGCCTGCGTGTCGATCTTGCCGCTGTAGCGGCAGCCCGGCTCGAGCGAGACGCGCGGCGAGACGATGTCGCCCTTCACCGTGGCGCTCGATCGGACCACGACGCGCTGCTCCCCGCACAACCGGCCTTCGACGCGGCCTTCGACCCGAATGATCTGGGCGTGGATGTCGCCCTGGACGCGGCCCTCCGGGTCCACGAAGACGTTCTTGTCGGGGAGGCGCACGTTGCCTTCCACGCGCCCGCGGATCACGAGACTCTCTTTGCCGCTGACGTCGCCGCGGACCACGATGGAGCGGCCGATGATGGGTACGTCGCGGGCGTCGCTGTTGCCCGCCCCCGGGCGTGCGCGCCCGGCTTCGCTCCCACTGGCTTCGTGCGTAGATTTCTGCCACATGGTGGGCATCCTTCGAGATGAGAGTGCAGCGCCGGGTGCGACCGGCGGCAGCAGGCGGCATCGCCCGCCCCACGACCACGCGTTATCGGCGCGGGAACCCCAAGCCTACGCCGTGCGGCGGTCAAAACTGTGACGTGGATCACATAAAGGGCACCGTCGCCGCTGAAGGCGCCGGGGCCCGGGGCCTGCGGCGGGCGCGCTTGCGCACCGGCGGCCCCGCGCGCGATGATGTCGTGCGGGGGCGATGGAGCACGCAGCATGAATCGCGAGGCGTTCCGCCGGCTGATCACGCCGGTCACCGAGATGCTCGCCGGCAAGCGCGTGGACGGCGAGCTGGCCGAGGAGCTGAACCGGTCGTTCCCGCCCGAGGGCCAAGCCTTCCGCGCCATCGAGGCGGCGTGCCACCAGGCTATCGCCGACGGGTGGATGTGCGCCCAGGGCGGCGCCGGCCGGCGCTTCGGGCGGGTCATCGAGCCCGGACCCGAAACCCACGGGTTCAGCGTGGACGTGGTGGACATCACCGACTTCAAGGGGCCGCACCATCGCCATCCCACGGGCGAGATCTGCATGGTCATGCCGGTGACGGAGACAGCCGCGTTCTGCGGCAACGGGCGCGGCTGGTGCGTCTACGAGCCGGGCTCCGCGCACCACCCGACGGTCACCGGCGGAGAAGCGCTGGTGCTCTACATGCTGCCCGAGGGCCGGATCGAGTTCACGTAGGCAAACCCGCCGCGCCTAGTAGGCGCCGGGCGCGCTGCGTTCCTCGCCCGCAGGCGAGGTCTCGCCGTCGCCTTCGAGCGCACCCTGAAAGCCCTCCCAGACGAGCAGCGCAAAGAAGAACAGCGCGGCCAGGATCACGGCGACACCGAGCGCGTACTGCCAGCGCGTGGGATGGAAGGGCGCGCGCTTTCTGCGGGGGCTCATGGGTGCGTGGCTTTCTCGCTGCGCCGGCCATGGACCCGAAGGGGCTCGCGCACGCCGGTCGCGGGCATCGATGGCGGTGTGCGACAGTGTAACGAATCTGACGGCGTTTCATCAGAAAACGGCAACATCTCTGCGCTACTCTTCTCACCGCTTCCAAGCACGAAACCCATCGCGCCTTGCCTGCTGTGTCCCGTGCCTCACGCCCGTGAGGCTTTTTTCTTTGGTTCATCGCGGATTTCCGGGAGATGGGTGGTTTGTCGGGCCGAGGCTGGGTCC
>CAZPFD010000152.1:5139-9530 GCA_964585725.1 uncultured Ectothiorhodospiraceae bacterium | reverse complement strand
CGGCCAGGCGCGAACGCTCTCCGCGAAGCAGGGTTACATGCCCCCCGTGGGGCCAGTCCTTGAATCGGTCCACGACGTAGGTCAGCCCGGAGGTGGTCTCGGTCAGATAGGGCGTGTCGATCTGGCCGATGTTGCCGATGCACACCACTTTGGTGCCGGGACCGGCGCGGGTTATCAAAGTCTTCATCTGCTTGGCGGTCAAATTCTGAGCTTCGTCGATGATGATGTAGCGGTTGAGAAAGGTTCGACCGCGCATGAAGTTCAATGACCGTATCTTGATGCGGTTGTAGAGCAGATCATTGGCCGCCGCTCTGCCCCATTCGCCGCCGACCTCCGAGTCGGTGAGCACCTCGAGGTTGTCCATGAGCGCGCCCATCCAGGGGGTCATCTTTTCCTCCTCGGTGCCGGGCAGAAAGCCGATGTCCTCACCCACCGGCACGGTGACGCGCGTCATCACGATCTCGCGATAGCGCTTCTCCTCGAGGGTCTGGGTAAGTCCGGCGGCGAGCGTCAGCAGGGTCTTGCCGGTGCCTGCCGTGCCGAGCAGCGTCACGAAGTCGATATCCGGATCCATCAGCAGGTTGAGGGCGAAGTTCTGCTCCCGATTGCGCGCGGTGATGCCCCATACCGTATTGTCGGAAGTGCGGTAATCCCGGGCGATCTCCACGGTAGCCTGTCCGCCTCCGCAGGCGCGCACCAGCCCCTCGAGGTACTCGTTATGAGTTGCTCGAGCCTCATCGTGCTCCTCGGCGTACAGGCACTGGTTGGGATGGCAGCCCATGCCGGCGTCGCTGAGGGTGTAGAGCACGCGTCCGTTCTCCTCCCGGCGTTCCCCGGATGCCCAGACCGCCGCCGGTATCTCGGCCATTCCGCTGTAGAGCAGGTTGACGTCGTCGAGAACTTGATCGCTGTAATAATCTTCCGCGCGGATACCGAGCACATGAGCCTTTATCCGCAGATTGATGTCCTTGGAGACCAGGATCACTTTGCTGTCGGGGCGCGAGTTCTGGAGCGCGATGGCGGTGGCGAGCAGGTTGTTGTCGGTCCGTGATCCGGGGAGCGTCTGGGGTAAAGCGCCGGGAAGGTCGCGGGTCTGAAAGAACAGCCGGCCGCGGGCAGCATTACCGCTCTCGGGCCCTGGGAGCTCGATGCCGCGCTCGATCTGATGCCGGTCCGCTCCCTCGATCAGTTCGTCCAGAGTGCGACTTACCTGCCGCACGTTGCGCGCCACCTCCGAGACCCCCTTTTTCGATGCGTCGAGCTCTTCGAGCACGGCCATCGGAAGATACACGTCGTGTTCCTGGAACCGGAAGACGGCGCTCGGATCATGGATGAGGACATTAGTGTCCAGGATGAACACGTGCCTGCCGGTGGATTCTCGTTTGTTCATTGGAGCTCACCTTGTGGAAGATGAGGACAATCGCAGCGCTCGTAAAAGACGCCGGCGTTCGGCTCGAGAGGACGATGAGTGGGCAGCGGCGTTCGGGTGACCTCGCGACCGTCACGCCGTCACTTGACGGGAGCCAGCATGGCGTCGAGATTCAGCTCATCACAGAAGTCCATGAACTCCCCGCGTAACGTCGCTATGGATGTGTCGGCAGGGATTCCCACGGTCATGTGCAGTGACAACATGGCCGCTCCCGTGTGCGGTGCCGTGTAAGTGGTGGTGTAGACATCCTCGATGTTGATGTCGCGGCGCGAGAAAAAGCTCGCCACGTCATGCAAGGTCCTCGAATTATCGGCGGCCACCACCTCCACTCCATAGGGAATGAGGTGGGAGGCCCCTGTTCTCGGCTCCGTGCGCCGGCTATGGATGCTGAGACTCAGGCTCTCTTCGAGCCGGGGCAGGAGCGTCTCGAGCTTCGCCACTGCGTTCCAGTTGCCGACGACCAGCATGACGACGGCGAACTGATTGTCGAGCACGACCATACGGCTGTCCGTGACGCGGCAGCGACAATCGAGCACGGTCTGGCTCAACTGCTCGACTAGGCCGGGGCGATCCCTGCCTAAGGCTGAAATGACCAGATGGGTTTCCACAGGCAGCTCGAGCGTGGGGGGATGGTCATCTCCCGCGGGAGCCCTTCGGCCACGAACGGGAAGCCTTCTCTCTCGAGGGCATCGCGATGCAACCTAAATCATAAAAGTATAAACCACTCCTCGACGAGGCGAAGCCCGCATGACCGTCGGCGTTGCCAGGGCCCGTGTTGCCAAGGCGATACTGCCTCGGTACGATAACCGATTGCAGCGGCTACGGGAGAGGGGGGATGCTACAGGGTAGCATGGTGGCGCTGGTCACCCCCATGCGGGACGACGGGCAGGTGGATGACGAGGCCCTCGCTCGGCTCGTGGAGTTCCATGTCGAGCACGGCACCGAGGCCATCCTGGCGGTGGGCACGACCGGCGAGTCTGCGACCCTCGATGAGCAAGAGCATTGCGAGGTCATCCGGCGCGTCGTAGCCTGCGCGGCCGGCCGCATCCCGGTGATGGCGGGCACGGGCGCCAACTCCACCAGCGAGGCCTTGCGGCTCTCCCGCTGCGCCGAGGAGGCCGGAGCCGATGTCTGTCTTCTGGTGGTGCCGTACTACAACAAGCCGACCCAGGAAGGCCTCTACCGGCACTTCAGGACGGTGGCCGAAGCCGTATCTCTGCCCCAGATCCTCTACAACATCCCCGGGCGCACCGGCTGCGACATGCTGCCGGAGACCGTGCAGCGCCTGGCCGAGATCCCCAACATCGTCGGCATCAAGGAGGCCACCGACCTCGCCCGCGTGCGGGAGCTGGTGGAGCGCTGCGGGCAGGAGTTCGCCGTGTACAGCGGTGAGGATGCCCTCGCTTTGGAGGTGATGATGGCCGGCGGGCGCGGCGTGATCTCGGTCACCGCGAACGTCGCTCCCCGGCAGATGAGCGAGATGGCCCGCCGGGCGCTCGCCGGCGACCGCGAGGGGGCGCAAGCCCTCGACGAGCGGCTGGCCGCCCTGCACAAGGCGTTGTTTCTGGAATCCAACCCCATACCGGTCAAGTGGGCTCTGCATGAGATGGGCCTCATCCCGGCGGGGATCCGCCTGCCGCTCACGCCTTTGTCCGAGCAGTACCACACCCCCGTGCGGGAGGCATTGAAGGCGGCAGGCGTGCTGCCTGGCTGACGAGGGGGGATCATGCGCCGAGCACCGAGCAACAGAGCGCTCCGCATCATCTCCGTCACGTCCGGACCGGATCCACGGCGCAGTCCCTCGGCCCACCCGCTGCTGCGCTGGGCTGCGCCGATCATCGCGCTCGCGATGTCGGCGTGCACCACGACTCTCAACAAGACCATCGAGGACGTGGTCCCGGAGGACACGGCGTACCGGAGCAGCGAGAGTCTGCCGCCCCTGGAGATCCCGCCGGGCCTCTCCAGTGAGACCATCGGCGACACCATGCCGGTGCCCGGCGTGGACCAGAACAACAGCACGACGTTCTCCGCCTACTCCAACTCGACCCGCGAGGTGAGCATGCGCAAGGCGGAGACCGTGGTGCTGCCCGACGTCGCCAACGTGCGCCTCGAGCGCGACGAGGACGAGCGTTGGTTGGTGTTCAGTGATGCTGCTCCGGAAGAGATATGGCCTGTGGTGCGGGAGTTCCTGCTCGACACGGGGTTCACTCTGGAGATGGAGAATCCCTCCATCGGGGTCATGGAGACCCACTGGGCGGAGAATCGTTACGATCTTCCGCGCGGCGGCGTGCAGAGCTTCCTGGGCAAGTTCCTCCCTTCAATGAACGACGCCCAGACGCGCGACAAATTCCGTGTCCGGCTGGAACGCGGCATCGAGCCGCGCACCACCGAGGTCTACATCGCCCACCGTGGTGCCCGGCTTGAGGTCGAGCGCCGCCTCAACGAGGCCCAAACCGAAAATTGGGTGGCGCGACCCGCTGATCCCGAGCTGGAAGCCGAGATGCTCACCCGTCTCATGGTGCATTTCGGCATGACCGAGCAGCGTGCCGCCCGCATGATGGCGACGACCGAGAGCCGGCCGGCGCGCGCACGCATGGTTCGCGAACAGGACGGCGCCACTTCCCTGACCGTGCTGGACGACTTTGCTCAGGCGTGGCGGCGCACGGGCCTCGCCCTGGACCGGGTCGGCCTGAATGTCCAGGACCGTGATCGTTCCCGGGGCGTCTACTACGTACGCTACGTGGACCCTGAGGTCGTGAACGGGACAGGTGACGAGAGCTGGGTGTCCAAGCTCAAATTCTGGGGCGGCGATGAGCCTCAGCACGACGACGAGTACCTCATCAGCCTGGCCTCCGAGGAGGAATCCACGACGCGGGTCGTGGTCCTCAACAAGGAGGGGGAGAGGCTGACGAGCCCGACCGCGGGCCGCATACTGGGCCTTCTGCACGAGCAGCTCAGATAG
>CAZPFD010000152.1:0-5039 GCA_964585725.1 uncultured Ectothiorhodospiraceae bacterium | reverse complement strand
GGATTGGCGCTCGTGCGGAACTCGATGCGCACGGGCGTGCCCTCCAATCCGAGCGCCTGCCGAAAAGCGTGCTCCAGATAGCGCCGGTAGGCATGCGGGACCAGCGCCGTCCGGGTGCCGTGGATGACGATGACGGGAGGGTTGCGGCCGCCCTGGTGCGCATAGCGGAGCTTGATGCGCCCCCCGTGCACCGCCGGGGGCGCGTGGCGGCGCACCGCCGCCTCCAGAATGCGGGTCAGATCGGGTGTGGAGAGGTCGCGCGCCCCCGACTCCCATGCGCGCTCGGCGCTGCCGAGCAGATCGCCCACTCCGGTGCCGTGCAGTGCAGAGATGAAGTGCACGCGCGCAAAATCCGCGAATCCCAGCTTGCGTTCGAGGCTCTGCCGGGCGTAGCGCCGCTGCTCCGCGCTGAGTCCGTCCCACTTGTTGAGCGCGAGCACGACGGCCCGTCCGGCGTCGAGAACCATGCCCACGAGATGGGCGTCCTGATCGGTCACGCCTTCCCGGGCGTCCATGAGCACTATGGCGACCTCGGCCGCCTCGATGGCCCGCAGTGACTGCACGACACTGAACTTCTCGAGCTTGTCGGCGATGCGGGTGCGGCGGCGGATGCCGGCCGTGTCGATGAGCGTGTAGCGCCGGCCCTCGCGCTCGAGGGGGATGTAAACGCTGTCGCGGGTGGTGCCGGGACGATCGTGGGTGATCACGCGCTCGTCCCCGAGAATACGGTTGACCAGCGTGGACTTGCCGACGTTCGGGCGGCCGACGATGGCCACACGGATACCCGCCTCGGCGGGCGCCTCCCCCGGCCCTGAGGGCGGACAATGGGCCAGCAGGGTCTGGATCAGGGCCTGGACCCCGTCGCCGTGGCGTGCGGCGATGGCTTGCGGTGGGCCGAGCCCCAGGGTGTGAAACTCGGCTTCGGCAAGGGCGGGGTCGAGGCCCTCGGCCTTGTTGACCGCCAGCACCACGGGCAGCCCCGAGCTGCGCAGGCGTGCGGCGATGAGCTCGTCTCCCGGTGTGAGCCCGGCGCGCGCATCCACCACGAGCAGTGCCAGGTCCGCCTCTGCCAGGGCCCGCCGAGCCTGCTCTGCGACGAGGTGCGCCATTTCGTCGGCTTCCTCGCCCACACCCCCGGTGTCGACGACCATGAACGCGCGCTCAGCGCTGCGCGAGATCCCGACGCGGCGGTCGCGGGTGAAGCCCCCTTCGTCCGCGACCAGGGCGTTCCGGGAACGCGTCAGGCGGTTGAACAGGGTGGATTTCCCGACGTTGGGACGCCCCACGATGGCGATGACCGGCAACACGGTATGTCGGCGGCGGTGAAAAGCGGCGCCTGGCGCTATTCGGGCCGCAACGCCGCCAGGGCTCCGCCAGTGGTGTAGACGTACACGACACCATCCTCGGCTACGGGCGGCGCCATGATGGGAGTCTCGCCCACGCGCACACGCGCTGCGAATTGCCCGTCCTCCCGGCGCAACCAGTGCACGTAGCCTTCGAGATCGCCCACCACCACGTAATCGCCGATCACGGCGGGCGCAGTGAGGCGGCGCGCTTGCAGCCCGGTTTGCCGCCACAGGGAGGCGCTCGTGAACCGATCGAGGGCCCAAACGTGACTGCGTTCGTCAGTGACGTACACATAACGGGAGTCCACGTCCATGTCCGTGTACGAGGACATCTCTCGCCGCCACAGTACGTTGCCCGTGCCGAGATCCACGGCAGCGAGCTGCCCCTGAAAGGTTACCGCGTATACGGTATTTCCCACGATGAGCGGATTGCCGTCGATGTCGACCATGCGTTCGAGCTCGGAGCGCCCGCTGGAGACCGCGATCTGGGTTTCCCACAACGGCTGGGCGTTGCCGAGCGAGACGGCAACCAGTGCGCCGCTGTCGAAACCGGCGATCGCCACGCCGTCGATGAGATGGGGAGCGCTCGTGCCCCGGAGGGTGAGCACCGGCACTGTGCGGTCGTACACCCATCGCTGCGATCCGTCGGTGGCGTTCAACGCAAACAGCTTGCCGTCCACCGTGCGCGCCACTACCACGCCGTCGGCCGCCTGAGGCGCGGCGAGAACCTCGCTCGATACGCTCGCCGTCCAGCGCACCTCGCCGCTCGTATCGTCCAGTGCGACGACGTCGCCTTCGCTGCTTCCCACGAGCACCAGTCCGTCTCCCACCCCCGGCCCTCCGGAGATGAGCACGTCGAGCCGCTGTTGCCAGATCACACGGCCGTCGCGGGCATCGAGGGCGTAGACGTTGCCCTTGGGATCGGCCGCAAAGAGACGCCCGTCCTCGACCTGCGGCGCCAGTCGCAGGTGCTGCTCCGCGGTGCCGCTCCCTATTCGGCGTTGCCATACGCTTTGCACCCCGGTCAGGGGCTCGAGCGCCTCGAGTGGTGTCGGCGGCTCCGTATTGTCCTTCTCCTTCCAGAGCTTGGAGACACCACACCCGTTCAGGAGCAGGGTCGCGATGATCGCCGTGCAGAGCCCGGCGCGCCGCCACGGCCGCGGCGCGCGCACCCCGCCGGCGCTCCTCGGCGCGGTCCGCATCAAGAGCCTGCCCCTTCGCCCGCCGGTGCGGCGAGCGCCTGTCGACCGAGATCGTCGAGCTTCATCTCCACCCGTTCGCGGCTGGTGCTGCCCGCCGGCAGGCGCGAGGCCGCGGACTCGTAGGCCTCGCGCGCGGCTCCTCGCTGGCCCTGGGCCAGAAGAGCGTCCCCGCGGGCCTCCTGGAGCAGCGGTTCGAGCTCGCCCGCCGCGGACTCCTCCAGCGTGGCCAGGGCCTGCCCCGCCTCGCCCTCGTCGAGGAGCAGGCGGACGAGGCGCAGGCGCGCCACGTCGCGAAGCCCTGATTCGCGGGCGTGCTCCACGGCGAAGCGCAGGTGATCCGCGGCTTCCGAGCTTCGATCGCGCTCGACGGCGTCATTGGCCAGCGCCAGTGCCAGCAACGGCGCGTAGCCGCTGCCCGGATGCTCGCGCAGGAAAGCCTCGGCACGGCTCCTGAGCTCGGGGGGCAGCGCGTCGTTCGCCGCCGCGACCACCCCTTCGTACAGGCGCGACGCCTCCTCGCGCTGCGCCGCCACGTGCGCCTGCCAGGCGTTCCAGCCGATGACCCCGCCCAAGCCGAGGACCACGCCGGCCAGCACCGTGCGGCCGTTCTCGTGCCACCACTTCTTGAGAGCTTCGACCGTCTCGCGTTCGGACTCGTGGATGTTCACCCCATGACCTCAGTGACTGCTGCGGGACGCGGTCATGCCGCACCAGATGAGGCCTCGGAGAGAGGGGACATCCGGTTCCCGATTCCCGAGGCTCGGCCCCGCCGACCCGCAATGATGGCTGCGTTTCAATTGGCGCGTCTAGCCGGCGCCTTCCTCGAACAGCATCCGCTCGAGATAGTTGCCCAGGTCCCTCTGCGGCACGCGAATCTGCTGCGCGGACGTGCGCAACTGCTTGACGCTGACGCATGTATCGCGGACCTCGTCTTCGCCCAGAATCAGCGCCAGCTGCGCGCCGCTGCGGTCGGCCCGCCGCAGTCTGCGCTTCAAGCCGCCTTCGCTGCCGTCCACGATCAGGCGCAGCCGCGGAAACCGCCCGCGCAGGTGCTCGGCCAGCGGGTGCGCGGCACGTGCAGCCTCGACGCCGAGCGCCACGAGATAGGCGTGGGGTGCGCGTGCCGGCGGCTCGATGTCGTGGGCCTTGAGCAGGGCGACCAGCCTCTCCATACCGATGGCGAAACCGGTAGCAGGTGCGGCCTCCCCACCGATGTCCGCCACCAGATTGTCATAGCGCCCGCCCCCGCACACGGCGCCTTGCGCTCCCAGGCGGTCGGTCACCCACTCGAATACGGTGCGGGTGTAATAGTCGAGCCCCCGAACCAGGCGGGGGTTCACCCGGTACTCGATCCCCGCCGCGTCGAGCATCGCCTGGAGCTCCTCGAAGTGCGCCTGCGACTCGGGATCGAGGTGTTCCACCAGCTTGGGCGCCGCCTCGATCAGGGCCTGCATCCGCGGGTTCTTGCTGTCGAGGATGCGCAGCGGATTCGTGTCCAGGCGGCGCAAGCTGTCCTCGTCGAGCGCGTCGCGGTGGCGGCGGAAGTGCGCCACCAGACGCTCGCGGTACGCCGCTTGCGTGTCACGAGTGCCCAGTGAATTGAGCTCCAGGCGCAGCGCCGGCAGACCGAGCGCGCGCCACAGTCGCGAGGTGAGCAGAACGAGCTCGGCGTCGACATCCGGCCCGGTTGCGCCGAACACCTCGACGTCGATCTGATGGAACTGACGGTAGCGGCCCTTCTGCGGGCGCTCGTAGCGAAACATGGGCCCCATGGTCCAGAGGCGCTGGATCCGGCCGCGCAGCAGGCTGTGCTCGATGGCCGCCCGCACCATGCTGGCGGTGCACTCGGGGCGCAACGTGAGGCTGTCTCCGCTGCGGTCGAGGAAGGTGTACATCTCCTTCTCGACGATGTCGGTCACCTCCCCGATGGAGCGCTTGAAGAGCTCGGTGCGTTCGAGGAGGGGCGGCCGGATCTCGCCATAGCCGTAGGCGTCGAGCACAGCCCGCGCCCTATCCTCCACATACTGCCAGTACGGGGTCTCCGCGGGCAGGATGTCGTTCATGCCCCGAATGCCCTGAATGCGTGCGGTCAAGGTTTGCTTCCGTGGCCGGGACGATGCCGGAATGGAGTCGGCGCAGCCGACGCCTGTGTGACCGAGGGGGTGGCTAGCGCGCTGAACGCCGGAGCCGTGACTCTATCAAATATCAGCGGACGATGAGTCCTCCCTCTCGGTTGCGCGCGAGTATACCGTGGTGACCACCGATCGTTGGGACGCACCGGCCCGCGCACATGGCTGCGCGATCCGGCCCGAGCCTCTTCGGGTCACCGGCCGGGCGCCGAGAAGGGGGGCGTCTGGGCGACTGCCGACTCCGCCCCGTCGCTCGGGCGCGTGCCGCCTTGCTGCCCCAGCTCGAAGCGAGCGATATCACCCCTGATGTGGGGTGTGTGATCGAAGCGCACGCCGTTGTACTCGACGCGCACGCCGCGCGC
>CAZPFD010000151.1:0-9673 GCA_964585725.1 uncultured Ectothiorhodospiraceae bacterium | reverse complement strand
CCGGGTTCCAAGGCTCCGCGTATCTCGGCGCGCTCCGCCAGTCACCCTCGCAACGGCTCGCCGCTCCGGCAGACCGAATCTCGCGGATAGTCAGGAATGAGAACGTCCCCTTGCCCGCGGGACCTCAGGCGCGGGTCAGCAACCGCATGAGGCTCGACGTATCCCACCGGCCGCCGCCGCGCTCCTGGATCTGAGCGTAGAACTGATCCACCAGCGCCGCCACCGGCAGCCGCGCACCGCTCCGCCGGGCCTCCTCGAGGCAGATCCGCATGTCCTTGCGCATCCAGTCCACGGCGAAACCGAACTCGAACTGATCCTCGATCATGGTCTCGCCGCGATTCTCCATCTGCCACGACTGCGCCGCCCCCTTGGAGATCACCGACAGCACCTTTCGGGTATCGAGGCCGGCGCGCTCCGAGAAGTTGAGCGCCTCGGCGAGGCTTTGGACCAGGCCCGCAATAGCGATCTGGTTGACCATCTTGGTGAGCTGGCCGGCGCCGGCGGGACCGAGCAGGGTCACCGCACGCGCGTAGCGCTCGATGACCGGCGAGGCGCGCTCGAACGCCTCCTCCTCGCCGCCCACCATGACCGTCAGCGTTCCGTTCTCCGCGCCTGCCTGCCCGCCCGAGACCGGCGCATCCATGAAATGCAGGCCGCGCTCGCGCGCCGCCGCGGCCAGCTCGCGCGCGAGCGCCGCGGACGCGGTGGTATGGTCCACGAACACCGCGTCCTGCTTCATGCCGCCGAAGGCGCCGTGCTCGCCGATGGTCACCTCGCGCACGTCGGGGTCGTCGCCGACGCACGCGAACACGATGTCCGCACCCGCTGCGGCTTCGGCGGGCGTATCCGCCCGCCGCCCGCCATGCTCCGACACCCAGCGCTCTGCCTTGGCCGGGGTTCGGTTGTACACGGTGACCGAGTGGCCCGCCTTCGCCAGGTGGCCGGCCATCGGGTAGCCCATCACCCCCAGGCCGAGAAACACCACCTGACGGGAAGAAACCTGGTTCGCGCTCAAGTCTCGACCTCCCTGCCGATGCAGCGGCGAGCGCCGCCACGGGTCGGCTCACGATGCATGACTGAACCGGAGCGCCGCGGCGGCCGCCGACTCTCGCCCGCGCGCGAGGGCCCCGCCCCGCTCTCCGTCGCTGCGCCGGACCACCGGCCCGCCGCGCGAGTGGGCAAGATAAGCGCCCGGGCCGCGGCCTTGCAAGCCGCAGCCAGCGCGCGCCGCGCCGCCGCTCGTCTGCACCCGCGTCATCCTGCGCGGGACGCATGCGCCCCCACGGCGCCGACCCCGAGCCTGGAAAAGGGCGGCGGCGTGTATTATTTTGCATGGGCGCGTATGCCCGAGTGCCTTACGGCTCCTGCACGTCCGATGCACACCACATCCGGAGAACCCACGGCTTGCCTGATCGGACCAACGAGCGCGGCGCGAGCACGTCCAGATTGACCCTGTGGTCCGGAAGGTCGGCAGGGTCTCTGTGGTATGCGCTCTACGCACCCCACCGGCGTCTCGTTCACACGAACCTACGGTTCTGCCATCCGGAATGGCCGCGCGAGCGCATGCGCCAGGTGGCCAAGGGCGTGTTCGAGAACGCGGGGATCACGCTGGTCGAAACGCTGAGGATGCCTTTCATGACCCGCGAACGCGTGCTCGACACAATGCGCGTACGCGGTGAGGAGCATCTCCGGGAAGCTCTGGGCAGTGGCCGGGGTGTGATCATCGTCACGGCCCACACGGGAAACTGGGAGCTGGGAGCCCAGTTTCTCCACTGCTATACGGGCAGGCCGTTCAAGCTCGTGATCAAGCGGCTGGGCAACAGGCTGCTCGATCGCTTCCTGCACCACGCGCGCACCCGCCACGGGGTCGAGATCATCGACAAGAAGGGCGCCTGGCCGAAGATGGTCGCGGCCGTGCGCGCCGGCGACATGCTGGCCATCACCATCGACCAGAGCAAAACGAGAGGAATCGACGTCTCCTTCCTCGGGCGGCCGGCGAGCGTCGGCCCGGCGCCTGCATTGCTTGCGCTTCGCACGAAGAGTGTGGTGTTGCCGGTTTTTTCCCTGCGTGAGCCGGGCGGCGCCCTCGCCCTGCGGATCCTGCCCCCGATCGAGCTGCGCCGGACCGGGAACCTGTCGTCCGATCTCGAGCACAACACGCAGCTCATGACCGACGCCGTGGAGGCGATCATCCGCGAGCACCCGGAGCAGTGGATCTGGTTCCAGCGACCGTGGAGGAAGGCCCACCCCGAGCTCTATCCGGAGTGGGCGGCACGCCGCCGCCGGCGCAACAAGAACAAACGCAAGGCGTACGCCTGACGCATCAGGCGGGCAGCACCTCTTGCCGCGCCTCTCTGCCGCTTCCCAGTCGAGCGTCCGCTCCGTTGATTCGGCCCCACGACCCTCGTCGCCGGTCATCCGGCCGCGTAGTGAAGGTGCCGTCGACGCACCGGCTGCGGCCGAATGAAGCCCGGCCGCATCCCGCCCTCTCGGTCTCAACATCGCTGCGCCAGGGGCCGATAACCTGCCCTGGTGGCGTGAGCACCCGTGGGCTGGTGAGAGCCGGAGGCCGGGGGAGGCAGTGAGCTTATCGGCGTACCGGGGCATGCGATGGGAACAGATTTCGGCACAGCAGTCACGGCCTTCTTCGATGCCTACTGGGTCCATGTTGCGAGCTTCGCGGCGGGTGTCGCCGTGGTCGGGTACCCGCTCTGGTTCAAAGGCCGGATCGCGAAACGAGCGGAGATGATCCGCAATTGCAAAGAGCTGGCGAAGCTGCGCGTGCTCTATCAGCAGCGGCTGTCCGACGTTCTGGCTACCGCGACGGACATTCAGCATCGCATCTGGGAGGCGCGCGCCGCCACCGACCGCACCCACGCCGCCAGACTGTGGGAGGAGGTGGTGACCCTGGCGAGGGCGCAGTCGGAGCAAACCGCGGCAACCGTGGCGCTCAAAGCCAGCATCAATGCCGAGATCGCACACTCGCGCGCGCTGTATCGGCTGAGCGAAGCGGAAGCCACCCTGGCGAGCCAGATCGAGAAATGGCATCACACACAAGCGCTGGATGACGTTCGGGAGATGTTCGACCAGCATTCAGGGGCCCCGCCCGAAGCACTCAAGCCGCAGCGTCTCATCGAGGGCGTGGACGGCTTCCTCGGCCTGTATATCGACGCGCTCTCGACCAAGGCCTGAGTACCCGGACCTCCCGTTCGAGGGCGGATGCGAATGGGCTTCTGCGGCCTCCCCGCCACGGTATGGACACACCTGTCAGCATTTCGGGATCTGTTCCGGCTCCGTGCCCGAGGACGCGAGAGCCCGCTGCGCCCCGGCATCGCGCGCATGCTCGGCCGCAAGATGCGCATCAACCGCTGAAAATGCGCAGGTGTCTGAGTTCCCTCGGCCCTTGTTTTGTGAACTCGTTCCTACTTTGAGGGCCGTGAGCGCGCTCTGACACCTGGCACGGCCTGTGCATGGAGTACCGGTGTGCTGCGTGCTCCGGATTGGTACCCGCACGCTCCGGCCTGCGAATACGACTACGGGTTCTGACCGTCGATGGCGACACAACGTGGTTCCGAAGCCTTCCAGCTGGCCGACCTCGATGTCGAGGTCACGACCCCTGCCAACACGAGGTACGTGGGTACGGCAAAGGCCTTTTCGCCGGGGGAACGCAGCCTCTCCCTGACGCGCCCCGTATCCTCAGCGGGGCCGTCCTCCGCACGCAATGACTTCATTACAGAAGGCCAGGAGCTCGAGATCGGCTTCTCCCTGCTCATGCGCGGGAAGATGCGCCCTTTCCAGCTCCGCGCCCGGGTCATGCGCTCCGAGAGCAACGATCTGACCGTCCAGTTCGTCGATCCCGATCTGGCTGCACTGGTGGCGTTACAGGAGCTCGTCACCCGCGCGGAGAACGCCTCGGCACGCACTGCAAGAGGCGAGCGGGTGCCCGCCGAACCCGAAATCGTGGAGGCCCCATTGTCTTCGCACATTTCCGATATCGACTGCCGCTCGACCTCGTCCGACAACGTCATCCCGCTGCAGGACGCCTCCACCGAACGACCGACAAAGGATCCCGGTGCAATATCGTCTGATGACGGTCATCCCCCCGAAGAGCCCGATCTCGAAGACACGCAGGGAGGCACTGTGGTGGGCCGCAACCTCGCCGAGCTGATCGAGGAGATCCATGAGGACCACCGCGAGCTCAAAGACGACAGGTCACGAGGAGACGGGCCGGACGAGGTGCCGGCCGCGGAGCAACTCGAGACGGACACCGCACGACGCGAGTTGGACCGGCAAATAAAGCACATCATCTCGTCGGACGCGGAAGAGCTCGAAGCCGAGCTACGCGAATCCGCACGCGCCGCCGGCACGGCCGTGCAGCCGGAGGAGTCGACGGCGGAGCGCGCAGCCCGCGGGGCCCCCGGCCATCCGCTGTCGGACATCACCCATATGATCGATGCGGAGCTGCGCCGGTACTTGAAGGAGAGCGTCGCGGCGCAACGCAAACTTCTCGAACAGCGGATGAATGCCGCGGTCGCACAGCTGAAGCACCTCGCCACCGAGCGCATGCGCAAGAACGCGGAGAAGATTCGCACCGCTTGCCACGCAGCCTACGCCGCGAAAGAGGCCAGGCTTCAGCAACGCTACGAAACCCTCATGAGCCTCGCCGAGAAGATTCGCAGGCAGAAGGCGGAGATTCACGAAGCGAGGACGGAGCTCGAGGAAAAGCTCGCCGCGGCGAATGAGTTGCACCACCAGGTCTCTCGAATCGGTGAGACGGTGAGCCGGCAGGTCGACGACCTCGAAGGCATGGTCGGCGACGAGGAGCCGTGATTGCGGCCGCGCAGGCCCGCAAGTGTGCAGTTTGTATACATCAGAAGAATGACGCGATGTGCGCCGTTCGCACGCCTCCGACAGTCGACGCCAAGCCCTGTCAACAAGAAAGTCCCTGATTTCCGGCCCGGTTCGCGCCATTGACGTCATATCCCGCACGGCTGCGCTCGGTTGACGGCGGTGCACAACCATGCTTCGACTCCCGCGTACGATCCGCGCGCCCCGATCGCGCGCATAGCCAGCAGTGACACGGGTTTCAGACGATTGAGCCAGCGCCGTGCACAACGCGCATGCGCCCCCCTGTTATTGAGTGCAAGCGCATCCACCGAGAGAGGTTTTGCACTTCGAGCGGATTCGCGCTATGGTTATGTTCGTCGAGTAGCGGAGCACGCTGCTTCAAGATTCTACGGGCCGCTGCACGGGAACGGCTGTAGTATCACCCGTGTGCAGAAGCTGCTTTCACCTTGCTGGCTTCTCATCATCACTAATCAACTGCGGCCCTACGGGATCAACCCCGAGCGCGTTCCGCGCCCCATAGGGGGCTGAAAGCTCGTCCGCGTACGTTCATCCAGACGCGCTTGCGTCTGTCGCGCCTCTCCTCGGCATTCGGGGAGAACCCGTTGTGTCGGTAGCTTCAGCGGCCACGCCGCCGCTCGGCGCGATGGATTCGTGCATCCAGAAAAAATGGAGGGTTCCATGCCTGCGTTACCAGCTAACGACATGTACCGTGCCGAATATACCAAAGCGTTCGTCTCGAATTGGGACGAGCTGATCGACTGGGACGGTCGGAAAGAGGGCGAGGCGGAGTTCTTCGAGCGCTTACTGAACGCCTACGGGGTTGACCACATCGCGGATATCGCTTGCGGCACGGGCTACCATGCGGTCAACCTGGCGCGCAAGGGCTTCAAGGTGACGGCCACGGACGGAGCCCGCACGATGGTCGAGAAAACCACGGCCAACGCGCGCGAGCACGGGGTCGAGCTCCACGAACTGCGCTGCGTCGACTGGCTCAATCTCAAGGACGAGTTCGGCGAGTGCGCGTTCGACGCGGTGATCTGCCTGGGCAACGCCTTCACCCACCTGTTCGAGCACGAGGCCCGGCGCGACATGCTCGCCGCCGTGTACGCCGTGCTGAAGCCGGGCGGGATTGTCATCATCGATCACAGGAACTACGACTCCATCCTGGACCAGGGCTACAGTAGCAAGCATCGCTACTACTACACGGGAAATAACGTCGAGGTGCGGCCGGTGCAGATCTCGCGCACCATGGTCAAGTTCCAGTACGCCTTCGACGGAGGCGAGACGCACCATCTCACTCTATACCCGCTGAAGCAGAACTACGTATCCCATCTCTTCGAAGACGCCGGCTTCCTGGACGTGACGCGCTACGGCGACTTCGAGCGGCCCTACGATCATTACGATCCCGATTTCATTCAGCAGGTCGGATTCAAGCCCAAGAGGCCCGTTCAGCATACCGGCCCCGCCGACAAGCTGACCCTCACGCAGCGGTTCGTCGCGGCGACCAAGCGTTACTACGACGGCGCCGCCGATCAGATCTATCGCGAGATCTGGGGCGAGAACATCCACTTGGGTCTTTTCGAGAACGAGAGGGAAGCTCTGCCGGCGGCGATGGCGCGCTCGAATCGCCGCATGGCCGAGGGTGTGGGGCTCGGTCCCGACCACGAGGTGCTCGAGGTCGCCTGCGGCTACGGCGCCCTCGCCCGGTATCTGGCGCAGAACTTCGGCTGCCGGGTGCTGGCTTCGAACATCTCCGAGCGCGAGCTCTCCTGGGCGCGCGAGCTGACCGCAAAGGCGGGCCTCGCGGACAGAGTCGAGTTCGAGTACGGCGACTTTCACGATCTGCCCTACGCCGAAGGCCGTTTCGACTTCTACTGGTCGCAAGAGGCATTCCTCCACGCGGTCGACAAGGCGCAGGTTCTCAGCGAGGCGTATCGCGTCCTCAAGCCCGGCGGCACCCTCGTGTTCACCGATATCCTGGTGCGCAGCCACACGCCGGACGATATCCGCGAGCGCATCTACGAGCGCGTGAACGCACCGGAGATGTGGGACGCCTCCGATTACCGCCAGGGACTCTCCAATCTGGGCTTCGACGTCCAGGTCGAGGAAGACTGGTCGCCCAACGTTGCGCCGACCTACGCCTGGGTGCGCGGGCAGCTCGAGCGGCGCCGCGCTGAGTTCGAGGACCGCATCGGCAAGGAGCTGGTGGATCGCACCTCGCGCGCGCTCCAGTTCTGGGTCGACCGCGCGGGCGAGGGCTACATCGGCTGGCTGTACGTGGTCGCTCGCAAGTAGCTATCTGCCCGGAATGGCGCCTGCGAAGCCGCGCGATCGCGCGGCGCGCGGGCGCCATTCCGCCATTATGGGGCAGTACGCGAGGGTGCAGGCTCGGCGCGACGGCTACAGCGCGGGCCGACGGCAAAGAAACGACGGGAGAACCCGATGAGCAACGAATGGCTGTTCACCTCGGAGTCGGTCTCCGAGGGTCACCCCGACAAGGTCGCCGACCAGATCTCGGATCGCGTTCTCGACACGATACTCGAGCAGGACCCGCGCGCACGCGTCGCGTGCGAGACCCTGGTCAAGACGGGGCTGGTGCTCGTGGCCGGAGAGATCACGACGGACGCCCGCTTCGACCTCGAGGCGCTCGTGCGCAGCACGCTTCTCGACATCGGCTATGACGGCTCGGAGGTGGGTTTCGACGGCGAGACCTGCGCGGTTCTGAACGCAATCGGCAAGCAGTCCCCCGATATCGCGCAGGGCGTGGACCGCGAGCAACCGGCGGATCAGGGAGCGGGCGACCAGGGCCTCATGTTCGGCTACGCCACCAACGAGACCGATGTGCTGATGCCCGCTCCCATCACCTACGCGCACCGCCTCGTGCGCCGCCAGTCCGAAGTGCGCCGGGACGGAAGCCTGCCTTGGCTGCGGCCCGACGCCAAGAGCCAGGTCACGTTTCGGTATCGCGACGGCAAGCCCGCGGGCATCGATGCCATCGTGCTGTCGACGCAGCACGATCCGGACGTCGCCCAGGCGGAGCTGCGTGAAGCGGTCATGGAGACGATCATCAAGCCCGTGCTGGGAAGCGAGTGGCTGGACGGATGCCCGGCGGAGAACGTCCACATCAATCCGACCGGCCGTTTCGTGCTCGGGGGCCCGGTGGGCGACTGCGGGCTCACCGGCCGAAAGATCATCGTCGACACCTACGGCGGGATGGCTCGCCACGGGGGCGGAGCCCTCTCGGGCAAGGACCCCTCGAAGGTCGACCGCTCCGCCACATACGCGGGACGCTACGTGGCGAAGAACGTCGTCGCAGCCGGCCTGGCCGAGCGCTGCGAGATCCAGATCTCCTACGCCATCGGGGTTGCAGAACCCACCTCGATTACCGTAGAAACCTTCGGGACGGGCCGGGTCCATGACCGCCGCATCGAGGAGCTCGTGCGCGGGCACTTCGACCTTCGCCCGTACGGGCTCATCCGGATGCTCGATCTGCTGCGTCCGATCTACGCGCAGACCGCAGCCTACGGGCATCTCGGACGGGAGGACATCGAGCTGCCGTGGGAGCGCACCGACCGCGCCGAAGCGCTTCGCGGCGCTGCGGAGCCGGCGGCCATCGCCTGAGCCATTTACAATATAGTGACCGTGCGCCGAGATACGCGGAGCCCCGGATCCCGAAGCGAGGGCTCTCCGCCTCGGCAGGGGATGGCTGAGCTTCATGAGTAATCAGATATAGTGATGCGGCCCGCCGCCCGCGGGCCCCGCCCGACCCCGAGGAGCGCTGCAACGGGATGCCGTCCTGCCAGGCTCGGGGCGCCGGGCGCGATTGCAGTAAAACGGCGCTCGACCGATCCAAAAAAGGGGCCGAACGCAATGAATGCCGTACCAGAGACTGTTTCGTCGGATTGTGTCATCAAGGATGCCTCCCTGGCCGGCTGGGGCCGCCGGGAGATCGCCATCGCCGAGAACGAGATGCCCGGTCTGATGGCGCTCAGAGAAGAGTATGCCGGGCAGCGCCCGCTCGAGGGCTGCCGCATAGCGGGCTCCTTGCACATGACCATTCAGACCGCCGTGCTCATCGAGACGCTGGTCGAGCTCGGCGCGCAAGTACGCTGGGCATCGTGCAACATCTACTCCACGCAGGACCATGCGGCGGCGGCCATCGCGGCCAGCGGGATCCCGGTGTTCGCCTACAAGGGCGAGACGCTGGACGAGTACTGGGACTACACGCACCGCATCATGGAGTGGGCGGACGGCGCCTTGCCCAATCGCATCCTCGACGACGGCGGGGACGCCACGCTGCTGGTGACGCTCGGTGCCCGAGCCGAGCGCGATCCCTCGATCCTCGATGACCCGAAGAGCGACGAGGAGCGCGCGCTGTTTGCGGCCATCCGCAAGCGCCTGGACAACCGCCCCGGATGGTACGCGAAGCTTGCCGGGGCTATCGGCGGAGTGACGGAAGAGACGACCACGGGTGTCAACCGCCTCTACAAGATGGAACGCGAAGGCACGCTTCCTTTCCCGGCAATCAACGTCAACGATTCCGTGACCAAGTCGAAGTTCGACAATCTCTACGGTTGCCGCGAGTCGCTCATCGACGGGGTCAAGCGCGCCACCGACGTGATGATCGCCGGCAAGATCGCGGTGGTACTGGGTTACGGTGACGTCGGCAAAGGCTGCGCACAGGCGCTGCGCGGGATGGGCGCGACCGTCTGGATCACCGAGATCGACCCCATCTGCGCGCTTCAGGCCGCGATGGAGGGCTACCGCGTGGTCTCGATGGACGAGGCCGCCTCGCGGGCCGATCTCTTCATCACCGCCACGGGCA
>CAZPFD010000150.1:0-9684 GCA_964585725.1 uncultured Ectothiorhodospiraceae bacterium | reverse complement strand
ATCCTGAACGTCTCGGCCAAGGACAAGGCCACCGGGCGGGAGCAGTCCATCGTCATCCGGGCCTCGAGCGGTCTCAACGAGGACGAGGTGGAGCGCATGATGAAGGACGCCGAGGCGCACGCCGAGGAGGACAAGAAGTTCCGCGAGCTGGTCGACGTGCGCAACCAGGCGGACAATATGATTCATGCGACGCGCAAGTCGCTCAAGGAGCTGGGCGATCAGGTCGAAGAGCAGGAGCGCAAGGACGTCGAGGCGGCCATCGAGGAGCTCCAGGAAGCGGCCAAGGGCGACGACAAGAGCGCCATCGAGGAGAAGACGAACCGACTGGCGGAGCTCTCGGGCAAGCTCGCCGAACGCGTGTACAGGAAGAGCGCCGAGACCGAGAGCGCCGCCGGCGGCGCCCAGCAGGAGCAGGGCGGCGAGAGGAAGTCCTCCGGCGGTGGCGAGGACGTGGTCGACGCGGAGTTCGAGGAGGTCGACGACCAGAAGAAGTAACGACCGGCGGTGCGCTGGCTGAATACGTTAGATGAGCGCTTCGGCGCGGGGCCCGCAGGGCGTCGCGCCTTCGCTTTTTCGACGGAGCGATGGCGAAGCAAGACTACTACGAAGCACTGGGCGTCGCGCAGAACGCGAGCGATGACGAGCTGAAGAAGGCCTATCGCCGCATGGCGATGAAGTACCATCCGGACCGCAATCCGGATGATCCGGCGGCCGCGGAACGCTTCAAGGAGGCGAAAGAGGCGTACGAGGTTCTGTCGGATCCGCGCAAGCGGGCGGCCTACGACCAGTTCGGACATGCGGGCGTGGATCCCAATGCGGCGGCCGGCGGGGGGTTCCGGACCGGTGCCGGCGCCGGGTTTCGCGACATCTTCGACGAGGTCTTCGGCGACATCTTCGGGGGCGCGCGCGGGCCCGGCGCGCGCGCGTTCCGGGGCGCGGACCTGCGCTACGAGCTCGAGCTCGGCCTCGAGGAGGCGGTGCAGGGCACCACGGTCAAGGTCCGCGTGCCGACCAAGGTCTCGTGCGAGGAGTGCGGCGGCAGCGGCGCGGCCAAGGGCAGCCAACCGGCGCGCTGCAACACCTGCGACGGCGTCGGCCAGGTGCGCATCCAGCAGGGTTTCTTCTCCATCCAGCAGACCTGCCCGCGGTGCCGCGGCACGGGCAACGTGATCACCGATCCGTGCCGCAAGTGCCGCGGCGAAGGCCGCGTCTTCGAGCACAAGTCCCTCTCGGTCAAGGTGCCGCCCGGCGTGGACACGGGGGATCGCATCCGGCTCGCGGGCGAGGGCGAGCCCGGTGAGCAGGGCGGCCCGCCCGGAGATCTGTACGTGGAGATCCGGGTCAAGGCCCACCCCATCTTCACCCGCGAAGGCAACGATCTGCTGTGCGAGGTGCCGATCAGCTACCCCGCCGCGGCTCTGGGGGGCGAGGTGGAGGTGCCGACCCTGCAGGGACGTGCCAAGATCAAGGTACCGGCGGAGACCCAGTCGGGCCGGCTCTTCCGCCTGCGCGGCAAGGGCGTGCATCCGGTGCGCGGGGGAGCGGCCGGCGACCTGATCTGCCGGGTCGTGGTGGAGACGCCGGTGAATCTGAACGAGCGCCAGAAGGAGCTCCTGCGCGAGCTGGACGCCTCCATGAGCGGCAAGGGCAAGAAGCACAGCCCGCGCGAGAGCTCGTGGCTGGATCGGGTCAAGCATTTCTTCGAGGATCTGGCCGGTGAGTGAGCGTGTACGCGTGGCGGTGGCCGGCGCGAGCGGCCGCATGGGGCGCACCCTGATCGCCGCCTGCCGCGAGGACGAGCGCCTGGTGCTCGGCGCCGCCACGGAGCGCGCGGGTGACGCCGCGGTCGGTCGCGACGCGGGGGAGGTGGCGGGAGTCGGCCCCGCGGGCGTCGCGGTGGTGGATGCCCTGGCCGACGTGCGCGAAGACTTCGACGTGCTGGTCGACTTCACCACGCCGCAGGCCACCCTCGCCAACCTGGGCGTGTGCCGTCAGGCGGGCAGGCGCATGGTGATAGGCACCACGGGGCTATCGGGGGATCAGCGCGCGGCGTTGAGCGAGGCGGCGCAGGACACCGCCATCGTGTTCGCGCCCAACATGAGCGTCGGCGTGAACCTCTGCTTCAAGCTTCTCGAGGTCGCGGCCCGGGTGCTCGGAGACGAGGTCGACATCGAGATCGTGGAGGCGCATCACCGGCACAAGGTCGACGCACCCTCGGGGACGGCGTTGAGGCTGGGCGAGGTCATCGCCGAGACCCTCGGGCGCGATCTCCAGGCGTGCGCCGTGTACGGACGGCAGGGTCACACCGGTCCCCGCGATCGGCGCACCATAGGCTTCGAGACCATTCGGGCCGGCGACATCGTCGGTGAGCACACCGTGCTGTTCGCGGGCGAGGGCGAGCGCGTGGAGATCACGCACAAGGCGTCCAGCCGCATGACCTTCGCGCGGGGCGCGCTGCGCGCGGCGCGCTGGGTCGCGGCCCGCGAGCGCGGGCTCTACGACATGCAGGACGTCCTGGGCCTGCGCTGACTGTTTCGACGCCGTCTTCTTAACACGAAGGACACGAAGAAGGCACGAAGGTCACGAAGGGCACGAAGAAAGTCAACAAATCTTTCTTCGTGATCTTCGTGTCTCCTTCGTGACCTTCGTGTTAGAAAAGGACTTTCAAGCTGCCGCCGAAATCTAGAAGGTGCGCTTCTCGCCCGGCTGCATGGGGATCACCTCGGTGGGGAAGTCGCCCAGCGCCGCCTTGAACTCCTCGGGCGTGCCCTTGAGCGGCGGGAACGTCCCGTAGTGCATCGGGATCACGCGAGGGGTCTCGAGCAGGTTGCGCACTGCGTAGGCCGCGTGCTCGGGGTTCATCACGAAGTGCCCGCCGATGGGCAGCAGGGCGAGATCCGGCGCGTAGTAGTCGGCGATGAAGCGCATGTCGCCGAACACGCCGGTATCGCCGGCGTGATACAGGGTGAATCCGGACTCTAGGCGGACGATGTATCCCGCCGGCTCCCCGGCCGGATACAAGCGCTTCTCGCCGGACACCGGGTCGGTGTGCAGCAGCTCCGAGCTGTGCTCCGCGCGCACCATGGTGATGGTGATGTCGGCGTCGAGCGGCCGGATGGGCCCGCTCTTGTTGAAGCGGATGAGCTGATCGTAGGGCACCAGCCCCAAGGTTCCGAAGGTGTGCCCCATGTCGGCGTTCATGGCCACCTTCGCGCCGGTCATCTTCGCGATCTCGGCGGTATCCCCCACGTGATCGCCGTGGCCGTGGGTCACCAGGATCAGATCGACGTCGCCGAGCTTCGACAGATCCTTGAGCGACTCGGGCGTCTTCGGGTTTCCGGTGATGAAGGGATCGATCAGGATCACCTTGCCCGAGTCGGTGGTGATCTTGAAGGCCGACTGTCCGAAGAACTGGAGCTCGAAGGCCGCAGCGTTGCCGGCCCACGCGAGCAGCATGCCGAGGCACAGGGCGGGAACAAACCGTCCGGCTAGCGTCATGGTTCTCTCCTCTTGTAGTTGTTCAACCTCCAGACCTGCCGGCGACGCCCGAGTTCCCGACGGAAAAGGGACATTCTGATTTTCCTTCAAACACTCAAGAGGTTCGGGAAGCTCGTCAAAGGAGAATCAGAATGTCTCCTCCTCACGAACGGGGCCGCAGCTGCAGCGCGTGCCTGGCCGCGCTCCACCCGAGCTCCAGCGCGAGCCCCACCAGGAGCGCGTAGGCGGCGTTGGTGAGCACCACCGCCGCCGCGGTGGCGAGAATGACCACCAGGCACCGCGGGCGCCCGTCGAACAGGCGCCGGGTCGCCACCAGGTCCAGCCCGGCTACGGCCAGCAGCGCCCCCAGCGCCGCAAGGGGGATGATCGCCAGCACCTCCGGCGCGCGGGGGCCGAACAGCAGCGCGAGCGCGAGGCAGCTCACCCCGAAGATGAGCGGCGCCGCGCCGGTGCGCGCGCCGAAGCGATGCTGGGCGACCAACCCGCCGGCGCCGTGGCACATGGGCAGCGCGCCGAGGGGCGCGAGCAGCATGTTGAGCACCCCGGAGGTGAGCCCCAGGCGCCGCGGCGTGATGTTGCGCGCGCCGTCGGGAAACAGGGTCGCGGCGATGGCCGCGGTGGCCAGCACCGCGTTGGCCAGGGTGAGGGGAAGCTGGGGCAGCAGGGTCTGCTCGGCGGCCGCGGCCACCTCGGCGGCATCGGGCAGCACCAGCGCCGGCAGGTGCAGGCCGCCCAGCGGCGCCGCCCACCCGATGGGATCGCCCGTGGTGAGAGACCAGGCGGTGGCGCCCGCGAGCAGCAGCAACGCTGCGGCCCCGGCCGCCGGCGTGCGCAGGAGCACGAAGAGCACGACCAGGCAGAGCATGCCCAGGTACACGCTCTCGCCCATCAGCTCGAGCCCGTGCAGCGCCAGCATCAATCCGATGCCCACCTGCACCCCCGCGAGCACCGATTGGGGCACCACGCGCGCCGCGCGCTCGAGCGCGCCGCACAGGGCGAGCACGGTCAGGGACAGGCCCAGCAGAAGCCCGGCGGCAGCCACCGTGCCGGGTGTGAGCGCACCGGCGATGGCGATGGCCGCCACCGCCTTCATCGGCTGCACCGGCACCGGCCGGCGGTAGATGACGGCCACCGCGATGGCGAACACGCCGAAGCCGGCGAGCACCCCGGTGGCGTCCAGGCCGCTCACCAGAACGGCGCCCAGAACCAGCGGCAGGAAGGTGCCGAGGTCGGCGAACGCGCCGGAGAGCTCACCCGGCAGTCGTGAGGACATGCGTGCTCGCTCCTGCACCTGCCTCGCCTCCTTCGGGGATCGGCGCCATTGTAGCGTCGCCGGCGGGGCCGCGCAGGCCCGCGCGGCTTCAGCCGGATCCGTCCCCCTCCAGCGATAGATCCATGGCCGTGGGGCGGCCCATGCTGCGCTGATCGAGGGCGATGGCCTTGATCAGCGCGTACACGGGCTGCCCGGGTGCGAGCCCCAGGTCCTGCACCGACTGGCGCATGATGCGCGCCCACAGCGGCTTGCCCACATCCAGCAGCACGTGCACCTGCGGGCCGGGATCGGTTCCGATCTCCACCACCCGTGCGGGCAGGACGTTGAGGATGCTGGTGCCCTCGGGCGGGCGCAGGCTGAGCGCGACGTCGCGCGAGCGCACGCGCAGGTTGAGCTCCGCGCCCACAGGCAGATCAGTGAACGGCCCGATGAGCTCGACCCCGTCGAAGCCGAAGCGGGTGATCCCGCGGGCGGGCTCGTGCCGCCGGACCGCGACCCTGAGCACGGCGCCTGCGTCCAGTCGCGCCGTGTAGGGGCGCAGGTCGAGGCGCGTGGTCAGAGCCTCCAGCGGGCCCGTGGCCACCACGCGCCCCGCCGACATCAGGATCAGGCCCCGCGCGAGGCGCAGCACCTCGTCGAGGGCGTGGCTCACGTACAGGATGGGCAGGTTCAGCTCGTGGGTGAGGCGCTCGACGAAGGACAGGATCTCGTCCTTGCGCAGGGCGTCCAGACCCGCCAGCGGCTCGTCCATGAACAGCACCTTGGGGCTTGCGAGCACCGCCCGCGCGATGGCCACGCGCTGGCGCTCGCCCCCGGAGAGGGTGTGGGGCCGGCGCTCGAGCAGGGCGCCGAGATCGAGCACCCGAATCACGCGTTCGAAGCCGAAGCGGCGCTCGGCGGGCGGCGTGCGCTTCAGGCCGTAGTCCAGGTTGGCGCGCACGGAGAAGTGCGGGAACAGGCGCGCGTCCTGGAAGACGAATCCGATGCCGCGCCGGTGAGGGGGAACGAAGGTCCGCGCACCGTCCTGCCAGACCTCGCCGTCGAACTCGATACGGTTGCCCGGCGCGCGCTCGAGCCCGGCCAGCAGCCGCAGCAGGCTGCTCTTGCCGCTGCCCGAGGGGCCGAAGAGAGCGGTGACGCCCTCGACGGCGACGTCGAGCTCGACGTCGACCCGGAAGTCCGGGTAATCCAGCCGGCAGCGGGCGGCGAGGTGCGTCATGGGATCAGCTCGTTCGCACCGGAAAATGACGATTGACCGTGTACACCACGACCAGAACCAGGAACGAGAAGGCGAGCAGCCCGCCCGAGAGCAGGTGGGCGGCCTCGTAGTTCAGGGTCTCCACGTGCTCGAACACGGCGATGGCCACCACCCGCGTCTCCCCCGGGATGTTGCCGCCCACCAGCAGCACCACGCCGAACTCGCCCAGCGTGTGAGCGAAGCTCAGCACCGCCGCCGTGACATAGCCGCGCAGGGCCATGGGCGACGCCACGCTGAGGAAGGCATCCCATCTCGACGCGCGCAGGGTGAAGGCGGCCTCGAGCGGCGCGCGCCCGACCGCCTCGAAGGCACCTTGCAGGGGCTGCACCGTGAAGGGCAGCGAGTAGAGCACCGAGGCCACTACCAGGCCGCTGAAGGCGAAGGTGAGGGTGGTTCCGGTCAGGCTCACCCACGGGGCGCCGATGGGACCCTCGGGCCCCAGCAGCACCAGCAGGTAGAACCCGAGCACCGTGGGCGGCAGCACCAGGGGAAGCGCCACCAGCGCTTCCACCACCACGCGCAGGCGCGAGCGCGAGTGGGCCAGCCACCAAGCCACGGGCGTGCCGAGCACCAGCAGGATCAGCACCGTGGCCAGGGCCAGCTTGATGCTGAGCCAGACCGGGCCCAGGTCGAGCGCGTCTGCGGGCACGTTCAGGGCTCGTCCGGTTCGAGGTCATAGCCGAAGGACCGGATCAGGGCGGCAGCTTTGGTGGAGCGCAGGAACTCCATGAACGCGTTCGCCGCCGCATTGTCGCGTGCGCGAGCGAGCAGCACTGCGTCCTGGCGGATGGGCGCATGAAGGCTCTCGGGCACGTCCCAGCGGCTGCCGGGCGTGCGGTTGCGCGGGCTCAGGACCTGGGAGCGTGCCACGAAGCCGAGCTCCGCGTTGCCGGTCACCACGAACTGGAAGGCCTGGGCGATGCTCTGCCCCCGCACGAGCCTGGGGGCGAGCGCGTCCCAGAGACCGAAGGCTTGCAGCACCTGTCGCGCGGCCAGGCCGTACGGGGCCAGCTCGGGATTGGCGATGGCGAGATGCCGGAAGTCCCCGCGGCGCAGCACCGCCGGCCCCGCCTCGTCGATGCGCCCGGCGTCGGCGCTCCACAGGGTCAGCAGCCCGACGGCGTAGGTGAAGCGCGAGCCGGGCACCGTCAGGCCGCGTTCCTCGAGCAGACGGGGCCGATGCTGGTCGGCGGCGAGAAACAGATCGTAAGGGGCGCCGCTGAGTATCTGGGCGTAGAGCTGCCCCGTGGATCCGGAGCTGATGCGCAGTCGATGGCCCGTGTGCGCCGCGAAGAGCGTCTCCAGGGCCTCGATCGGGTGCACGAAGTTGGAGGCCACGGCCACGGTGGCCTCGGCCGCCGGCGCCTGGGGCGCGAAGAGCGTCGCCGCGACCACGAGCGCTGCGAGCACGGCCGTGACGCGACGGCGCGCGGGCGAACGGTGCGGTCGGCGGAGGCCGGGGTTCACTGTGTCCCTGGGTACGCTGGGGCGGGTGCGCCGCTATCTTCCCGTGAGCCGGAGCCCCGGATCAACCGCTCGGCATGCGTTACCTGCCGGGGAGCACGTCGGGCACCGACAGCAGGGTCCCGGCGTCCGCCGCATCGTAGCCGGGCAGCCTGGCCACTCGTTCCCTGAAGGCCGGTCCCAGGAGCTCGAGCAGCACCGCCGAGACTCCCGGATGGGACAGCGCGTCGCGGCGGGCGGCGAGGCAGTATCGTTCCCGCACCACCGGGCTGAAGTGCAGGCCGAACTGCGCGGCGGCGGCCTCGATACCGAAGCCGGCATCGGCGGCGCCGCTCGCCACCATGGCGGCCACCGCGAGGTGGGTGAACTCCTCGCTCTCGTAGCCGCGGATGTCGCCGGGCTCCAGGCCGCATGCCTCGAGCAGGGCATCGAACAGCAGCCGGGTGCCGGATCCGGGCTGGCGGTTGACGAAGCGCACCGACGGCCGCGCCAGGTCGGCGACCTGCCGTACCCGTTTACGGTTGCCCCGGCGCAGCATCAGGCCCTGCTGCCGGTAGGTGACGTGCACGAGGCGATGGGTGCGCCCATTGAGCCACGGCCGGTAGCGCGGCGCGAGCAAGCGTCCCAGCTTGCCCTCCGGCAGGTGAAAGCCGGCCAGCTCGCAGCGCCCGCCGGCGAGCAGGCGCAGGCTGTCGAGACTGCCGCGGAACTGGAGCTCGGCGTGTACGTGGCCCTGCTCGTGCAGCAGATCCCGCAGCGGGGCGAGGGCCAGATCGTGGCTCGCGAAGATGCGCAGCGGGGGCGACTGCTCGGCGTCGATGGCCTGCGAGAGCTCGCCTTGCAGCGCCGAGGCCAGGCTCTCCAGCTCCGGCGCGAGACGCGCGCTCACCCGGCGATCCGCCCACAGCAGCTTCTCGCCCACGCCGGTGAGTCTCGCGCCCCGCCCGCGCTCGAGCTTCACCAGCGACTGGCCGAGCAGCTCCTCCCATCGCTGGAGCAGGCCCCACGCGTGACGGTAGGACAGACGCACGATGCGCGCCGCGCGCTGCAACGAGCCGGTATCGGCGACCGCACGCAGCAGCTCGAACAAGCGCGGGTCGAGAGGCTCGCCCTGTCGCCCGAGCCGCCACCGGATGTCGAACGCTACTTGCACGATATATGCAAAAGACTACCTATTTGTTTGGCAGCACGTACATGAGAGTATACAGGAGGAAATCATGAAAAATATGGCTGATGATGCATAATTAAAAAGAAGGCAGGAGAGATGACTGCACATCCATCGCGACGGGCCGCGGGGCGCTGGCGAGGAGGAGAGGACAATGAGCATGCCGACACGCACCCTGCCGCTCGTCTTGCTTGCCGGCGCGTTGCTGGCGCCGGCCGCGACGCCGGCCGCGGAGCGCCTGCGCATGGCCACCACCACGAGCACCGACAACTCGGGCCTGCTCGCGGAGCTGAACCCGCCGTTCGAGTCCGAGCACGGGGTGGCGGTGGACGTCATCGCGGTGGGCACCGGCAAGGCGCTGCGCATCGCGCGCAACTGCGACGCCGACATCGTGTTCGTGCACGCGCCGGCGGCCGAGATGCAGTTCGTGGAGGCCGGTCACGGCGTGGACCGTACGCCGGTGATGCACAACGACTTCGTCATTCTGGGACCGCCGTCCGATCCGGCGGGCGCGAAGCAGGCGGACTCCGCGGCGGACGCCCTGCGGGGCATCGCCGGGGCGCAAGCCTCGTTCGTCTCGCGCGGCGACGATTCCGGCACCCACAAGAAGGAGAAGTCGCTGTGGCAGGAGGCCGGTATCGAGCCAAAGGGGCGGTGGTACCTGGCCGCCGGCCAGGGGATGGGGGCGGTGCTCAAGATCGCCGACGACAAACAGGCATACGCGCTCTCCGATCGCGGCACCTTCATCGCTTTCCAGGGCAAGACCGAGCTCGAGGTCGTGTCCGAGGGGGATCCGGCGCTGCACAACCCCTATCACATCATCGCGGTGAATCCGCAGAAGTGCCCGAATGCGAGGTACGACCTCGCGCGCCGCTACATCGACTACGTCATCGGGCGTGAAGGTCAGAAGGTCATCGGCGAGTATCGCATGCAGGGACAGCAGCTCTTCTACCCGGACGTGATCGCGAAACCTTGAGAAACCTTGAGGGGTCAGGTCTTGCAATGCCGCATTTGCTCAGCCAACCG
>CAZPFD010000149.1:7041-9700 GCA_964585725.1 uncultured Ectothiorhodospiraceae bacterium | reverse complement strand
AGGGGACCATGAACAACTTCACCTTCGGCAACGAGCGCTACCAGTACTACGAGACCGTGTGCGGCGGCTCAGGAGCGGGACCCGACTTCCACGGAACCGACGCGGTCCACACCCACATGACCAATTCGCGCCTCACCGACCCCGAGGTCCTGGAATGGCGCTTTCCGGTGCTGCTCGACACGTTCGCCATTCGCCGCGGCAGCGGCGGGCGCGGCCGGTACCGGGGAGGCGACGGCGTGGTGCGCAAGATCCGCTTCCGTGAGGCCATGACCGCGGCCATTCTTTCCAGCCACAGAGTGGTGCCGCCCTTCGGGCTCGCGGGGGGCGAGCCGGGAGCCGTGGGACGAAACTGGATCCAGCGCGCCGACGGCCGCGTGGAGGAGCTCGCGGGCACCGACCGTGCGGAGATGGAGGCGGGAGACGTGTTCGTCATCGAGACGCCGGGGGGCGGCGGGTACGGCCCGCCCGACTGACGGCGGCGCAGGCTCGTCGACCGCCGCTTTTTGTTGCGCCCTGCTCCCTTCGAGGGCGATTTATCAACCACGAAGGGCACGAAGAGCACGAAGAAAGATTACCTGGCTGTTATCCTGCGTCCGGATTGGAGCACTGTGTAGTCGGGAGTTCTTTCAATCTTCGTGTGCTTCGTGTCCTTCGTGGTTGGTTTGATCGAGCTCAGACGACATTGAGCTCACGCACCGGCCGATTCTCCAGTATGCGCGCGTAGGCGAAGCGCGACAGGTCGAGGCTGCGGTATTCACCGAAGGCGATGAGCTCGCTGATGGCGCGGCCGACCGCCGGGCTCTGCTGCAAGCCATGGCCGCTGAATCCATTGGCGAGCAGCATGTTCTCGATCTCCGGGTGCGGGCCGAGGATGGCGTTCTGGTCGAAGGTGTTGTAGGCGTAGTGCCCGGCCCAGGCATTGGTCATCCTCAGCGCCTCGAAAGCCGGCACGCGGTGCGCGAGCATCGGCCAGAGCCGCTGCTCGAACCAGCCGTACTCCACCTCCAGGTTCATGTCCTCGCAGTCCGGATCGTCCGCCGGGGGCGGAGACATCCCGCAGATGTAGCTCGGGCCCTCGGGCCGGAAGTAGAGACCCGCCGGGTCGATGGTGAGCGGGCAGCCGGGCAGCTTCTCCCGGCAGTCGAACACGAACACGAAGCGCTTGCGCGGGTGCACCGGGATGTCGGCGCCGGCCAGGGCGGCCACGCGGCGCGCACTCGGGCCGGCGGCGTTCACCACGTGCCCGCAACCGACCTCACCGCCGTGACGCAAACGCGCCGCGGCGACCCGGCGTCCGCTGCGTCTGATCCCGATCACCTCGTCATGGGCGTAGCGCACGCCCAGGCTGCGTGCCTTGCGCCGAAACCCCTGAAGGAGCGCGTAAGCGTCGAGCCAGCCCTCGTTGCTCAGCCCGAGAGCGCCGCCCGCCAGATCGTCCGTTCGCAGCCAGGGAAAGCGCAGCGAGATCTCGCCGGGCGAGAGCAGCGCGATCTGCGCGCCGTGCGCGCGCTGCACGGCGTGGTTCGCCTCCAGCGCCCCGCGCCCCGAGGGGCTCGCCAGGGTCAGATAGCCCGCCTCGACGAAGTCGATGGCGGGCGCGTCTCCGTCCACGCTCAGGTGCTCGCGCGCGCTCTTGATGAACTGCGCTCCGAACAGCGACATCTGCACGTTCTCCGGCGTGGAGAACTGCTGGCGGATGCCTCCCACGGATCGCGCGGTGGAGCAGTCGCGGTAGCTCGCATCCCTCTCCACCACCAGGACGCTGCCGTCGAAGCGCTCGCAGGCCGCGAGAAAGTACGCGACGGCGCTGCCGATGACGCCACCGCCCACGATGAGGACGTCGTATGCCTGCATGACTCGAGACGCACCGATGCGGCGCCGCGCATCACTATACACGCTCCGCTTCGGCCGCAACCAGACATCCTCCAATGCGATGAGGCGGCGGTTCGCCCCTCTCGCGCACCTGTGAAAACGCGCCGTATTCGGTCTATAGTGGATCCGGGAGACGACGCACACGGATTGGGGACGCGTGGGCACAGGTCGCCCGCCGTCAGCCTTTCGTCAGCTCCGGGGCAGAACAACAAAGGGGCGCGACCATGAAAAGAATCCTTCTCGCCACCACACTGATCGGCACCGCCGGCTTCGCCTATCTCGTTCAGGAGGCCCACGCGTCGGGCTTCGCCATCCGCGAGCAGAGCAGCTCCGCCCTGGGCAACGCCTTCGCCGGACAGAGCGCGGCGGCCCAGGACATCAGCTACAGCTTCTTCAACCCCGCGACCCTGGCCCTGCACGACGGGCGCCGGGCGCTCCTGTCCCTGAGCTACATCATCCCCCAGTCGGATCCGAAGAACGCCGAGGCGAGCACGGTGCTGGGCGGCCCCATCGGCGGCGGAAAAGGCAGGGACATCGGCACCGATGCGCTGGTGCCGGCGGTCTACGCCATGATGCCCATCGGCGAGCGCCTGCGCGCCGGCATCAGCGTGAACGCCCCCTTCGGCCTGCGCACGGACAACAAGACCGGCTGGGCCGGCCGCTACCACGCTCTCGACTCCGAGCTCACCACGATCAACATCAACCCCATGGTCGCCGGGCAGGTGAACGACTGGCTGTACGTGGGCGGCGGGCTCCAGATCCAGTACGCCGACGCCGAGCTCACCAA
>CAZPFD010000149.1:0-6941 GCA_964585725.1 uncultured Ectothiorhodospiraceae bacterium | reverse complement strand
GGGTCGAGTTCGACAACCCGGCCCAGGCGGACAGCGTCACGGACGAGTCGTGGGACGACACCTGGTTCTTCGCCGCGGGGCTCATCTACCGCCCGCGGACGATGGAGGGCCTCACCTTGCGCATCGGCGGCGCCTACGACCAGAGCCCGGTGCCCGACGCCGAGCGCCGCACGCCCCGCCTGCCGGATACGGATCGCTACTGGCTGGCCATCGGCGCGAGCTACGAGCCCAACCCGCGGTTCAAGCTGGACTTCGGATACACGCACATCTTCATGGACGACGGCCACATCAACCAGAGGGTCGGCGACGAGGGCAATACCTTCCGCGGAAATCTGAACATGGACTACGAGAACCAGGTCGACATCATCGCGGTGCAGGCGCGCATCGTCTTCTGACCATCGGATACGCCGCTCTGTAACACGAAGGACACGAAGATCACACGAAGACCACGAAGAAAAGCTTATTGTCTCTTTGCTTCGTGCTCTTCGTGACCTTCGTGGTGAAAAAATCGGCGTCGTGTCTCCAGCACGGCGCAAGAAAGAATGAACCACGAAGGGCACGAAGTTCACGAAGGTCCATAGGAGCTCATCGCGAGAGCACGACGATCTTGCTCTCCAAGCTTTTTCATCCTTCTTCGTGGTCTTCGTGTGATCTTCGTGGCCTTCGTGTTAAACGTCGGCGCGTCAGCTCGCGCCGCGGCGGGCCATCTGCTCGGGCAGGTAGGTGGCGAGCTCGGGAAACAGCGTAACCAGCACCACCGCTGCGATCAACAGGAGAAAGAACGGCAGCGCCGCGCGGGCGATGTAGAGGATGCTCTCGCCCGTCAGGCCCTGGAGCACGAAGAGATTGAACCCGATGGGCGGCGTGATCTGCGACATCTCCACCACGATCACCAGGTAAATGGCGAACCAGATGGTGTCGATCCCGGCCTTCTCGATCATCGGCAGGATGACCGCGGTGGTCAGCACCACCACCGAGATGCCGTCCAGAAAGCACCCGAGGACGATGAAGAACAGGGTCAGCGCGAAGAGCAGCATGTAGGGAGAAAGCTCCATGGAGGCGATCCATTCCGCCAGCATGCGCGGGATCCCCGTGAAGCCCATGGCCACGGTGAGGAAAGCCGCCCCCGCCAGGATGAAGGCGATCATGCACGAGGTGCGCGTCGCACCCAGCAGTCCCTCGACGAAGGTCTTGCGATTCAGCGTGCCGGAGAACCAGGCGAGGCCGAAGGAGAGAAGCACGCCCACCGCCGCGGCATCGGTGGGGGTTGCGATGCCGAAGTAGATGGAACCGATGACACCGGCGATGAGCAGCAGCACCGGGATGAGCCGGCGCGAGCGCCGCAGCCGCTCGCCCAGGGCCAGGCTCGGCTCCGGCGGCGGCGTCTTGTCCGGGTGCAGCAGCGCCCACACGACGACGTATCCCATGAACAGCAGCACCAGCATGACGCCGGGCAGAATGCCGGCGACGAACAGGCGGGCGATGGACTCCTCGGTGGCGACACCGTACACGATGAGAATGATCGAAGGCGGCACCAGCAAGCCCAGGGTGCCCGAGCCCGCGAGCGTCGCGATGGTCATGCGCGGATCGTAGCCGCGCCGGGTCAGCTCGGGGACCGACATCTTGCCGATGGTCGCGGCCGTCGCCGCCGACGAGCCCGACACCGCCGCAAAGATGCCGCAGCCGAGGATGTTCACGTGCATCAGGCGCCCGGGCAGGCGTCCCATCCACGGGGCGAGGCCGGTGAACATGTCGTCCGAGAGCCCCGAGCGGAACAGGATCTCTCCCATCCAGATGAAAAGGGGCAGCGCGGCGAGCGCCCACGAGTGACTCGCCCCCCACACGGTGGTCGCCATCACCTGGCCCGTGGGGGCCGAGGTGAACAGCGCCATGCCCAGGAATCCCACGCCGAGCAGCGAGAACGCCACCCAGATGCCGCTGCCCAGCAGCACGAACAGCGCCACCAGCAGAGCGAGCGACAGAATGACCTGATCCATGAGCTGCGCCGGCGTCAGCCCTTGCGCCGCACGGCGCTCTCCGGCGCACCCTCCCGCTCCCGCTCCGCCGCCAGGTAGGCGGGCGTCCCGCCGCGCAGCACCTGCACGAATTCGTCAACGAGCGCTACCGTGAGGATGACCAGACCGAGAGCGATGCCGCTCTGGGGCAACCAGAGCGGAACGGCGACCATTCCCGGGGAGACGTCGCCGTACTCGATGGACTCGAGCACGAGACGGACGCTGTAGAAGGCGAAGTAAGCGCACAGGGCCGCCGCAGCCGCGGTGCACCAGAGCTCCATCCAGCGCCGCCGCGCGCCGCCGACGTGCTGGACCACGAGCGAGACGCGGATGTGCCCGCCGGCGCGCAGCGTGTACGCCAGGGCGAGAAAGGAGGTGGCCGCCAGGAAGAAGCCGGCGAGCTCGGCGTAGGAGGGCACCACCAGGCCGATGGGCTCGCCGGTGAGCCAATCGGCCACGGTATCGACGAGGTTGGCCCCGACCTGCAACAGAACGACGCCGCAGATGGCCGCCAGGAATACGGCTGCAAGGGCTCCGCTCGCTCGATACAGGTGATCCAGCAGCTTGCGCATGCGCGCATGCCTGCGCCGCCGGGCCGCCCGGGGAGGCGGCCCGGCGATCGACTCACTGCCGGTATGCGTCCAGGATCGCCTGCCCGTCGTCCCCTGCGCGCTCGGCCCAGTCCGCGGTCATGGTCGCCCCGATGTCCTTCAGACCTTTCATCAGCCGTCCGCTCGGGGGATTGTGAATGCTCATGCCGTGCTCGCGCAGGATGTCGATCTTGGCGGCCGTCTCCTCCTTGCTCATCTTCCACCCGCGCTCCTCGGCCCGGGCGGCGGCCGCCAGCACCGCATCCTGGATGTCCGGATCCAGGCGGTCGAAGGCGCGCTTGTTCACCACGACGATGTTCTTGGGAAGCCAGGCCTGCGTGTGGTGGAAATGGGACACGAAATCCCAGGCCTTCGTGTTGGCTCCGGTCGAGGGCGAGGTGATCATGGCCTCCACGCGCCCGGTGGCGAAGGCCTGCGGTATGTCGGGCACCTCCACCTGGGTGGGCACGGCCCCCGCCAGCTCCGCCAGGCGCTCGGTGGCCGTGTTGTAGGCGCGGAACTTGAGGCCCTTCAGATCCTCGACCGTGTCCACCGCCGTCTTCGCGTAGAGCCCCTGCGGCGGCCACGGCACGGAGAAGAGCACCTGCAAGCCCTCCTCCGCGAGAAGCTGCTCGACGAAGGGCCGGGACGCCTGCCACAGGCGGCGGGCGTCTTCGTAGCTGGTGGCCAGGAACGGGATGGAGTCCACCTGAAAGACGGCGTTCTCGTTGGCGAGCCGCGAGAGCAGGAACTCGCCGATGGGAACCTGCCCGCCGCGTACGGCATTCTTGATCTCGGGATGCTTGAACAACGAGCCGGCGCCGTGGACCTTGACGGTCAGCGCGCCTCCGGTCGCGGCCTCCACGTCCTCGGCGAACTGCTTGATGTTCACGGTGTGGAAATTGGTCTCGCCGTAGGGCGTGGGCATGTCCCAGGTCAGCGCTTGCGCGCTCCAGGCCATGCCGGCGAGCGCCGCTCCGGCCAGGACCGACAGGATCTTGTGCATGGTGGTCCCTCCTCTGAATCCTCCATTGCGGGCCGTGCGACCCTATGAGCTCTTTTGCGCTTCTTGTGACGCTCTGGCGGTATGTTGACCAATCGCCCGGAGGTGATCAAGTCGACGGCCGCCAATGCCCTGCACGCTCCTACGCTGGTCATTCCTACAGCTGGCACGTACCGAGCGCTCGCCGAATAATGCGCCGGAAACAGGAACGAGGAGCCCGTCATGCCGCCATCCACCGCCCTGCGCAGGGAAAAGCTCACATTCACCAACCCCGACGGCGAGAAGCTTGCGGCGCTTCTGGAGGCGCCGCAGGCGGCGCCCCCCGCTGCATACGCCCTGTTCGCTCACTGCTTCACCTGCTCCAAGGACGTCGCCGCCGCCTCGCGCATCAGCCGCGCCCTGGCGCAGCGCGGCTTCGGTGTGGTGCGGTTCGATTTCACCGGGCTCGGCAACAGCGAGGGGGACTTCGCGAACACGAACTTCTCATCCAACGTGCAGGATCTGCTGGCGGCCTCCGACTACCTGCGTGCGGAGCTTCAGGCGCCCGCGCTCCTCATCGGTCACAGCCTCGGGGGCGCGGCGGTGCTGGCCGCCGCCGGCCACATTCGCGAAACCGCGGCGGTGGCGACCATCGGCGCGCCGAGCGATCCATCCCACGTCGCCCATCTTCTGAAGAGCAGCCGCGATCAGATCGAATCGGAGGGCAGCGCGGTCGTGGATCTCGCCGGGCGGCGTTTCACCATCAGGCGGCAGTTCCTCGAGGACATCGAGAATCAGAAGCTCGAGCGGGCCATCCGGCGCATGCGCAAGGCGCTGCTCGTGCTGCACTCCCCGGTCGACGAGATCGTCGCCATCGAACATGCCGCGAATATCTTCCAGGCGGCGCTTCATCCCAAGAGCTTCATCTCGCTCGATGACGCGGACCACCTGCTGAGCCGCAGAAGAGATTCGGAATACGTAGCAGGGATCGTGGGCGCCTGGGCGAGCCGCTACTTGCCGTCGTCCGAAGCCGATGACGCACCATCACGGCCCCGGTTGGATGCGGGCGAGGTGCTCGTACGCGAGCGCGACGCGAGGTTCGCCCAGGATGTCTATACGGACGCCCACCATCTTTCCGCGGACGAGCCTGCGGATTACGGCGGCACGGACAGCGGCCCCTCGCCCTACGACCTCCTGCTGGCGGCGCTCGGAAGCTGCACGTCGATGACGATGCGCATGTACGCCGAGCGCAAGAAGCTTCCGCTGGAACGGGCGACAGTGAAGCTCAAGCACGCCAAGATCCACGCGCGGGACTGTGCGGAGTGCGAGACGCGGGAAGGCAGGATCGATCGGATCGAGCGCGAGCTCGTGCTCGAAGGCTCCCTGGACGAGGCGCAGCGAAAGCGCCTGCTCGAGATCGCCGACAAGTGCCCGGTGCACCGCACCCTGAAGTCCGAGATCGACATACGGACGCGGTTGGCGTAGCAGGGCGGCTCGCACTCTATTTGGGGTCGGGGGTTGCATCATGGCCGTGTTCGGCGGGATTACGCTGCGCTCCATCCCGCCCTACGTTAAACTTTGGCGGAGCCCTTCGCAGCCGGAAGAGATGTTCGAGCCATGAAGACCGGATTCGTATACGACCCGCGATTCCTGGAACATCACACGGAAGCCGGACATCCGGAACGCGGCGAGCGCCTGGCCGCGACCATGGAGTTTCTGGAAGGGCGACCCTGGTTCTCCGCACTCGAGCGCGTCGCACCGGAGCCCGCGGACCGTCGCTGGGTGGAGCAGGTCCACAGCGCCGAGTACATCGCGCGGGCATCGGAGGCCTGCCGGCGCGGTTTCAGCCACCTGGATGTTCCCGACGTCAGTATCTCCGAGAAGTCCTGGGAGGTCGCGCTGCTCGCGGCGGGCGCCGCGCTGACACTCGGCGACGGGGTGATCGCCGGCCGTATCCGGAACGGCTTCGCCCTGGTACGGCCGCCGGGGCATCACGCCGAACGCGCCATGGCGTTGGGCTTCTGCCTGTTCAACAATGTGGCCATTCTCGCGCGCTACCTGCAGAAAACGCACGGCCTCGACAAGGTCCTGATCCTGGACTGGGACGTCCATCACGGCAACGGCACGCAGCACACTTTCGAGGAAGACCCTTCCGTGCTGTACGTGAGCCTGCATCAGTATCCTTTCTACCCCGGGACGGGGGCGGCGTCCGAGACCGGTGTCGGACGCGGGGCGGGCGCCACGCTGAACTGCCCCATGGCGGCCGGCGCGGGCGACAGAGAGTACGAAGCGGCTTTCGTGCAGCGCGTGCTGCCCAAGATCGAGGAGTACCGGCCCGAGGCCGTCATCCTCTCCGCGGGCTTCGATGCGCATCGGGCGGACCCGCTCGCGAACATCTCTCTCAGCACCGAGTTCTTCCGCTGGATGAGCGAGCGCATGGTGGAGGTCGCCGAGAAGCACGCGCAAGGCCGTTTGATATCGCTGCTCGAAGGCGGGTACAACACCAGCGTTCTCCCGCAGTGCATCGCCGAACACCTGCTGGTGCTGTCCGGAGGGCGGGAGGAAACGGCGCAGGCCTGAGGTCCACGCTTGGACCCCCGATGACTTCGCGCGCCGCTGCACCGGACGCAGGGCGCGCGGGCATCGCTCGGGGTCATACGGGCCGGCGTTGCGCAGTCCGGGAGCTGGGGGGTCCCCTCGGCCAGGCAATGGAACCGGAGGGAGAAGGACTCATGCGGCGGGATTACGCTGCGCTTCATCCCGCCCTACGCTGGGCCTGCGCGGCGTGCGCCGCAGCGGGCGTGGCGGCGGGCCTGCTGGTCTCCGGCTGCGCCACGGTACCGCCGGCCATCAGCGAGGCACCGCCGGACGACGTTCAGCTCGTGGAGGTGCTGCGCGACGGGGTCTCGGAGTACGAGGGCACGGCCGTGCGCTGGGGCGGCACGGTGATGTCGGTGACGGTCCGGGCGCAGGAGACCTGGCTGGAGATCCTGGAGCGCAAGCTCTCCGCTGGCGGGGAGCCGCAACGCGGAAGCGCGTCCGACGGACGGTTCCTGGCGGTCCTGCCCGGGACCGACGAGTCCGCCTACGACCTCGGCCGGGACGTCACGGTATCGGGAGTCGTGGAAGGCGCGTTCGAGGGTTCCATCGGCCGGCGCAGCTACACATTCCCCGTGGTCCGGGTCGAAACGTCGTACGTCTGGGAACCGGATTACTACGCCTATTACCCGCCCGGGTACTACGACGGCTTCTACCTCTACCGCTACCACGGGTTTCCTCCCGTGTACGTTCCCCACTACTACCGCTATCCGTGGGGCTGGCATCCTTACTTTTATTGAGCCCGCAGGCCGCCGG
>CAZPFD010000148.1:0-9791 GCA_964585725.1 uncultured Ectothiorhodospiraceae bacterium | reverse complement strand
ACAGTTGCGTTTCATGGGTAATCAGTAAGGCGAAAGATGCGCTACGGCTTCCACACCGCGGACGTCTTCACCACGCACATCTTCGGCGGCAATCCGCTCGCGGTGTTCCCGGACGCGCGCGGTCTCGACACGGCGCGCATGCAGCGCATCGCCGGTGAGCTCAATCTCTCGGAGACCGTGTTCGTTTTCCCGCCCGAGGACGAGCGGCACACGCGCCGCCTGCGCATCTTCACGCCTCGCACCGAGCTGCCCTTCGCGGGGCATCCGACGGTGGGCTGCGCGCACGTTCTGGTGCGCACCGGCGCCGTTCGGCCCGCGGGCGAGCCGGCGGATCTCGTCTTCGAGGAAGGCGTGGGCCCGGTGCGGGTCAGCGTGAGCGGCGGCGGTCCGGAGGGGAGCGCCCATCTGTGGGCGCCCCGGCCGCTGGAGCACGGTCCCGAGCCCCCGGCGCCCGAGACGCTGGCCGAGGTGCTTTCGCTCGAGCCGGCGGAGATCCTGGACACGCGGCGCGACCACCCGCGGGCGATCTCGGGCGGCGTGCCGGGACGGCACCGCGGCATGGCGCGTGGAGCAGGGGGTGGAGATGGGGCGCCCGAGCCTGCTCGAGCTGGAGATCGATCTGCGAGACGGCGACCCCGGGGCCATCCGCGTCGGCGGAACGTCCGTTCTGGTTGTCGAGGGCACGATGGAGGTGCCAGATTCATGACCCGCGCCCACCGACCCGGGGCCGAGCCGAGCACGCGCGAACGCGGGGATCTGATCCCGTCTCACGGCCATGGACCATCACACGCGCTCCACTCGTAACTGGTTCGTCTGCTACGGCGTCGACCGTATCACCCACAGGCGGTGCGACCCGGAATGGGTATCGCAGCGGGTGGCTGGCGGGGGTGCGCGCGTCGTTCCCGTATGGCGCTCGCGCAACCTGGTTGCCGACGGCGACACCCCGCGGGCCGCGCTGCTCGCGCCGCGCGATCTCGGCGTCTACCTGCGGGGCCCGGAGTCTCTGATCCTCCTCGGCGAGGGCCCGGGCGCCACATACTTCGCCGTCGATCTGCCCGGCGAGGACGAGGAGCCGGTGCAGCGGCTCTCGGCTCACGGCTCGTTTCAGGACCTGCGCTCGGCGGCTCCCCTGCTGCATCACCGGGAGGGCGGTCTGCTCGCCTACGCCCGCGCCATGACCTATTGGCACCGGCACCACCGTTACTGCGGCGACTGCGGAAGCCCCACGCGCAGCGCCGAGGCCGGCTCCATCCGGGTGTGCAGCGACGAGCGTTGCGCCCGCAGGCAGTTTCCGAGGACGGACCCGGCGGTGATCGTCCTCGTCGTGCGCGACGGCCGCTGCCTGCTCGCCCGCCCCGCGCATTGGTCGGCGCGCCTGTACTCGACGGTGGCCGGATTCGTCGAGCCCGGAGAGAGCGTCGAGGAGGCGGTCGTGCGCGAGGTCCACGAGGAGACCGGGCTGCGTCTGCGCGACGTGCGCTACCATTCCTCCCAGCCCTGGCCGTTCCCCAGCTCCCTCATGCTCGGCTTCACCGCCACGGCCACCGACGAACGCGTGCGCCTCACGGACGGGGAGCTCGAGGACGCACGCTGGTTCTCGCGCGACGCACTCGCGCGAGGCGTCTCGGACGGCACGTTGCGGATCCCGTCGCCCATCTCCATTGCCTACCGTCTGATCGAGGACTGGTACGACCAGGGCGGCGGCCGCCTGCGCGAGCTGCCGGGGGCGTCGTGAGCGCGCGCCGGTGGGGACTCGCGCTCGCCTGGCTGGCGGTGGGCGCGGCGGCCGCGGTGGCGGGCTGCGACGCGCGTTCGCGGCTCAGCGCCTCCACCGACGAGCGCGCGCCGGGCGCGCCGATCCAGGGCTTCGAGGTCGTCAACGTCTACCCTCACGACAGCGACGCCTTCACCCAGGGGCTGGTGTTCGCGGACGGGATCCTCTACGAGAGCACCGGGCGCTGGGGTCTGTCCACGCTGCGCAAGGTGGAGCTCGAGAGCGGTCGTGTCCTGGAGGTGGTGCACCTGCCGGACAATCTGTTCGGGGAGGGGATCGCGCTCCATGGGGACCGCGTGGTCATGCTCACCTGGCGCTCGCGCACGGGATTCGTGTACGACCGCGAGAGCTTCCAGCTGATCCGCAGCTTTTCCTATCCGAGAGAGGGATGGGGGCTCACTCACGACGGGGAGCGGCTCATCATGAGCGACGGCAGTGCGACCCTGTATCACCTGGATCCCCTGTCCTATGTGGAGGTCGGGCGCCTGCCGGTGACCGACGGCGGCCGGCCGGTGTCCAACCTCAACGAGCTGGAGTATGTTGGGGGCGAGATCTATGCGAACGTGCTGGGCAAGACGCGTATCGCGCGAATTGACGCCGCCAGCGGGCGCGTCGTCGCCTGGATAGACCTCGAGACGCTGCCGGGGGAGGAGACCGGCGTTCTGAACGGTATCGCGCACCACGCGCAGACGGGGCACCTCCTGGTCACCGGCAAGCTGTGGTCCAGGCTGTTCGAGATCCGCCTGCAGCCCGTATCCGCGGCAACGAACGAATGAAACGAGAGGATGACAACATGTCGGATACGCACGACTACCGTGAATTGGCCTCCGAGCTCGAAGCCCTGCTCAAGCTCCAGTCGCCGGCGCTCGCCATCTCGTTCTCGGATGCGCCGCCGGCGGAGGTGGCGCCCTTCCAGGGGCAGGTCCCCGAGCCCACCGCGGACGGCCGCACGGGCAAGGTGCCGGCGGGTTGCGTGTTCTGGATGAAGGCGGCCGAGCGCACGTTCAGCACCGTGCCCGAGGACCACGGCAACTGCAGCGTGGGCAGCCTCACGCACGGGCTCATCGATCTGGAGACGGCGGCCGGGCGCTCCGACGTCGCCGCCCTGGTGGCGGCGGGATGGGTGTCCGAGGAGATGTTTCCCGAGATCCCCGTGGTGCGCTCGCGCGCCGATTACATCGTCTACGGCCCGTTGCGCGAGAGCCCGCTGCCGCCCGATGTGGTGTTCCTGAGGCTGAACGCCAAGCAGGCCATGGTGCTCTCGGACGCGCTGCCCGATCTGCGCTTCGAGGGCAAGCCTCAGTGCCACATCATACCCATGGCGAAGGAGCACGGTGAGGTCGCGGTCAGCGTGGGATGCATGCTGAGCCGCGTGCGTACGGGCATGACGAATGCGGAGATGACCTGCGCCATACCCGGCGCAAGGCTGCCCGAGGTCATGGCGCGGTTGCGCGAGACCACGCGCGCCGACTCGGAGGTCGCAGCCTATGCGAGCGAGGACGTCCGCCGCTTCAGCTGAATGGCAAGTCGGCCATTGGAAGGGCCGGCCTTTAACACGAAGAACACGAAGGAGACACGAAGGTCACGAAGGAAGAATGGACTTACGCTCTTTCTCAGTTTCGGTGAAAGATGATTTATTGGATTTTTCTTCGTGCTCTTCGTGTGAACTTCGTGTCCTTCGTGTTACAAGTGGCTTGTCCGATGTCCGCTTGGCTTGGACGGATCAGATTGGGTTGTTGACGGACGGTTCTGATGGCGATAGAGACGTGGGAAGCGGTACTGCTCGGCGTGCTGGTTCTGTTGCTGCTGCTGTGGTTCGGGCCCGGCGTGCGCCACGCGGTCAAGAACACCCGGCGCGGAACCGGGCAGGAGTGGCTGAGCGTGCTCGTTCCCGTGGGATTGGTGGCGTTGTTCGTGATGCTCCTGATCGCGATGGTTCGCTGAACCCGGACCCCGCGACCTATCGTCTCTTCACGAGCGGAAGAGGGTATTGCGGCGGCGAAGCTGCATGCGCCCGAAGATCGCACCGAGAATGATCCCCCCGAGCAGAACCCCCGCGCCGGCGAGGAACCAATCTCGCCTCCTTTCCTCGCGAAGCTGTCTGTTCTGATCTTCGAGCAGGCCCCTGCGCTGCTGCAGCTCGGCGACCTCGCGCTGCAGCGCCTGGTTCTGCTCCTGGAGCTCTTGCGGGCGTGCTGCGAGCTCTCTCAGCTCCGAGTTTTCCTGGGCGAGCTGGCTGCGCTCTTCTCCGACGCGCTCGAGCTGCTGCTCGAGATCGGTGTGCTCCTCGCGCAGCGCCTGAAGCTGATCGCGCAGGCGCGCGTTCTGGCTGGAAAGCGACGCCACCCGTTCCTGGACCGCCGACAGCTTCTCCCGCGCCACCGGCTCGTCGGTCAGATACCGGGAGAGCACCCAGCCCACCGTGCCATCGCGCAGGCGCACGCGGGTATAGCCGTCCACCGGACTCTCTTCCAGCACCTCGACCGGTGTGCCGGTGGTGATGGTGCGAAGGATCTGGTACTGATTGCCTTTGCCCGTGCGTACGGTGACCGTGAGCACGTCGCTGACGTACTGCATCTCCTGGCCCAGCGCACAGGGCACGAGCAGCCAGCAAAGCACGATGCCGGCACTGATCCTCACGCGGATCCTCGGGAGCGTCACACCCAATCTTCACCCTTGGTCTCGAACGGCGGAGTCACTATAGGTGCATGGGACGTGCCGCTCAACCCGGGGCCCGGACCGAACAGCGGGCGCCAAGCTCGTTGCAGGAGCGATTGATGCATCCGTGAGCAGTCCACGCCAGCGTTTTCCGGATACGTGCCGAGTCAGCGGGGTATCGCGTAATGGCGGGACAGTATGGTCCGGGTGAACCCGGGGCGCAGGTAGAAGCCCCGGGGCAGCGTGAGCTCGCGGTCGCCGCTCTCACCCGTGCCCCACCGCCGCGCCTGCGAGTCGGCCGCCTTGGGCCGAATCTGCAGACAGACTCCGTGATGGGCGGTGATCAGGTGGAGCTGTCCGAGACAGACCATCTCCATGAGCTCCTCCCAGTCGGTGCGCAGCATCGATTCCTCCCCCGCGTCGGGGCTCCACAACAGCGGCGATCCGATGCGCCGCTCTGCGATGGCCACCTCGGGCTCGGTCTCCACCGGGATCCAGAGCACCCGCTGGAGCTTGCGCCGCACCGGGGAGCTCTCCCAGGTGACCCCTTCGTGGCCGCTCAGGCTCACGGTGCACACATAGGTGGACTCCCGGGGCCGGCCGTCGCGCGCGACGGGTATGGTCTTGAGCTCGATGCCGAGATGCGCGAAATCGGGTCCGGCGCGCGATGCCGCCGTGGCGCCGAGCGCGCACTCGATGAGCTCGCCCGTCCACCCCTTGGCGTGGCGTAGAGTTTGCGGCACCGGCCAGCCGTAACGGGCCGCGAGCGCTCCCAGTGTGGCGCCCGCGATGCTGCCCGCCCGCTCCAGCAGCGCCGCTTCGCTGGAAGGTGCGCCCACCGCCCTCAGTGGCATCCCGGCGCCGACATGGCTGCGAAGTTTAGCGCATCTCCTCCAGTGCAATCCGCTCCCCGCTCGCGCCCACGCAGTGCAGGCCGGAGGTGGCCTCGATGCGGCCGACGCGTGTGGCCGGCGCGCCTGCCGCCGCGCACGCCGCTTCGGCCCGGCGCGCGCGCGCGGGCGCGACGGTGAAGCACAGCTCCAGATCGCCCTCGGCTCGAAGGATCGCCGGCCAGCCGCCCAGGGCCCGGGGGTCGCCGCGCAGCCCGGGCGCCAAGGGCAGGCGCGCCGCCTCGAGCGTCGCGCCCGCTCCGCTCGCGTGCAGAATCCTCGCGAGTCCGCGCGTGAGCCCGCACGGAATATCGGCCGCGGCGCTGGCGAGAGCGCGCAGGGAGACCCCGGCGCCGACCCGGGGCATGGGATCGGGCGGGGCCCGGCCCGAGTCCCCCGCCGTTGCGCATACCCCCAGGGCGCCGGTCACGTAGATGAGGTCCCCCGCGCGGGCACCGTCGCAGCGCACGGCTGCGCCGCGGGGAACGAGCCCATGGGCCACGGCCGTCACCACTCCGGCGCCCCGGGTGGTGTCCCCGCCCACGAGTTGCACCTCGAAGATCCGGGCGAGGGCGCTGAAACCGTCCCGAAATCCCCCCAGCCAGGCTTCGTCCGCTGCCGCCAGGGCGATGGAGAGCGTGACCCACGCGGGCTGCGCGCCGCTCGCTGCCAGCCGGCTCAGGGCCAGGGCGAGAACGCGGTGGCCGAGGCGGCCGGGCTCGCGCCGGGACGGGGGTTGATGCTCGATGACCGCGGTGGCGAGCCCGGTCACCGTCTGGTGAGCCCCGGGGATCGCGAGCACGGCGGCGTCGTCGCCCACGCCCAGGTGCACGTCGCTTCGCGCTACGGGCCCGTGCGTGAAATAGCGCTCGATCAGCTCGAACTCGGAGAGCGGCATGATGCGGGCGTATCCGGCGGCGGCTGCGGCGCGATGCGGCGGGAAGGCAATGGGGCGGGGCAATGATGCGTGCGCGGCTGCGCCCGCGGATCAGGACGAGCGCTGGTATTGGCGGTAGTACTCCAGGACCTTGCGGACATAGTCCCGCGTCTCGCGATAGGGTGGGATACGGTTGCCGTATTTTGCCACCGCATTCTCGCCGGCATTGTAAGCTGCGAGGGCGAGCGTCAGGTCATTGAAGCGAAACAGCAGGTCGCGCAGGTAGCGCGCGCCGCCGTAGACGTTCTCCACCGGATTGCGCCGGTTGCGCACGCCGTAGCGTCGCGCGGTCTCGGGCATCAGCTGCATGAGCCCCACCGCGCCCTTGTGGGATATGGCCTCCGGATCGTAGGACGATTCGGCGGTGATGACGGCGTGGATGAGGGCGGAGTCGAGGCGGTAGCGGTGGGCGGCCTTGCGCACGAGCGGCTCGAAGCGGCGCCGGTTTTCGGTGTAGCTCTCGACATCGGCGACGCCCCGCGTCTTGGGGCCGCCGGACACCATCCGGTAGCCGGGCCCGAGCTTGCGGTCCGCGAAGTGCACGCGTCCCTGCGCGTCCACGAACTTGTAGATGTCGGCCCCGGCGTACGGGGCGACGAAGCAAAGGCACAACGGTGCAAGGGCGACGAGGCGTCTGATTCCCATCTGCGAAGGACCCGTGGTTCGCTGGACCCGGGCAGATGCCCGCAAACGGTTATAGCGGTATAGGGCTATGCCGTCTTGAGGACGGCATGGATGAGCTGCAGGCTCAGCAGGCCGTAGACGCCGCCCAGGAGGTCGTCGAGCATGATTCCGAATCCTCCCCCGACGCCGCGGTCGATGGCCCGGATCGGCCAGGGCTTGACGATGTCGAAGAAGCGAAACACCGCGAAGCCGAGCAGGATCCAGCCCCAGCCGGGGGGTGCGGCGGTCATGGTGAGCAGGAACCCCACGACTTCGTCCCATACGATGGCCGGGTGGTCGTGCACGCCCAGGTGGCGCGCGGTGGCCTGGCACAGCCACACGCCCACGGCGAAGAGCGCCAGCACCACCGCCACGTACCACGCCAGCGGCAGCTCCCTCAGGGCCAGGAACAGGGGAATGCCGAGCAGGGTCCCGAAGGTGCCCGCAGCGAACGGCGCCAGCCCCAGCCCGAGCCCGCAGGCCAGGAGGTGAACGGGGTTGCGCAGGATGCCGGCGCCGGCCGAGATGCCCCGCCCCGGGCGCACCGCCGCTGCCTCCTCTCGTTCATGATCGCCTCGGTCCCCCGCCATGTGCGTTACCGGGCGGAGCTCGTCTTCCCGGGCGGAGCTTGCGTCGTCGCGACCCCGGAGCCCATGCTAGAAATGCCGGTATCCCGGCTCGGGGGCGAACAGCGACCCGTCCTCGCGCACGCAGCGCAGCCCCGGCTGCGCTTCGATCTCCCCGATGCTGCGCACCGGGCACTCGAGGGCCGCCTGTCGCTCCGAGAGCAGCCCGAGGCGGTCCGCGGGCACCGTGAAGCAAAGCTCGTAGTCGTCGCCCGCGGACAGGGCGAGCGCGCGCCCGCGCGCGCCGGCGCCGGCCACCGCCGGCGAGAGCGGCAGGTCGGTCTCGCGGATGGTGGCGCCCACCCCGCTGGCCTCCAGGACGTGGGTGAGATCGGCGGCGAGGCCGTCGGAGACATCGATGGCGGCGGAAGCCACCCCGCGCAGGGCGTGGCCGGCCGCCAGCCTCGGCTCGGGGCGCGCCAGGCGGCGTTGCACGAAGCGCTCGTGCGCGGACGGCAGGGCCAGCGAACGCGACCGCGCCTCGAGCGCGAGGCCGGCGTCGCCGAGCGTCCCGGTCACGTAGATGCGGTCTCCCGGGCGGGCGCCGGCGCGCGTGAGCACCGTCTCCGGCGGGCTGTGCCCCTGCACCTCGACGGTGACCGTGAGGGGGCCGGGGCGAAAGGACGCGATCTGAAGCCGCAGGCGGTGGCGTCGCAGGAGAACGGCAAACCCTTCTCCGAAGCCGCGCATCCAGGCGCGATCGAGCACCGGTGCGGTGAGGCTGAGCACGGCCTCGTGGGCCTGCGCTCCCATCGCTGCCAGATCGCTCAGATTGACGGCCAGGGCCTTGTAGCCCACATCCGCGGCCGGTGCGTCCTCGAAGAAATGCACCCCCGCGACCAGGGTGTCGATGGACACCACCAGCGCGTGGCCCTCGGGGACGCCGTGCACGCTGGTGTCCTCGCCGAGGCCGGCGTCCGCGGGCTCGATCCCGAGATGGGGATGCAGATCGCTCGATTCGGTGTCGGTCAACTCGTTTCCCGCCCGGGCGGTTGTGGCGCGGCGACAGTATGTTATAAATGCGCGCCTGTCGTTCAGATGCGGGCGCTGCGCCTGCCGAAGTCCATCGTGCAAGCGATCGATATCCTGTTCCTGGCGGTGACCGGCTTCATCGCGTATCACGGTCTAACGTATCGGGACGAGGAGGGTGAGCGGGATTTCGTGCGCCTGCTCTTCGGATGCATCGCCCTGCTGTTCTTCCTGCGCGTGCTGTTCGCGGACGTGCTGGACGTGTGGCAGTGAGCGCGGGCCCGGTTCGCGGGGTTGATTCAGACGTCGCTCATTGCTCGTAGGGGCGCTGCTCGGCATCCACCTCGGGCACCCGCAGCAGGCGTTCATCCTCGGGTTTCTGGAGCTCGGCGCGCAGGTAGCGGACGCGGTCGTCGATGGTGGGCGGCTTCTCCGGCTGCAGGCGCAGGAAGCGCACCAGCCAGTTCGGGCCCTCGGCGAGCTCGGGCTCGAGCTGGAGGGCGCGCTCGTAGTCGGCGATCGCCTCGCGGTAGCGTCCCATGCGGTCGTAGAGGATTCCGCGGTTGGCGTACGCCGGTGCGAACTCGGGCTGCTCCTCGACGACCTTGTCGTAGACCGCCAGCGCCTCCTCGTAGCGCTCGAGCTGGAGCAGGGCCCGTGCCTTCCCCCGGCGCGCGGCGAAATGCGTCGGCGCCTCCGCCAGCGCCTCCTCGTACTTGGCCAGGGCGCGCTCGTAATGCCCGTCCTTGAACAGGGTGTTGCCCTCGAAGTACGGGGTATCCCCCGCCGAGCGCTGCGCCACGAAGCTGTCGTAGATGCTCCATCCCACGAAGGCGGCGACGAGCACGATGGCCGTCCACTTGAGAAACGGATAGAGACCTTCATCCGACATGGCTGAGCTCCGCCTCTCTCGCCAGTCCGGTTCGCGGCCGCGACACCGTCATCCCCCGCCGGGCGGGCCGATGGTGTTGAAATTGTAGAGCCAGGAGAACAGCAGCACGACGAAGACCGTGATGAACCGCGCGCGGTTGAGCTGCCCGCGGGCTTCCGCCTCCGTGAGCTCGCGTTGGAGCTTGCGCTGCAGGCGCCGCACGCTGAGCACCCAGACGAGCTTGCTCACCGGGTAGTACAGCAGCGCGGCCAGCAGCAGCACCCAGAGATAGAAGCTGAGCATCTCGTACCCGATCCGGCGTCCGCATCCGGGCTATTCTAAGGTTCATCGCGGATTTCCGGGAAGTTGGTGGTTTGTCGGGCCGAGGCTGGGTCCCGGGGTA
>CAZPFD010000147.1:9542-9801 GCA_964585725.1 uncultured Ectothiorhodospiraceae bacterium | reverse complement strand
CGTCGAGTGGTACGTGGTCGAATCGGAGAACTTCGAGTCCATCCACAACCACTCCGCCTACGCCATGGTGGAGAAGGACAAGACCCCCCGCCCCTGATCCCCCCTCCACTCCGTGCCCTCTGTGGTGAGCCGCCGTAGGGCGGGATGGAGCGCAGCGCAATCCCGCCGTCGAAGCCGCCGTCGCGGCGGGTTCGGCTTGGCGCAACCCACGTCCATGCGTCCGGCGTTGCATCGCCTCTGTATCCGGCGGGATTTGATC
>CAZPFD010000147.1:8274-9532 GCA_964585725.1 uncultured Ectothiorhodospiraceae bacterium | reverse complement strand
GAGACCATGCACTGCGTTTTGTTTTTGTCACTCACTAAAACTAAAGATCGTTGTTTCTCTGTGTACTCCGTGCTGTCCTCTGTGTCCTCTGTGGTAAGATCTTTCCTATCGTGAGAATGTCGGCTCACAGGAAGAGGGTGAGCACGCCGGTGTAGCCGTAGAGGCGGTCGTGGGAGATCTCCCCGTTGCCGAAGAAACCCACCAGGGGAAAGGCGCCGAGCTCCTGCTCGATGAGCTTGAGCTCGCGTGAGTCCGACCCGAACAGGTTGACTCCGCGCGCAATGCACGAATGATACACGCCCGCTCTGGGCGGCCGGACGAGGCTCCCCCTGATCTCGCCCAGCATGCGCAGCAGATCCTGCTGCGCGCTCTGCGCGTCGCGGCGGCAGAACATGAGGGACTGGCCGGTGCTCACGGTGTCCGCCACCGCCAGCATGCCGTTTCTCGGGTCCAGCGCCACCAGGTTGCGCACGAGATAGTCGCCGGTATCGGAGCCGGCGACCGGCAGGCCTACGAAGATGTATCCGCCGACGCGGCTCAGATCCCGCGCCAGCACCTCTCCGATGTCTTCCTTGAACACGTCCAGCGCCGGGCGCCCGTCGAGCTCGATGAGAATCTGCTCGTCGGCGCGGGTGATCTCGTGGCGCGGGCCGATGGGCGCGCATCCCTGGGTGAGGCGCGTGGAGACCGGCACCGCCGCGCTGAACAGCACGCCCGACAGACCGCCGTCGACCACGTCGTCGGCGATCTGGGGGTAGCTGCTGCGCGAGCTGGCCAGCCCGCCGACCAGAAAGCCGTCCTCCATGCGCTCCACGAGCCCCGCCACCACCTCCGCGATGGCGTGATGGCGCGGATCGCCGTGGACCACGCCGAAGTACGGCTGCGCACGCGTGCACCACGGGCGGTGCTCGGCGTCGAAGCGCCGCAAGCCCGATATGATCGGCGAGAAGACGCGAAACGAGTCCTCGGGGAACGCGCCCGCGAGCGCCGCGAGCGCGGGCTTCGCGTAGTATTCGACGCCCGTGGCGCAGATCCCCATGCCCACGGTCCCGACCCAGTGCACCCCGGGCGCCCGCTCGCGGAAGTGCGCCAGGACCTCGTGGGTGTGCGGCGCGAGCGCGTCGGTGAGGTACACGAAGCCCAGATTGGCGGCCGCCGGCAGAGGGAGCAACCCGTCCAGACAGCGCTGCGCGGCCTCACGCCAGCTCGATCCTTCGCCGTGGCCGATAGTGAACGCTTCCCTCGTCATGGCCTCCCC
>CAZPFD010000147.1:6149-8174 GCA_964585725.1 uncultured Ectothiorhodospiraceae bacterium | reverse complement strand
TCAGCGCTCTTCCGCCTTGGCGCGCTGCCACGCGGCTTCCAGCTCGCCCGGATCGCACTGCGCCGGCGTGCGTCCCTCCTCTCCCAGCAGCTCCTCCATGCGCCGGAACCGGCGCTCGAACTTCTCCTGCGCCCGGCGCAGGGCGAGCTCGGCGTCCACCCCGAGGTGGCGGCCCAGATTGACGCAGGTGAAGAGCAGATCGCCCAGCTCGTCTTCGAGCACCGGCGCCGGCGCCGACTCGTGCAGCGCCCGCTCGAGCTCGCCGATCTCTTCGCGCAGCTTGTCCACCACCGGACCGGCGCCGGGCCAGTCGAAACCCGCCTCCGCCGCGCGCCGCTGGAGCTTCAGCGCCCGCCGCGCCGCCGGCAGCCCTCGGGCGACGCCGTCCATGGCGCTGTGCGCGCGGCGGCCCCGGGCACGGCGTTCGGCGGCCTTGTGCGCCTCCCACTCCCGGGTCTGCGCCTGCGCCGATGCCACCCGGGCGTCGCCGAACACGTGCGGGTGGCGGCGGATCATCTTGTCGACGATGCCGCGCGCGACGTCCTCGAAGTCGAAGAGCCCCGACTCGCGGGCCATCTGCGCGTGGAACACCACCTGGAACAGCAGGTCCCCCAGCTCGTCCTTGAGCTCGGCGAGATCTCCGCGCACGATGGCGTCGGCGACCTCGTACGCCTCCTCGATGGTATAGGGTGCGATGCTCTGGAAGCTCTGCTCCCGGTCCCAGGGGCACCCGCCCTCGGGGTCGCGCAGCCGCGACATGACTTCCAGGAGCCGGGCGATGGCGGCAGGCTCGGACATGCGTCAGCCGCAGCGTCCGGTGTCGGCGGGCGGGCGGAGGCTCATCCGTGTCCCTCGTGTTCGGGTGCGTCCCGCCGGGGCTGCGGGCACGCCGCGAGCGAGCGCAGCACCGCGGTGAGCAGCCGGTGGGCCTCGCGCTGGATCCCCGGCTGTTGGCTCTCGCGCGGACCTGCCACGTTGAGCACGCGTACGTCGTGCGCGTGCAGCCATTCGCGGATCGTCTCCGCCTGCGGGCCGCGTGCCAGGTCGACCACCAGATACGGCCGCCCGGCGCGCTCCGCGAGGTCCCGGGTCAGCGCCGTGCCTCCGGAGAGGGGCCCGCGCGCGATGATGAGCGTCGCATCCGAGGCGATCACGTTGCGCTCGGTGCGATCGCGGTAGTCGGACGAGGCGGTCTCCCGCAGCGGATACGCATCGGGGATGCGCCCGTCCTCGGCGCGCCGCCCCCGCGGGCACCACCCCCCGCGGTCAATCCCGCACGCCGCCGCCGCGTCCAGTGCGCCGCGGTCGACCCCCGTCTGGCCCCCGGACACCACCTTCTGGAGCATGGGCCCGGACCGGGCGCGTCAGAACCAGGACCCGTCGGCCGCGTGCGGAGCCGGCAGCGGTGGATATACCGGCCTGGCCGTGCAGCGCAGGAAGATGTGCCCCTGCCGCAGGCAGAACCCGAGCCACTTGTTCAGGAAGCGGTTCAACTCCCACTTGTGGTCGAGCTCCGGCCGATGGCCGCGGCGCCACGCGCGCCCGATTCGATGGTGGCGCCGCCGGCAGTGGCTGAGCACTTCCACCGCCTTGACATCGTGATACACACGGATGCGGGCATTGGGCTCGGCCACCATTCCCTCCAGGTCCGGGAACTGATAGGTGAGCGCGATGGTCGTCGTGTACCTCCAGCGCTCGAGCACCGTCAGGTAAAGATCGAGGGCGCCCGCCACGCTCGACACGCGCGTGCCGCGCAACTCATCGAGCTCGGGCACGAGCCTCATCAGGCGGAAATAGTTGCCCGTGTACATGTCGATGAGCCCGGACAAGCTCCGCGGCTGTTGCAGCGCCAGCTTGGCTATGGTCGCGCTTTGCATCTGGTGCATGTTAGCACAGCTGATCCGGTGGTCACGCAGGGGGATGAAATCCCACCAGGCACATGATGCACCCCCGCCCCTCGGCTGAACGTATCGCAGAAACGTAGCAGGAACGTAGGGCGGAATGAGCTTCAGCGCAATCCCGCCG
>CAZPFD010000147.1:0-6049 GCA_964585725.1 uncultured Ectothiorhodospiraceae bacterium | reverse complement strand
GCTTACGGAGCACTGCGCACGCCGGGTGCCCCGCCGAACGTCTGCGGGCGCAGGGCCGCGGCGCCGACGTAGAGCGCCAGCGCTATCCAGACGACGGTGGCGAAACCGAAATGGATGGCGAGCAGCGTCCCGAGCACCGCGCTCACCACCGAGGCGCAGCCGTTGATGCCCCAGGCCCAGGCCACCCCGGCCTCGTCGTCCGCCGGCAAGGCTGCCAGCGCCCGCGGGAAGGGCATGCCCATGCAGAAAGCCAGCGGCGCGATGAGGGCGAGGCTCAAGCCGATCTTCGCCGCCGCGGGGAGCCCCATCAGACTCTCGAGCACGGGGGGCATGAGGCTGAGGTAAGCGACCCCCAGAGCGACGATGGCCAGCACCGGCACGAGCACTCCCCTGGGCGCACCGTCCGCCCCCCGCATGGAGAAGCGGCTCCCCAGCCCGGCGAACAACAGGAAGCCGGCGAGCACCACGGCCACGGCGTACAGGGGATGCGCCAGGAACAGAACGAACTTCTGGATGAAGGCGATCTCGACGAACAGAAAGGCGAGCCCGATGGCGAGGAAATAGGCGAGCACCCGCAGCCGCGGCGCGCGGGCCGCGGGGGACGCGGGGCTCGTGCCCAGAGCCAGCGGCAGGAGGATGAGCACGAGGCTCGCGACCACCGCCTGAGCCAGCGTCGCCACGAGGATCAGATACCCGAGCTCGAACAGCGCCACCCCGCCGCGCTCGCGCAGCACCGCGATCTCGGGCAGCGTGGACCACTTGAAGAAGTTGAAGAAGTACGGCCGGTCGTCGGTGGCGGGCGCCACCTGGAACTTGTAGCGCTGGAGGAAGCGCCCCGGATCGGGGCCCAGCAGGGCGCGGGCCGCGTCGAAGAAGTACGGCTGGCGGAGCCGGTTGACGCGGTTGGCCTCCTCCCGCTGCATCCCCGGGTAGTACGCGAGATCGAACGCGTGGTCGCGGGCGAAACGCCGCAGCGCGCTCAGATCCGCCGCGGTCAGCGCACCGTTCTTGACCACCAGGGTGCTCGTGCTCCACCCGCGTATCCACGCCATGCGCCGTCCCGGCGCCTCCACGCCCAGCTCCCGCATTGCCGCGGCCGCGGTGGCGAACAGCTTGATGCCGTCCCGCGGCGGCAGCCTGACCCAGCGGGTGAGCGCCAGCAACCCTCCGGGCCGCAGATGGCGCAGGTACTCGCGAAGCGCCTCGACGGTGTAGAGGTGGCTCTCGCTGAGCGCGTACAGGCCGGCCGCCGAGGCGCTGAAGGAATCGAGCAGCGCCACCTGAATGAGGTCGTAGCGCGCATCGGTGGCGGAGACGAATCCGCGCGCTTCGGCTACGTGCACCCGTACCCGCTCGTGCTGATACAGCCCGCCCGCGAAATCCCGGTAGGCGTCGCGCACCAGCGCCACCATCTGCGGGTTCAGCTCCACCGCGTCCACCCGATCCGCGCCGTGATAGAGCGCCTGGAGCACGTCCATCCCCCCGCCCGCCCCGAGCACGAGCACCTCGGGGCGCTGCACCAGGTGATACGGGAGCGCCGAGGTCATGGCGCCCAGAAACGCGAGCGGCCCGAGACGCCCGTCGAAGCGCGTGATGGCGCTCAGGGCCTGGCCGTCGGTGAACACCCCGAGCTGCTCGGGGGGCTCGGTGGCCGCGTTGAGGCTCAGGCCCGGCGCCTCGCGCAAGGGCACGCGCGGGCTGCGCACGACGTTCAGCAGCCCCAGGGGGCTCGAGCGCGTCTCGATCACCTCGGCGCCGGTGGCGCGCAGGGTCTCGCTCAGCGACTTGAACGGCGACATGCGCAGCGTGCGCCAGTCGCTGCCCGTGGGCGCGAGGAGCAGCGCGGTCAGCGCGAGCGCCACGCCTGCGGCCCAGCGCGGGCGCGCGCCGGCGCTCAGCCACGCCAGCGCCGCAGCCGCGGTGCCCGCGGCCGCCACCACCTGGAGCGCGTACCAGGGGGGCACCGCGAACAGCAGCAGGATGACGCCCAGGCTCCCCGCGCCCGCGCCCGCCAGATCGAATGCGTAGATGCGGCCGATGCTCCGGTGAAAGCGCAGAAACGCGAGCCCGATGCAGCTCGCGGCGAAGAAGAAGGGCACCATGAGCAGCAGATAGATGGCGGCGAGGCCCCCGAGCTGGCCGGCGTCCCACAGGATCTCCAGCGCGTTGAAGGGGACGTTCTGGGCCAGGCGGAAGCACGCGTACGCGGACACGCCGAACAGCCCGGCGCTCACGCTGAAGCTCGCGACGAAACGCCGCGCCAGAGGCTTGCCGGCGAGAGCCAGCGCCGTGCCGCTGGCGCCGAAGCCGAGCAGCGCCAGGCTGATGATCATGTACGCGAAGTGATGCCACTGGATGATGGAGAACAGCCGCGTGAGCAGGATCTCGTAGGCGAGCGCCCCGGCGGAGACCAGCGCGATCGCCGCCAGCGGCGGCCTTGAAGTGGTGTCAGAGTTGTCAGAGATGACTTTTCCGCCTCGCACCCGTGAATGCTGTCAGGTGTAGGGTGGGATGAGCGCAGCGAATCCCACCGTTCGGCGCTGCAGGCGGAACCTTCAGTGTTCGCCGGTCAGCGGCACGAAGCGCACGGGCAGGATCTGGCGCGTGCTCACATCGCCCTGCGCGCTCTTCTCGACGAGCAGGAGCTGCTGCACCATGAAGCGCCCGCCCACCGGAATGACCATGCGGGCGCCGGGCTTGAGCTGGCGGATGAGCGGCGGCGGTATGTGACTGGCGGCGGCGGTGACCACGATCCCGTCGTAGGGCGCATGCGCCTCCCACCCGTAGTAACCGTCCCCGTGGCGCACGCTCGCGTTGTCGTAGCCGAGGCGCGCCAGGCGGGCGCGCGCCTCCTCGGCCAGGGGCTCGATGATCTCGATCGTATAGACCGCCTGCACCAGCTCCGCGAGCACGGCCGCCTGGTAGCCCGAGCCCGTGCCCACCTCCAGCACCACGCTGTCCGCGTCCACCTCGAGCAGATCGGTCATGAGCGCCACGATATACGGCTGGGAGATGGTCTGTCCGTGCCCGATGGGCAGCGGACGGTTCTCGTACGCCTGATCGCGCAGCGCGGGCGGGACGAATTCGTGGCGCGGCACCGTTCCCAGCGCCTGCATCACCTCCGGCGTGAAGTCGCGGCGTCCGGTGAAGGCCCCGGTGTCGCCGGCCGTGCGCCGGATCTCCTCGAGCATGCCCTGCCGCTGCCGGCCCGGATCCGCGTCGTCCGCCGCCGCGGGCGGCGCGCACGCCGCCGCGAGCACCAGCGCCAGGCATCGCACGGGGCGCCGGAGATCCGGAAATGATGCGTGCAGATGCATGGCAAGCTGCTCCCGCGTGCCGTTCCCCGGGGGTGGAGCGCATGGTACCGCAGTTCCCCGGCGCCCGTGCCGGCAGTAGAATCCGAGTGAAACTCGCTCCAGCTATCCCACGGGAGAGCATCATGGCCGAAACGGCTTCCACCATGCTCGAGCTCGGCACCCGGGCGCCGGACTTCTCCCTGCCGGACACCGAAGGACGGCGCGTGTCGCGCTCCGATTTCGAAGGCGCGCCCCTGCTGGTCGTGTTCATGTGCAACCATTGCCCGTACGTGAAGCACATCCGCGAGGGATTGGTCGCGTTCGCGCGCGAGTACATGCCGCGCGGCCTGGCCATGGTCGCTGTCAGCGCGAACGACGCCGCCAGCTTCCCCGCCGACGCACCCGAGCGCATGGCGGAAGAGGCGAAGGCGTACGGTTATCCGTTCCCGTACCTCTACGACGAGACCCAGGAGGTGGCCAAGGCCTACCGTGCGGCATGCACGCCGGACTTCTATCTCTTCGATCGCGGGCACGAGCTTGTCTATCGGGGTCAGTTCGACGGCAGCCGGCCGGGCAACGACGTACCCGTGACCGGGCGCGACCTGCGGCGGGCCGCGGGTGCGGTGCTCGAGGGCAAGCCCGCGCCCGAGGAGCAGAAGGCCAGCATGGGCTGCAACATCAAATGGAAGCGCGGCAACGAGCCGGCTTACGCCTCCTGACGTAGGGCGGGATGGACCGCAGCGGAATCCCGCCGGATAGGCATCACGACATGACCTTCTTCACCATCGACGACGACGACCTCGCGCCCGACGCCCGCGACATCCTCTCCGCCTCCGCCATACTCGAGATCACGGAGTTCCGGCTCTTCGAGCTTGCCTATGAGCGCTGGTTCGGGGAGCCCGCCGCGGAGCGCGACATCGAGCGTTTCTTCGTGGGCTACATGTTCCGGTCCATCGTCCCGCACTGGGTGCGCCAGTTCTGCCGCGAGGTGCTGACGCTCGATGCGGCGGGCAAGCTCGTGCCCCGGGACTTCGGCGTGCTGCCCCGCCCGGAGTCGCAGACCATGGTCCAGCGCGGAATCCGCTACTTCGCGACGGTGATCTTCGTGGTCGCCACCCTGCACATCGTCGCGATTCTGGTCACGCGTTACACGCCGTACTGACAACAGACAAAAGGGGACGGATCTATTTTTCCCGGGAACCTCTCAATCCGCACGCCTCCGGGGCGAAAAATAGATCCGTCCCCTTTTGTCATCGATCCTCGTGCCCGATGCGCATCTCGGGCGCCACCCGATCGCGTACGGCGCGCTTGAGCGCCGTGAGATCCAGCTCCCCCATCGTCTTGCGCGAGTACAGCATCTCGTCGCCCAGCCGCACCTCGAGCACGCCGCCCGTGCCCGGAACCAGCGCCACCTCCCCGAGCCGATCGGCAAAGGTCGCGAGAAGCTCCTGGGCGATCCAGGCCGCGCGCAGCAGAAAGCGGCAGCGCGTGCAGTACGCGATCGTAACGCGGGGCAAATGGCTGTTGTCCTTCATTATCAAGCCCCTAGCTGCATCGAGTGTCCTCCAAGTCGCCCTGTCGAGACCATGGGAGGTCACCACGAGCACACACCAAGGAGCTGCATTCTGCTGCCTCGACTGCCGAAGCTCGTCGCGACCCCTCCCCCCCACTCGCCTTCGCGGGCCCTCATCCCGGTGGATATCCTGGAGACGGAGCCGATATTGGTTTCCCTAGTGGAGGCGAAGCATGAGCACGAAACTACGCAGATTCCTAGGGAACCTTTGGGGAGTGGTGGTCGGCACCGTCCTCCTGATACTCGTCATGGCGGCGCTGTCGATCCTGACCGACGGTGCGGTGCCCTGCATCTGGCCGCTGCGGTGCTGAGGCGGGCACGGGCGCCGCGGGCGCCTGATGTGCTGGATCCGGAGGCGCGCACGAGCCGGCGGATGTCGAGCACGCATCAGAGGCGCGCAAGGGCGCGACAAGCGGCCGGCGCCCATCGGGGCGCGGCGACCGCCGTCTCGGGAGCGGCCATGAAGACGGTGCTCCGCCCTCAGTCGCCCACGTCCGGGTTCATGGTGTAGGTGCCGGTGATCCTTGCCTGGGCGAGAATGTGCCCGTCGATGGCCTTGAGCACGTCGGGGCCGGTGAAATCCGCTCCCACGGCAACGCGCTCGATGTCGAGCGCATAGAGCGTGAAGTGATAGCGATGCGGGATCGCGTCGTTCCAGGGAGGACACGGGCCGTCGTAGCCGTAGTAGGTGCCGGCCATCTTGGGATCGCCCGCGAGAAACTGCGTGTAGTCGTTGACGCCCTGGCGGGTGCCGCGCGGTCCTTCAGGTCCGTCCTTGCCGCCCGGCGTCACGCCGTCCGAGAACTCTCCCGCCTGAATGCCCACAGCGTCGGCGCGCAATCCGATCATCACCCAATGGTAGAAGTCGACGCGGGGCAGATCGGCAGGGACCACCCGGCCTTCCTGGTTCACGTCGTCCACCTTGCTGGGGCAGTCGGGGTCGTGGCAGATGAGCGCCAGGGATTTCGTGCCCTCGGGCACATCGCTCCAGGAGAATGCAGGGTTCTTGTTTCCGCCCTGTGTCGCGCGAGTGTCGGGGTCAGGCACGCAGAACGCGAACTCGCCGGGGATCGGTTTGTTGTGCTCGAAGCTCGTGCTGGTCAGTTTCATCAGCCACCTCCTCTGGTTGGCTGCAACCACCGGGGCGAAAGCCGCCGTGCCGGCATGCGCGGCACGCGCC
>CAZPFD010000146.1:6663-9836 GCA_964585725.1 uncultured Ectothiorhodospiraceae bacterium | reverse complement strand
CGACCCCCTTGCAATGGTGCAAAGGCGGGTTGCGTTTTTTGCGAATTGTCCGGGTGGCACGGCGCACACAGAATGGCCCCGCTTGCAAACATCGTCATTCACAAGGAGCCGAACTCATGGTCAAGCGAATCACGCGAGAGGCGCTTCACGCCAAGCTCGAGCGCAACGAGCCCGTCACCCTGGTCGAGGCGCTGCCGCCGAAATACTTCGCGGACAAGCACCTGCCGGGGGCGATCAACATCCCCCACGACAAGGTAGACGCGCTGGCGCCGACCCTGTTGCCGGACAAGTCCGCCGAGATCGTGGTCTACTGCGCGAGTGCGCCGTGCGAGAACTCCGGCATCGCCGCTGAGCGTCTGGCCGCGCTCGGCTACACCCGCGTCTTCGACTATCACGAGGGCAAGCAGGACTGGATCGCGGCCGGGCTGCCGGTGGAGAGCACCGTCCAGGCGCAGGCCCAGAGCGCCTGACGCGCGTCGCAGTCAGGACGGCGGGGCGTACGCCGCGCGGGCGTGCGCTCCGCCGCCGTGCGCGCACCGTAGGCCGCTGCGCCCCGGATAGAATGGCGGCTTCGGCGCAACCGGGAGCGGGTGTTTTGTCGGTCTACGCCATCGGGGACGTCCAGGGCTGTTACCGCGAGCTGCGGACGCTGCTCGAGCGCATCGCGTTCGACCCCGGGCGCGACCGCCTGTGGCTCGTCGGGGATCTGGTCAACCGCGGCCCGCGTTCCGTGGAGGTGCTGCGTTTCGTGCGGGACCTGGGCGAACGCGCCGTGGTGGTGCTCGGCAACCACGACCTGCACCTGCTCGCGGTGGCCGAGGGCGTGGACCCCGTGCGCCGCAAGGATACGTTTGCGGACGTGCTGCGCGCGCCGGACAGGGACGAGGTGCTCGACTGGCTGCGGTGCCGGCCGCTGCTGCACCGCGACCGCGATCTGGGCTTCACGATGGTGCACGCCGGCCTGCCCCCGCAGTGGGACGTGGAGGAGGCGGCGGAGCGCGCCGCCGAGGTCGAGGCCGCCCTGCGCGACGACGCCTACCGGACCTATCTCCGGCACATGTACGGCGACGAGCCGGCCCGCTGGTCGCCCGAGCTCCAGGGGTGGGAGCGGTTGCGCTTCATCACCAATGCCCTCACCCGCATGCGCTATTGCACCGACGACGGACGCCTGGTGCTCGGCGCGAGCGGCCGCCCGGGCACGCAGCCGGCGGGCTCTCATCCCTGGTTCACCCTGAGCGGGCGCAGAAGCCGCTCCGAGCGCGTCGTGTTCGGTCACTGGGCCACGCTCGAGCTCGAGCGCCCGGTGGCGCCGCAGCACCGGGTCTACCCCCTGGACAAGGGCTGCGTGTGGGGCGGAGCCCTGGGCGCCCTGCGCCTCGACGACGAGCAGTGGTTCGAGGTGCCCTGCGGGGGCGGGCCGGGGAGAAATACGGGCTAAACCGCGGGGCCCCCGCGCCGAGTTAAGCAGACCACCCACGAGCCCGAACCCCCGAGCGTCGAGCGCACCCGCCGGCGGCGTGCGCCTCACCCGTGCACCCAGCGCCACCCATGACCCGACTATGCGACGCCCTGCGGCAGGCGGCACCGGCCATCGGCCTGTACCTGGTGCTCGGCCTGACCGCGGCGTGCTACTCGCGCGGGCTCTCCGGCGACCTGGTCCTCGACGACTACCCGAACCTCGAGCCGCTGAGCGCCATGGAGCGCGGCGAGATCGGGTGGCGCCAGGTCGTGTTCGGGCGCATCTCCAGCAAGCCCCCGGGGCGTCCCGTAGCCATGGCGAGCTTCGTCGCCAACTGGATCTCCAGCGGACCGGACGTGTGGTTCATGAAATACACCAACCTCATGATCCACCTGCTGTGCGGCACGCTGGTCTTCTGGTTGAGCGGGCGCCTGCTGGCGGCCCCCGCCGCCGGCGTCGCGGGGCATCGCTGGTGGATCGCACTTTGGGTGAGCGCCGCATGGCTGCTGGCGCCGCTCATGGTCAGCACGGTGCTCTACGTCGTGCAGCGCATGGCGCAGCTCGCCGCGCTGTTCGCGCTGGGCGGGCTGCTCTGCTACGTCGTCGGACGCCAGGCCCTCCCCACGCACTTCGCCCGCGGAGCCGCGCTCATCGCGCTCGCACTGCTTCTCTTCTGGCCGCTCGCCACGCTCAGCAAGGAGAACGGCGCGCTGCTGCCCCTGCTGATCCTCGCGGTGGAGGCCTTCTTCTTCCGCTTCCAGGGACCGGCGCGTGCGCGTCGCCTGGCGCTGGCCGCGACCACGCTGCCCGTGGCCCTGGCCGCGGTCGCGGCGGGCGTGCTGGCCGCGCACCATCCCGGGTGGGTGCTCGGCGGCTATGCCTGGCGTGACTTCACGGCATACGAGCGGGTGCTGAGCGAGGCGCGCGTGCTGTTCGACTATCTGGCGAACCTGCTGCTGCTCCCCGGCGGCAGCGCCATGAGCCTGTATCACGACGACTTTGCCAAGTCCACGGGGCTGCTCGCGCCGCCCACCACGCTGCTGAGCGTGATCGCCTGGGGCGCGCTGCCGGCGGCCGCCTGGCGTCTCAGACACACGCGCGCCGCGCTGGTGCTGTTCGGACCGGTGTTCTTTCTCGCCGCGCATCTGGTGGAATCGACGGTGCTCCCGCTCGAGCTCTACTTCGAGCACCGCAATTACCTGCCGGCCGCGGGTCTCTTCATCGGCGTCGCATTGGGCGGCGTCTATCTCTCGTCGCGGGCGCGCCACCCGCGGCTGCTCGCGGTCGTGCTCGTCGCCCTGCCTCTGGGGTACGCGGTGATGACCCATCACCGCGCGCATGTCTGGCAGTCATGGGAGGGGCTGCTACTGGCCGCGGAGCGCACCCACCCGAGCTCGGTGCGGGTGCAGATGGGGCTCGCGAGCCTGCACATGAACCGCGCCGATCTCGCACGCGCCTTCGACCACCTGGAGCGGGCCGCCGCGCTGGACGCCGGGCAGCGCGCGTACGGCATCGCGCTGCACTACCTGAGCGCCTACTGCGCGACCGACCGCAGCGCCCCGGAGAGCGCCTACGCGCGCCTGGAGGGAACCTCGCCGGTGGGGGACGACATCTACACGGTGAACGCGCTCGCCTGGCTCGCCGGAGCCGCCGCACACGGCACCTGCACCGGCGTGGACCTGACGCGGGTGGCCCGAGCGCTGAGCCACGCCCT
>CAZPFD010000146.1:0-6563 GCA_964585725.1 uncultured Ectothiorhodospiraceae bacterium | reverse complement strand
TCACTGTCAGATGCTGGCGAGAGCAACGTGCGTGACAGCAGCGACTCGACCCCGGCGCTATCCAGCGGGTGGGAGAACCAGTATCCCTGCGCCTGGGGACAGCTCATCTCCCGGAGCTGGCGCAGCTGCTCCTCGGTCTCCACGCCTTCGGCGATGACGTCCATGCCCAGCGTCTGCCCGAGCGTCACCACGGTCTTCACCACGGTGCGGCCGCCGCCGGTGTCCAGGCCGCTCACGAACGAGCGATCGATCTTCAGGGCCTGGTAGGAGAAGCGCTGGAGGTAGGTGAGCGAGGAGTATCCCGTGCCGAAGTCGTCCACGTGCACCTGAATCCCGAGCTCGCGCAGCTCCCGGAGCCGCGCCAGCGCGAGATCACCGTGATTCATGATGGCATTCTCGGTGATATCCAGGCGCAGGCTCTCCGGCGCCAGCCCGCTCTCATCGAGGATCGCCCGAATGCGCTGCGCCATGCCCGACTGCACGAACAGCTTGCCGGGAATGTTGATGCTGACGTAGAGCGGCGGGTCGGCGGGAAAGCTTTCCTGCCAGCGGCGCATCTGCCGGCACGTCTCGCTCAACGCCCACCACTCGATGGGCACGATGATGTCCTTCTCCTCCGCGAGGGGCAGAAAGCCGTGCGGGCCCATCAAGCCCTGCTCGGGGTGATTCCAGCGAAGCAGCCCTTCCAGACCCACGATGCGCCCGCTGTCGAGCGAAACGATGGGCTGGTAATGCATGAGGAACTCCTCGCGCTCCACCGCCCGGCGCAGCTCGGACTCGAGCCGCACCGCCCCCATCTCGTGCTCGTAGAGAGCGTTGTCGAAGATCTCGTAACAGGCCTTGCCCGCCGACTTGGCCCGGTACATGGCGAGGTCGGCGTCGCGCAACACCTCCTCGGGGCGCTCGTATCGATTCGATCCGAGCGCGATGCCGACGCTCGCCGAGGTGAGCACCTCGTGCCCGCAGACGATGAAGGGCTGCGACAGCAGCTCGTGAATGCGCACCGCCACGTGGGTCGCATCGGTGACGCTCGTCACATCGGTGAGCAACACGGCGAACTCGTCGCCCCCGAATCGCGCGAGCGTGTCCCCGGGGCGCAGAAACTTCTTCAGCCGGTGCGTGACGCTCATGAGCAGCTCGTCCCCGGTGCTGTGCCCGAGGCTGTCGTTCACGTGCTTGAAGCGATCCAGGTCGAAGAACAGCACGGCGAAAAGCCTATCCTCGTCGCGGCGGTGCTGGCGCAACGCGAGATCCAGTCGGTCGAGGAACAGTCCCCTGTTGGGCAGGCCCGTGAGGCTGTCGTGCATGGCGTCGTGCAGCAACTGCTCCTCGGCGCGTTTGCGCGTGCTGATGTCGGTGAGCGAGCCGGCCATGCGATACGCTGTTCCCGCCTCGTCCCTGACCGCCAGACCGCGGCTCAGCACCCACAGGTATCCCGAGGACTTGGTGTGAATCCGATGCTCGTGCACGAAGTGGTCGGCAGCGCCCTCCAGATGCGCGTACAGCGCAGTCTTCAATCCTTCGATGTCCGCGGGGTGCACGCGGTTGAACCACTCGGCGAGATCGTCGCCGATGTCAGCGTCCTGATATCCCAGCATGGCCTTCCAGCGCGGTGAGAAGTAGACGCTGTCCTTGGCGATGTTCCAATCCCACACCCCGTCGTTCGCACCGCTGACTGCGAGCGCATAACGCTCCGCGCTCTCGCGCAGCGCCTCCTCCGCGTGCTGCCGTTCGATGGCGTAGCGGATGGCGCGCAGGAGCACATTCGGCTCGAGCTCGCGTTTGAGAAGATAGTCCTGCGCGCCCTCGCGCACCGCGGTGGCGGCAACCTCTTCATCCTGCATGTTCGTGAGGATGATGACGGGGATGTGCGGGGCGTGCCGGTGCACCTCGCGGAAGAGCGGGAGCCCGCCGGCGTCAGGCAGAAAGAGGTCGAGGAGGATCACGTCCAGCCCGCCCGCAGGCAGGCGCTCGAGGGCCGCCTGCATGCGCTGTACGTGGTCCACGGCGAAGCGGTATCCGCGCGCGCGCCCGAGCACGTCGCGGATGAGATGCGCCTCGGCCGGGTTGTCCTCGACCAGCAGCACTTTGAGCTCGCCGCCGGCCGTCACGTCACACCACTCCGCTTCAGTTCTGCCAGGCGGTGTCGTCCGCGGGCGCCTTCGGTATCGTCAGATAGAAGGTCGAGCCCTTGGACGGCTCCGAGCGGACCCAGATCTCGCCGCCATGGCGCTGGACGATCTTCTTGCATACGGCCAGCCCGATACCCGTTCCGGGGTACTCCTGCTGGGTGTGTAGACGTTGAAACATAGCAAAGATCCGCTCCGCGTGCTCGGGATCCATGCCGATCCCGTTGTCTTCCACGGACACGAGCCAGTCGCCCTCGCGTGCCTGCGCCGCGATGCGAATGCGCAGCGGCTGCTCGCCGCGGAACTTGATGGCGTTGCCGATGAGGTTCTGGAAGAGCTGCACCATCTGGCGATCATCGGCCATCACCGTGGGCAAGTCCCCGCGCTCCACCTGCGCCTCGACCTCGTCGATGGCGCCTCTCAGATTCTCCACCGCCTCGTCCACGACGGCTCCGAGGTCGATGGGCTTGAAGCGCCGCTCGCCGGTGCCCAGGCGCGAGTAGTCCAGCACGGCGTCGATGAGCGCCTGCATGCGTTCGGCGCTGCCGGTCAGATGCTCGATCAGTGGCCTGCCCTCTGCGCCGAGCTCGTTCCCGTAGCGCTCGGCGACGAGGTGCGCGTACCGGGATACGAGCTGCAAAGGCTCCTGAAGGTCGTGGGAGAGGGCATAGGTGATCTCTTCGAGCTCCTCGTTCGAGCGCTTGAGCGCCTCCGCCTGCTGGGAGAGCTTCGCCTGCGCCTCCTTGTAGGGCAGGATATCCTGGATCGTCCCTTCGAAGCGCGTGATCTTGCCGTCCTCACCGGTGACCGGCCAAGCGCTGAGGCGCACCCAGGTGCTGTCGCCCGATGCGCGGCGGACCTCGACCTCGAGGTCGCTCACCGCGGCCCCTCCGGAGAGCAGAGCCCGCCACGCGCCCCGCGCGGCGAGCGTCATGAAGAGATCCTCGAGCGCCCGCCCGTGCAGCTCGCCCCGGGCGCTGAAGCCGAGAATTCTCGCCGCGGCCGGATTGCTGTCCGAGACCAGGCCGCTCGCCGATAGCGAGAATACGCCCACGGGCAATCCTTCGACCAGGGTTCGATACGCCGTGTCGCCCGCGAACGTGCGCCTCTGGGCGGCCTTCTCCGCGGCCCGCCGGATGGCGTCGGGGAGCTCCAGGTAGCCGGCGCTGCTCTTGCGCACGAAGCCGTCGATATCGGGGTACACGCCCCGGCGCCCGAGCTCCTCCAGACCGATCCTGCTGAAAACGACCAGAACGCAATCGGGATGGCGCCGGCGCACGACCTCCAGCACCTCGGCGCCCGTGCTCCATGAGAGATCGGATTCGGTGACGACGGCGGAGAACCCGCCCCGGGCCAGATGCTCGGCGAAGGCGATGGCTCCATCGACCTCCTCGACGTGAGCCTCGGGCAGGCCCTGCCTCAACACGAGCGACGTCAACGCGCGATCGCTGGCATCGTCATCGATGACCAGAATCGACAGCGGACCAGGCATCGGTTGCGGCCTCGCTCCCACGCGTGACGTCACCCTTCGCCCATTGCCGGGACGCCGACACGACCCCGAGCAGCTTGGATTCAAAAACAGGGTTGCCGATTGCTTCTTATTGTCGATTCTTCTGGCAGAGAGCCGTCGTGACCGCTGTTATTTCTTGTTATCAGTCTCCTGCCCGAAAGAATCGGATCTTTCCTGACTCAAAGGCAGGCGCGGCGCATGCCAAGAACCTTCTTCGCCCCCTCCGAAGAAAGCCGGCAGGAACCGTGATAGAGAGGATATCGACCGCCGCACGCAGCGTACCTTAAAGCGTACGAAAAATGAAGCGCTGCACCGCGCGCGGGCGGAAGCAGGTTCCCTCGAATCTCCGCCGGACCGCCGGCCCCTTCAGCGTCGCTGCAAAGTCAGGAACGTGTACGCGAAGGGATTGCGTGCATCAGGGGCGAAGTCGCGCCGTTCGACCTCGCGCCACGCATCCCATTCGAGCGCCGGAAAGAAGGTGTCTCCCCGGAAACGATGATGAACGAGGGTCAGATACAGCCGGTGCGCGTACGCGAGCGTCTGCCGGTACAGGGATGCGCCGCCTATCACCATCGCTTCCGGGTGCGGATCGCAGAGCCCGAGAGCCTCGTCGACGGAGTGCACCACGCTGCAGCCTTCGGCCTCATAGCCCTCGTCGCGCGTGATGATGATGTTCTCCCGCTCGGGGAGCGGAACACCGATGGACTCGTAAGTCCGGCGCCCCATCAGGACCGGCTTCCCGAGGGTGAGCTGCCGGAAGCGACGCAGATCCGCGGGCAGGTGCCAAGGCAGATCGTTGTCCACGCCGATCACCCGATCCTCGTCCATGGCCGCTATCAGCGATACTCGCACGCCCGTGGTCTCAGCCGGCATTTCTCACCAGCGCGCGGCTGCGGACCCGGTTCCGGTGAGAAATGCCGCGGCGCGGGCCGCCGTGACTCTCGGCCCGCGCCTCTCACCGGTGCACGCCTGCACGCGAGAGACGAACTCAGGCGGCCGCCTGCTCGTCGTCCGCGTCGTAGCCCAGCACGTGCGCGAGCCATCGCTCGGTTTGCGCCACCGTGAGGCCCTTGCGGCGGGCGTAATCGGAAACCTGATCACGCGCTATCTTGCTCACGCCGAAGTAACGGCTGTCGGGGTGGGAGAAGTATAGTCCGCTGACGGCGGCCGCCGGCAGCATGGCGTAGCTCTCGGTCAGGCTCACCCCGGTTCGCTCGCTCGCGCCGAGCAGATCGAAGAGGATACCCTTTTCGGTGTGGTCGGGGCACGCCGGGTAGCCCGGGGCGGGGCGGATGCCGCGGTACTCTTCGCGGATCAGCGCAGCGTTGTCGAGCGCCTCGTCCGGCGCATAGCCCCAGAGGTCGGTACGCACGATCTGGTGCATGCGCTCCGCGAACGCCTCCGCCAGTCGATCGGCGAGCGCCTTCGCGAGGATCGCGCTGTAGTCGTCGTGGCGCCCCTCGAAATCGGCCACCACCTCGTCCAGCCCGAAGCCGGTCGAGACCACGAACCCGCCGATGTAGTCGCTCACGCCCGAGTCCTTGGGGGCGATGAAATCGGCCAGCGCCAGGTTCGGGCGCCCCGTGCGTTGCACGGTCTGCTGTCTCAGGGTGTGCAGCGTGGCGAGCACACGCTCCCGCTCCTCGTCCGCGTACACCTCGATGTCGTCGTCCCCCACGGTGTTCGCGGGCCAGAAGCCGACGGCCCCATGCGCCGCCAGCCACCGCTCGTCGATGATCCGGCGCAGCATGGACTGCGCGTCGCGGAACAGGGTGCGCGCCGCCTCACCGACCGTGGGATCCTCGAGGATGCGGGGATAGGTGCCCGACAGATCCCAGCTGCGGAAGAAGGGCGTCCAGTCGATGTAGCCGCTGAGGTCCTCGAGATCGAACGTCTCGAACGTGCGCAGCCCGAGAACCTGAGGCCTCGGCGGCGCGTAGGCGGACCAGTCGAAGGGCAGCTTGTTGGCCCGGGCGTCGGCGAGGCTCGCCCGGCGCCCGGTGCGCCGCTCCTGCGCGCGCCGATCGCGGATCGATGCGTACTCGGCGCGTATGGATTCGATGTACTCTTCGCGCTGACTGCGGGTCAGGAGCTTCCCGACCACGCCCACCGCCCGCGAGGCGTCCGACACATGGATGGTGGGCCCGTGGTACCCGGGCGCGATCTTGACCGCGGTGTGCACGCGGCTGGTGGTGGCGCCGCCGATGAGCAGGGGAATGTCGAAGCCCTCGCGCTCCATCTCCTTGGCCACGTAGCACATCTCGTCGAGACTCGGCGTGATGAGCCCCGAGACACCCACGATGCTGGCACCCTCCGCACGCGCCGTCTCCAGGATGCGCGCGCTCGGCACCATCACGCCCAGATCGATCACCTCGTAGTTGTTGCAGCGGAGCACCACGCCGACGATGTTCTAGCCGATGTCGTGCACGTCGCCCTTGGCGGTGGCCATCACGATCCTGGCGACGGGCTGGCGCTGGCCCTCCTGCTCGGCCTCCATGAAAGGCTCGAGGTAGGCCACCGCGCGTTTCATCACCCGGGCGCTCTTCACCACCTGCGGCAGAAACATCTTGCCCGAGCCGAACAGATCGCCCACCACGCTCATGCCCTTCATGAGCGGCCCCTCGATGACCTCGAGCGGGCGTCCGAGCTGCACCCGCGCCTGCTCCGTATCCTCCTCGACGTAGTCGGCGATGCCGTGCACCAGCGCATGCACCAGCCGCCCCTCCACGTCCGTCTCGCGCCAGCTCAGATCGTCCATGCGCTCGCGCTCCTGCCCCTTGACCGAGTCGGCGACCTCGAGCAGCCGCTCGGTGGCATCGGGACGGCGGTTGAGGACGACGTCCTCGACGCGCTCGCGCAGATCCTCCGGAATGTCCTCGTACACCGCGAGCTGACCGGCGTTGACGATGGCCATGTCCATCCCC
>CAZPFD010000145.1:0-9882 GCA_964585725.1 uncultured Ectothiorhodospiraceae bacterium | reverse complement strand
CCGGCGCCTACCTCACGCTCGCCTGATTGCGCGCGCCCGTCGGGCGCGAAACCCGTCGCGGAGAGCCCCCGGGGGCGGCTCGCCCTGCCCGCGAGGGGTGTTTGTCGCGCTGCGGTCCTTTCGCGAGAACGCCTCTAAGAGCTTCTCTAAAGCCTTCAATCATTGATCTGGATCAAGCATTGCGAGCGGCCGGAGCCGAAAGGTACGCGCGCCGGACGACAGCGTGTCCGCGGCGGTGCACGGCGCCCACGCCGCACCGAGCCACGGCCGTCCCTCTGGTCGCACGCACAGGAGCCTCGTTGCCCCCCAGACACCTCGCCCTGTTTCTATCCGGGCTCGCCGGCGGCGGCGCCCAGCGCCGCCTGCTGATCCTGGCCCACGAGTTCGCGCTGCGCGGCTACCGCGTGGACGTGGTGGCGGCGCGATCCGAGGGCCCCTTCAAGCGCGAGCTCTCGCCGCTGGTCCGCCTGGTGGCGCTGGATTCGCTGCCGAGCCGCGGCGCCGCGCTGACCGGCAGCAAGGGCCTGTGGGTGCTGGCGAGCGCACCGGCGCTCGCGCGCTACCTGGTCCGCGAGCGCCCGGATCTGGTCCTGAGCACCTCGAACCCGGCCAATCTCGCCGCCTTGTGGGCGCGACAGCGGGCGCGCCTGGACGTCCCCGTGTGCATCAGCGTCAACGTGCACCTCTCGGAGGCCGCGGGACCGGCGCGACCGGCGTGGGGGCGCTGGCTGCGGCGTCTGATGCAGCGCTGGTACCCGCGCGCGGATGCGGCGGTGGCCATCTCCCGGGGCGTTGCCCGCGATCTGGCACACCTCACCCGGCTGCCGCCCGAGCGCATCAGCGTCATCCCCAACCCGGTGCCGCTCGACCGGGTGCGCGAGCGCGCGGCGGGGCCCGCTCCGCACCCGTGGTGCAAACCCGGCGCCCCGCCGCTCGTGCTGGCCGTGGGCAAGCTCGAGCCGCAGAAGGATTTCGCGACACTCCTGCGCGCGTTCGCGCGCCTGCGCGCTGCGCGCCCGGCGCGCCTGGCCATCCTCGGGGAGGGCTCGGAGCGCCAGCGGCTGCGGGCGCTGGCGCGCGAGCTGGGCGTGGCGTCGGAGGTGCACCTGGCCGGGTTCGTGGACAATCCCTTCGTGTGGATGGCGCACGCCTCCGTGTTCGTTCTGTCCTCGGCCTGGGAAGGCTTCAGCAACGCGCTGTGCGAGGCCCTGGCGTGCGGGTGTCCCGTGGTGAGCACCGACTGCCCGAGCGGCCCGGCGGAGATCCTCCAGGACGGCGTGCACGGGCCGCTGGTTCCCGTGGGCGACGACGCGGCCCTGGCCCGCGCGGTGCTCGGGGTTCTGGCCGCACCCCCCGAGCGCGCACGGCTGCGCGCCCGCGCCGCCTTCTACTCGGTGGACCGGGCGGTGACGCGCTACCTGGCGGTGCTCGATCGCGCCCATCGGCGTGCACCCGTGGCGGAGTCGCCGGACGCAAGCACGCGGGATGAGTGGTGCAGCGATACCGATGCGCACAGGGGCGGCGTTGCCCCCCCGGGCGGCCCCGAGCGTCCGCGGCACATTGCACTCTTCATCTACGCTCTCACCGGCGGGGGCGCGCAGCGCCGCACCTTGAGCCTCGCCAACGCGTTGAGCGCGCGGGGTCACACGGTGGATCTGGTTCTGGTGCGCGGTCGTGGCCCGCTCCTGCGACGCGTATCGGAGGAGGTGCGGGTGATCGCTCTGGATCTCGGCTGGAGCCGCACCTTGCGCACGGTCACCCGCCTCACCGCCCATCGCGGCGTGCAGACGGCGGTGGGCGTCCTCGGGCTGGCACGCTATCTGCGCGCGCAGCGCCCCGACGTGCTGCTCTCCGCCGCCAACCACGTGCACCTGGTGGCGGTGTGGGCGCGGCGCCTGGCGCGCATACCGATTCCGGTGGTGCTGCGCGCGAGCAACTACCCCTCCGCCAACGTTCGCGTGTGGCCGCTCGCGCAGAAGGCGCTGCGCCAGACGCTGCAGTGGTTCGCGTGCCGCGCCTATCGAGCCTCGGCCCGGGTCATCGCCGTCTCCCAGGGTGTGGCCGACAACGTGGTCCAGCTCACGGGCGTCGAGCGCCAGCGCATTGCGACCATCTACAACCCGGTGGATGTCAGCGAGGTGCGCACCAAGGCCGCCATGGCCGTGGAGCATCCCTGGCTGCGTCCGGGAAGCCCGCCGCTCATCCTGGGCGTCGGCCGCCTCGTCCCCCAGAAGGACTTCGGGACCCTGCTCCGCGCCTTCGCCCGCGTGCGCGGCACGCGGGCCGCGCACCTGGTGATCCTGGGCGAGGGTCCGATGCGCGAACGCCTGGAGACCCTGGCGGAGTCCCTGGGCGTCGCCGCGGACGTCGATCTGCCCGGATACGTGCACAATCCGTACGCGTGGATGGGGCGCGCATCGGTGTTCGTGCTGTCCTCGGCGTGGGAGGGCCTGCCGGGCGTGCTGCTGGAGGCCCTCACCTGCGGCTGCCCGGTGGTGAGTACCGACTGCCCGAGCGGGCCCGCCGAGATCCTGGCCGACGGCGCCTACGGGGCGCTGGTGCCGGTGGGGGAGCCGAGCGCCATGGCGCAGGCCATCGCCCGCGTCCTCGACACCCCGCCCGAGAGCCGCTGGCTGCGCGAGCGGGTGGGGGCATACTCGCTCAGCACCGTGGTGGATCGGTACCTGGAGGTGCTCTTGGCCGCGCCCGGCCGCACGCCCCCGCAGCCCGCCCGGTGACCGCGCAGCTCGCGCACCTGGCGCTGCTGCTGCGCTCGCTGAACGGCGGCGGGATCGAGCGCATGACGTTGAACCTCGCCCGCGCGTTCACGCAACGCGGCTATCGGGTGGATCTGGTGGTGGGTCGGCCCCGCGGTGCGCTGGCGGCTCAGGTGCCGGAGGGAGTACGGCTGGTGGGCCTGCATCCGTCTCTGCGGGCGGCGGCCGCGCGGGCGCTGGCGGGCGCCGGAGCCTGGCGAAGCGCGTGGCCCCTGCTGCCGGGGCCGTGCCCGCTCATGCTGCGCCGGCTGCCGGCGTTGGTGCGCTATCTGCGGCGGGCGCGACCCCACGCCGTGCTGGCCGCCGGAACCCAGTCCAACCTGGCGGCTTTGTGGGCGCGCGCCGCCGCCGGCGCCGGCACCCGCATCGTGGTCAGTGAGCGCAACACGATGTCGCTCGTGGTCCGCGGGTCGCGGCGGGGCTTTCGCCGGCGGTATCCGCTGCTGGCCGCGCACAGCTATCCGCGGGCGGACGCGGTGGTCGCCGTCTCGGGCGGCGTCGCCGACGATCTGGCGGCCGCCGCCGGCCTGCCGCGCGAGCGCATTCGCGTCATACACAACCCGGTGCTGAGCCCCGAGCGCATGCCGGCGGGCGCCGGCTCCCCCGCGCGCGCGGCGCCCGAATCCGGGGAACCTCCGCTCATTCTCGGTGTCGGCCGACTGCACCGGCAAAAGGACTTCCCCACGCTGCTGCGCGCCTTCGCCCGCGTGCGCGCGGCGCGCCCGGCGCGCCTGGTCATCCTCGGGGACGGGCCGCTGCGCGCATCCCTGCACGCCCTCGCCCGCCGGCTCGGCGTGGCGGACCACCTGAGCATGCCCGGGTTCGTCGACGACCCCATGCCGTGGATGGCTGCCGCCTCGGTGTTCGTGCTGTCCTCGGCCTGGGAAGGCTTCGGCAACGTGCTGTGCGAAGCCCTGGCCTGCGGCTGCCCGGTGGTGAGCACCGACTGCCCGAGCGGGCCGGCGGAGATCCTCGATGGCGGCGCCTACGGAACGCTGGTGCCGGTAGGGGACGCCGCCGCCATGGCCCATGCCATCCTCGCCACGCTGGAGACGGCGCCCGACCGGGCGAGACTGCGCCGGCGCGCCGCCCTGTTCTCGGTGGATGCGGCCGCGGAGCGCTATCTGGATGCGCTCCTCGCGCCGGGGGCACGCACACCCGAGCCGGCCGCCGGCGCCTGAGGCCGCACCGGCCCGCACGCGGGGCGCCCGAGGTCGACCGGGGCGGGCCGCCCGCGCTGCGAAGGGCCGCAGCCCACGTGGTAGACTTCCCGGCCGGAGTCGAGAGAGCCCGGCGCCCCACTCGCCCCCTCCCGGCGCGCTCGAAACGGACGGCGGCACGCCGGCTTCCGGTATCGCGACGACGAACGCCATGCGCAAGCGTGCGGATGACAGCAAGGTATCCGAGCTGAGGCCGAAGCACACCCGATACGAGTATCGCATCGGATGGCGGCGGCTGGTGCTCGAGTTCGATGAACGCTATCTGTACGAGCGCTGGGAGGACCGCGCCGGGTTCGGTTCGCGAGTCTATCTGCTGCACTACCTGTCGCCCAGATTCGCGCGCGTGCGTGAGATGGATCCGGATGCGACGAGGAACACGCGCATTGGTGCGGGGCTGCTGCTTGCCGCCGTCGTCGTGTTCTTTTCGACCTACAACGCCGACATACCGCTGCTGGCACCGGTGCTCCTGCTGGCGAGCCTCGGACCGCTGGCCCTGGGGCTGCGCCACATCAAGCCGAAGACGTGGAACTACATCTACGACGACGACGGCAACTACGTCACCGGAATCCTGGTCGAGGATGCCGAGTCCGAGAAGGACACGGTGCGCAGGGAGGGGTTCGAGAACGCACTGGCCGAGGCCATCGAGAGCGCGAAGCAGAAAGAGTACTACGAGGACTAGCCCGGGCCTGTTAAGCGGTGTCGGACACTACCTATTCGCGAAGCCACCGAAAAGCAGTGTCTGACGCCACTTAATCGAGTCGCCGTCTCACGCGCCGGCGGCGAGGTCTTTCAGGGAAACTTCGGGGTCCGTGAGCTGCGCCCCGGAAAAAGCCTCTTTCTTGCCCACGAGCTTGCGGCAGGCGAGGTGATCCTGGGGCTCGTTCACGGTATCGGCGGCGATGAGCACGCCGTCCTTCAGGTAAAAGACCGTAAAGCGGCCGCCCTCGGGATCTCCGCGCACGACGGTGTCGTCGTACCCCTGCGAGAGTCCCGCGATCTGCAGCTTCACGTCGTACTGATCCGACCAGAACCAGGGCACCTCCCCGTAGGGCATCTCCTTGCCGGTGAGATTGGCGGCCACCACCCGCCCCTGCGCCATGGCGTTGTGCACCGACTCGAGGCGCACGTACCGGTCGTAGATCGGATTCGGGTGGTGGGTGCAGTCGCCCGCGGCGTAGATGTCGGGATCGGTAGTGCGACCGAACGCGTCGACCACGATGCCGTCGTCGGTCTCCAGCCCCGCCTCTTGGGCGAGCTCGGTGTTGGGGACGATGCCGACGGCCACCAGCACGAGGTCCGCGTCGAAGCCCGCGCCGTCCTCGCATACCACGCGCGCCACTCGCCCGTCGCCCTCGAACGCGCTCACGCGCTTGCCGGTGCACACGTCAACCCCCGCCTCGCGATGAACCCCGTGGTAGAACTCGGACACGTCCGCGCCCACCACACGGCTCATCAGCCGCGGCTCGGTCTCGAGCACGCTCACCTCCGCTCCCTTGCCGCGGGCGACCGAGGCCACTTCAAGCCCGATATAGCCGCCGCCCACGATCACCAGGCGCAGGCCGGGCCGGAACGCATCGCGAAGCGTGTCGGCGTCCTCCACCCGCCGCAGGTAGCAGACGCCCTCGAGGTCCGCACCCGGCACCTCGAGCCGGCGCGGGCGCGAGCCCGTCGCCAGCACGAGCTTCTCGTAGCCCACGGCCTCCCCGCTCGCGAGGGTGAGCGAGCGGCGCCGCGGGTCCAGACCCGTGACCCGGTTATCGAGCAGCAGCTCTATGTTCTGGGACTCGTAGAACTTCTGCGGCCGCATGTGCACGCGCTCGAGCCCGACGTCGCCGGCCAGATACGCCTTCGAGAGCGGCGGGCGCTGGTAGGGCACGTGAGGCTCGTCGCCGATCAGGCGCACGCGCCCTTCGTAACCCTCGGCGCGCAGCCGCGCCACGAGCTGCCCGGCGCAGTGACCGGCCCCCACCACGACGATTCCATCAGCCATCACCTTCTTCTCCTATGCGCTTGCAGCGACGCCCCTTCGGCTCGCGCGCACACTGTACAACGTCGACCGTCACCCCGCATTTCCCGCGCTCTTCGCGGACCACCCTATGTTCTACCTCGCGGGGCTGCGTCCCCCCCCGTCGTTCGGCGGGATTTCATCCCGCCCTACGCAGCGTCGACGACTACCTCGCATTTCTCGGGCTCTGCCCCCGTGCTCGGCGGGATTACGCTGCGCTCCATCCCGCCCTACGCGGCCTCGCGAACTTCGGGGAACGCGCGGACGCGCGTCGTCGGAAATTCGCCAGAAGCGGTGGCTCAGCGGTGCGCGAAGACGGAGTCGAGCAGGCCCGCGAGACGCACCCCCGCCTGGAGCAGGCGGCGCTCGACGAGCGCGCGGTGCCGATCCCAGTACGCATAGCCCAGGTTGCCGTCGCCGGTGGCGTACACGCTCTCGCGCACGACCATGGATTCCTCGGCCCATTCGACGTAGTGGCTGCTCTGCCACCGGGCGATCTGCTCGGGCGAGGCGTCGTCGATGAAGGCCGCGTACTCGGAGAAGCTCAGCTTCGTGTCGTCCACGATGTGATGGTCCCACACCGCGTGCAGGGTGGTGGGACGCCCGAACCACGTCACCCGCACGTCGGTCCCGCCGCGATCGCCCGGGCGCCCCACGTGCAACGGCTGGTGCACGTCGGCAACCAGATGCACCAGGAACTTCAGCGCCGCCACCCGCTCTTCACGGGCTGCGTCGCCGCGGCGCAGGATCGACTCGAAGCGGCGCAGGGCGGTGAGCACGTCGCCGCGCGGATTCTTGCGTGCGGTGTCGTAGCGCGCGCCGTCGGGGATGTTCACGTAGTGCCAGGGGTCCGCATGCTGCCACGCGGGGTCGGATTTGATCTGGTCGGCCCAGGTGCTCACCTCCGCCAGGCTGTCGGGCCCCAGGAGATGGGCGAGCGCTTCGGCGGTCCGCGGCGCCACGTGCGTCTCGGCGATGCGCCCGACTATCCGATGCCCGGTCTGCCCCCAGCCGAAGGCCGAGCCGCAGACGGCGAGCAGAAGGACCGTTCCGAGGCCGGCCCACAGGATCTTTGCGCGCGGCACTATTCGTGCAACCAGGACGCGCCGTAGGTGTCGCGCAGGGTGCGCGCCAGCTCGACGGCCCGGGTCATCTCCTCGCGGGACATGCGTTGTTGCACGATCGCGCGGTAGCGCAGGGCCTTGCCGTTGCCCCGGGCGGCGGCCAGACTCCACCAGGCGTAGGCTTGCACGAAATCCCGGGGGACGTGGTGGCCGTTGCCGTACATGACGCCGAGGTTGAACTGGGCGTCTGCATGCCCCTGCTCGGCGGCCTTGCGGTACCAGCTTGCGGCCCGGGCATAGTCCTGCGCGACACCCTGGCCATTGGCGTACATGATGCCCAGATTGTTCTGGGCCAGGCTGTTGCCCTGGGCGGCTGCTCTGCGGTACAGGTCCAGCGCCCGAACGTAGTCCTGAGGGACGCCGCGCCCGGCGTGATACAGCACACCGAGATTGTTGAGCGCCCGGCTGTATTCCTTCTGTGCCGAATAGCGATACCAGCGCAGCGCCTCGCCGATATCGAGCTCGACGCCGAGCCCCTGCTCGTACATCAATCCGAGGTTGTACTGTGCTTCGGCGTGTCCTTGCTGCGCCGCCTGTCGAAACCAGCGCAGCGCCCGGGCGTAATCGCGGGGCACGACCTCGCCGCGGGCGTACATCTGCCCCAGCAGGCTCTGCGCGCGCGCCTCGCCCTCCGCAGCCAGCTCGGTGAGCGCCTTCTCCGCGAGAGCGAAGTCGCCGCGCTCGAAGGCGGCGAGCGCCGCCTCGTAGTCGAGCGATGCCGCACGCGCGGCACCCGCGTACACCACCAACCCCAGCGCGAGCGCCGCGAGAACGCTCGCCCCCCATCCCGAATCCTCCTGCCTCATCATGTCGTTGCTCCTCCCCCATCGAGCAGCCGCGCGGGAGCCGGCCGCAGCTCAGGCGATGCGCGCCACCGCCTCCAGGCCGCCCGGACGGCCTACGGCGTCGCGAGCGTGGGGCTCGCTGAAGTCAATCGCCGGACCCTTGGGCACGATCCCCGTGGGATTGATGCGCCGGTGGCTGCAGTAGTAGTGGTTCTTGATGTGGTCCATGTGCACCGTCTCGGCGACGCCCGGGACCTGGTACAGATCGCGCAGGTACGGCCACAGGCTCGGATAGTCCACGATGCGGCGCAGGTTGCACTTGAAGTGCCCGTAGTACACGGGGTCGAAGCGCAGCAGCGTGGTGAACAGTCGCCAGTCGGCCTCGGTCAGACGCTCGCCGGCCAGATAGCGCCGGCGTGCGAGGCGCGCATCCAGCTCGTCCAAGGTCGCGAACAACGCGTCGAAGGCCTCCTCGTAAGCCCCCTGGCTGGTCGCGAACCCCGTTCTGTACACACCGTTGTTGACGTTCTGATAGACCTTGTCGTTCACCGCGTCGATCTCGGCGCGCAGGGCCTCCGGATAGAAGTCCAGGCTCGCGTCGCCGTAGTCGTTGAACTCGGTGTTCAACATGCGGATGATCTCGGCCGACTCGTTGTTGACGATGGTCTCGTTCTTCTTGTCCCACAGGGTGGGCACCGTCACTCTTCCCGTGTAGCCGCGCTCGGCCTTGGTATAGACCTCGTGCAGGTACCGCTTGCCGTTCACGGGGTCCGGATACTCGTCGCTGAACTCCCATCCGTTCTCGCCCATGTACCAATGCACGGGGGAGGCGGAGATCACCTCTTCCAGCCCCTTGAGCTTGCGAAAGATGAGGGTGCGATGCGCCCACGGGCAGGCATAACTGACGTAGAGGTGGTAACGGCCGGGCTCGGCCGCGAAACCCGAGCGGCCGTCGGCGCTGATCCGGCTGCGGAAGACGCTCTCCTCGCGCACGAAGCGTCCCCCGCGCTTCTTCGTCTCGTACCACTGGTCGTGCCAGACTCCGTCGATCAGGCGCCCCATGATCTCCCTGCTCCTCCACCGGGGCCGCGGCCCCGCTCGCAATGGCCGGTTGCCCCCCATGTTACCGGACCGGGGGGGCCCGCTCGCAGGCGGTGGGGCCGTCCTCGGGCTGCCCTCGATCCGGCCCCCCCCGGCCGGGATTCCTCGGTGGAGTCCCCAGGTGTTGGAAGGCAATGCGTGAGTGAATGCTCACATTCATTTCTAGCCTCGACAGATGGGCTCGCCCCGGCCCCGTCAGCGACCCGGTCCCGGGCCCGCGGCTCGGGGAGGCGCCGAGCCGGCCCCGGGCCCTTGAAATCGTCTACGGCGTCCCCATACGCATGCTAGCTCCCACGAGGGCTGGGTAGACGGCCGGCGCCCATGGCATGCGCCGGCCGCAGTGACGTGTCACGTCGAGGAGAGTGGGTCATGCAAATCCGTCCGTTACACGACCGTGTCGTCATCAAGCGCAAGGAAGAGGAGCGCAAGTCGCCGGGAGGCATCGTGATTCCCGACACCGCCGCGGAGAAGCCCATGCTGGGTGAGGTGCTGGCGGTGGGCAAAGGCAAGATACTCGAGAGCGGCGAGATACGACCGCTGGACGTCGCGGTCGGCAATCAGGTGCTGTTCGGAAAGTACTCGGGCACCGAGGTGAAGCTGAACGGAGAGGACGTGCTCGTGATGCGTGAGGACGACATCATGGGCGTCATCGAAGACTGATCGGGGCGCGCCGGCCGGCAGCGTCCGATGAAACAGCGAGGTAAGAAAACATGACAGCGAAAGCGGTTAAGTTCTCCGAGGACGCACGCCGGCGCCTGGTGCGCGGCGCCAACATCCTCGGGGATGCCGTAAAGGTCACGTTGGGCCCCCGCGGGCGCAACGTGGTGCTCGAGAAGAGCTTCGGCGCGCCGACCGTGACCAAGGACGGCG
>CAZPFD010000144.1:0-9909 GCA_964585725.1 uncultured Ectothiorhodospiraceae bacterium | reverse complement strand
ATGCGCGTCACGTGCCCGAGCGCGTTGGTGGTCTCGACGAGGTTGCCCTGCGCATCGTAGGTGCGGGTGGTGACGTCCGAGACGTCGGTGCGCGGCCCGTCGGTGGTCGCGAGCAGCCCCTCGGGGGTGTAGGTGAAGCTCGTCGTGCGCGAGGCGCCGGTGGCGGTGTCGGTCACGGTGCGCGAGAGGAGCAATCCTTGCGCGTCGTAGGTGAAGGCGGTGCTCTGCCCCGGCTCGGTGACGAGGGTGGGGAGCCTGAAAGTGGGATGCCATTCGGTCGTGATGGTGCGCTCGGCGGGGGTGCCCACGGCCTCGGTGCGACTCGTCTCGAGGCCCCGCGCGTCGTGCACGAAGGTGGTGACGTTGCCGTTCAAGTCGGTGCGGCTCGCGAGGTGGCCGTTGGCGTCGTAGGTGCGGCTCTGGCCAAAGGCGCAGGTGGGGCACGCGTCGCCGCTGACGGTCGCGGGCTCGAGCACTCCGTAGTTCTGCACGAAGGTGTAGGTGCGGGTCGCGCCCAGCGCATCGGTCAAGGTGGTGGTGCCATCCGCGTTGAAGGTGAGCGTCGCGCGCTCGGCGCCGCCCGCGTGCTCTGAGAGCACGGCGCGCCCCTGCGCGTCGTACGCCCAGGTGGCGAAGCGCTGGCCGTTCTCGTCGGTGATGCCGGTGAGATGGTTCGGAAAGGCCGCGTCCTCGTAGTGATAGGTCCGGGTCGGGTTGTCCGTGGCATCCGCCGGGGTGTCGTCCGGGTAGGCGACCGAGGCCAGGTTGCCGCTCGCGTCGTAGGCGTAGGTGTAGACGCGCCCGTCGGGATCGGTGAGGGACTGGATATGCCCGCCGGCATCGTAGGTGAAGCTGAGCGTACGCCCGAAGGGGCCGGTGATCTGGCTGAGCCGCCCGTCCACGTCATAGCTGAGCGTGCGCGTGAGGCCCGCGCGGTCGGTGATGGAGAGGAGCTTGCCATCGATGTCGTACGCCTCGATGGCGTCGTCGGAGCGCTTGAGGGTGTAGCCGCCCGCGTGCCGCTCAAGGGCGAGCGTCGTGTCCGGGTCGCCCTGGCAGGGGCCGTCGGTCGGGCAATAGAAGGGCTCGCCGCGGCCGTTCGCCTCGCGCACGTCCACGTAGTCCTCGATGGCAATCTCGAGACGCTGGCGATAGCTCGCGCTCCAGCCCAGACCCAGTCCCAGGTCCACGCCGCTCTGGGCGTCCTGGCTGTTGTAGTGGCGTGCGAAGGCGAGCCAGCCGTTGGGGCCCGCGTAGTCGGTCTCGCGCTGGTACTTGTTGCCGGTGGCCAGGTTGATGGGGTTGGTCTTCTCGCACAGAGGTGGGGGTCCGCCATTCTTCTTGGCCGGCTTTTCGCACTTCTGAGAGGGGCCCACATACTGCTCGCCCGCACCGTCGTTGTTGGGGCACTGATTGCCGCCGCACGAATAGTACCAGGCGGTGTTCCCGTCGCGGCTCCAGCGGTACGAAGCGAAGAGATTGTCGCAGTCAGGCCTCGAGTGCACGGTGTGCACGCAGGCGCCCGCTCCCACGGGCTTGTCCTCCGTGCAACGGTCCAATGCGATGTTCCCGGTCGGGAAGAAACCTTCAAAGATAGTCGCTGCCCTCGCGGGGTCGCTGCCAAGCAACAGCCAGATACCGACCGCGATAGGGCCGCCGTGCTTCCACCAACGCCGTGCGCAACTCTCCCGAGACCCCATACCTCCCCTCCCCCTGCTTGTGTTGTTTTTGTCAGAACACGTTTGTGGTTCTCCACTCAGTCGAATGCGGGTCTTGTCTCGAGGTCAATGGCAGTGCCTCGTGTACAAGGCGCGTCCGACATCTCTCGTCGTGCGGCACGGGCACCTCGCTCGAACTTGCGCAGCGACCCGGCCCGCCATTGCGTTCGCGCAAGACGCGCGTTGAGTCAGCCAGTCAAGTCAGCGCGAGTGCGGCGCGCGTTGTGTTTGTTGTAAGGGGTACAAGCGGGGGGGGTCGTCGGCGTTCTTCCCTGGATCTGTGCCGATCTGGATTCCCTGAAGTTAACCGAATAGACCAAGCGGTCCGTCGAGTCAAATCCTTTCGCGCGAATGGTCGCTCGCATCCTTCGTTTGGGGGAGATTGGAGGTGGTGCAGACTAGCCGCGGGGGTGGTGGGTGGCGTGCAGGTCCTTGAGGCGCTCGCGCGCGACGTAGGTGTAGATCTGCGTGGTGGAGATGGTGCTGTGGCCGAGGAGAAGCTGCACGACGCGCAGATCGGCGCCGTGATTCAGGAGATGGGTGGCGAAGGCGTGGCGCACGGTGTGCGGTGAGAGGTGCTTGCGGATGCCCGCGGCGCGCGCATGGCGCTTGATGCGATACCAGAAGGCCTGGCGCGTCATGGGCTCGCCGCGCCGCGTGGGGAACAGCACATCGCTCGTGCGCGCACCGAGCAGCTCCGGGCGCCCGCGGCGCAGGTACGTCTCGAGCCAGCGCAGCGCTTCCTCGCCCAGGGGGACGAGACGCTCCTTGCTGCCCTTGCCGAACACCCGCAGCACCCCCTGGCGCTGGTTGACCTGAGCGGCGCTCAGCCGAACCAGCTCGGAGACGCGCAGGCCGGTGGCATAGAGCACTTCGAGCATGGCCCGATCGCGCAGGCCCAGCGCCGAGTCGACACCGGGGGCCTCGAGCAGCGCCTCGACCTCGGCCTCGGTGAGCGAGCCCGGCAGCGGGCGCCCGAGCCGGGGGGCGTCCACGCGGGCGCACGGGTCATGACTCATGCGTCCCTCGCGGAGCTGGTGCTGGAAGAAGCGGCGCAGGCTCGAGAGCCTGCGCGCCGTGGTGCGCGGCGAGCCCGCCGCCGGGTTCGCGAGGTAGCCGAGCACGTCCTCACGCCGGGTTGCGAGCAAGCTCTTGCCGTGGGCGTGGAGCCAGGCTGCGAAGGCGAAGAGGTCCGAGCGGTAGGCGGCCAGGGTGTTGGCGGAGAGGCCGCGCTCCATCCACACGGCGTCGAGGAAGGATTCGATGGCGGACTGGTCGGGATCGGGGATGGTGCTCACGGGGTGCGTGCCACGTGCCGGCTCAGGAAGGGGTCGTCATCGCGAATCGGCCCGCATTCGGCGGGATTTCGCTTCGCCCCATCCCGCCCTACGGCAGCTCCCACAGCGGCAGTCAGCGCTCCTACACCTTCTCCTTGATGCGCGCCGCCTGTCCGGTGCGCCCGCGCAGGTAGTAGAGCTTCGCGCGGCGCACCTTGCCCCGGCGCTTGACCTTCACCGAGTGGATGGTGGGGCTGTGCGTCTGGAACACGCGCTCCACGCCCTCTCCGTGGGAGATCTTGCGCACGGTGAACGACGAGTTCAGGCCCCGGTCGCGCTTGCCGATCACGACGCCCTCGAAAGCCTGCAAGCGCTCGCGCGCGCCTTCCCGAACCCGAACCTGCACCACCACCGTATCGCCGGGCTCGAACGCGGGGATGTCCCCGTTGAGCTGCTCCGCTTCGATCTGATCGATGATGTTGCTCATGGTCCTATCCTCATGCTGTCCTGTCGTTGCCGGCTGCGTGCTCGGCGACGAACTCATCGAGCAGCGCCCGCTGCTCCGCGTCCAAGGCCATCCCCTCGAGCAGATCGGGACGCCGCAGCCAGGTCCGCCCCAGGGCCTGCTTCAGCCGCCAGCGCCGGATCTGCTCGTGATTGCCGGTCAGCAGCACCGCAGGCACCCGCCGCCCGTCGAGCTCCTCGGGACGCGTGTAATGCGGGCAGTCGAGGAGCTCCACCGCGAACGAATCCTGCTTCGCCGACTCGTCGTGCCCGAGCGCGCCGGGCAGGCACCGGGTCACGGCGTCGAGAATCACCATGGCTGCCAGCTCCCCGCCGCTCAGGACGTAGTCGCCGATCGACCACTCCTCGTCCACCTCGGACTCGACCAGGCGCTCGTCGATGCCCTCGTAGCGCCCGCAGATCATGATCAGGCGCCCGCGCGCCGCCAGCGTCTCCACGCCGCGCTGGTCGAGACGCCGGCCCTGCGGGGTGAGATGCACGACCTGCGTATCCGCACCCATGGCGGCCTTCGCCGCGCGCACGGCGGCGGCGAGCGGCTGCGCCATCATCACCATACCCGGCCCGCCGCCGTAGGGCCGATCGTCCACGGTGCGGTGGCGGTCGGCGGCGAAATCGCGCGGATTCCATAGCTCCAGGCGCAGCACCCCGCGCTCGGCGGCGCGTCCGGTGACGCCCCATCGGGTCACGGCGTCGAACATCTCTGGAAAGATGCTGACCACGCCGGCGTGAAACGCGTCTACCACGCCCGACCACCCTGCCGGAGCCGGCGCCCCTTGTCCCGGCTTTCACATTCCGCCGCCCGCATCGGGGCGCCGAGGCAAGCTCGTCCGATTGCGGCGCTCGTCAGAACTGCGGATCCCAGTCCACGCGGATGGTCGCGGACTCGAAGCTCACCTCGCGCACCACCGAGTCGATGAACGGGATGAGCCGCTCGCGCTCGCCGCGAACCACCATCACGTCGTTGGCGCCGGTCTCCATCATCCGCTCCACGCGGCCGAGGTCGTCGCCCGCCAGGGTCACCACGCGCAGCCCGAGCAGGTCCACCCAGTAGTAGTCGCCGGGTCCGGGCGGCGGCAGCTGGCTGCGCGCCACTCTGATCTCGGCCCCCGCGAGGCCCCGCGCCTGGTCGCGATCGCGTGCCACGTCGAGGGCGGCGACCACGCCCTGGCCCTGGCGACGGCCCTCGATCACATGCGCCGTCAGCTCCACTCCTTGCGCACACACCCGCCACGGCGAGTACTCCAGAATGGCCTCGCGCGGCTCGGTGAAGGACTGCACCTTCACCCACCCCTTCACGCCGTAGGGCCCGCTCACGCGGCCCACGACGACGTCGCGCGCCGCCGCCTCAGGCAGAGGCCTGCTGCTCGGCCGAGCCGCCTTCCTCGCCCGGCGCCGGGGGCTTCTGCCTCGCCTGCTGCTTGAGCAGCTGAGCCACGCGCTCCGAGGTCTTGGCGCCTTTGGAGAGCCAGTACGCCACACGCTCGTCCTGCACGTGGAGCTTCTCCTCCCCGCCCACCGCGATGGGGTTGAAGAAGCCCAGCCGCTCGATGAAGCGCCCGTCGCGCGCGTTGCGGCTGTCGGTGACGACGATGTGATAGAAGGGGCGGTTCTTCGCCCCCGCCCTAGCCAGCCGAATCGTAACCATTGCCTCCCACTTCCGGGCCGTCCGACTCCGGTTTCGAGAATCCGATTAGCCAAAAACGCAGCATTGTACCCGTTGTCGGGCGCGAATGTAATGGAGGGGGGGCGCCTGCAGGCGCCCACGGGCGGGCGCCGAGCGCCCGCTCAGCGAAACGGCATCCCCGGGGGCGCGCCGCCCATGCCGCGCAGGAGCTGGGCCATGCCGCCGCGCTTGCGCATGCGCTTCATCATCTTCTGCATCTGGGCGAACTGCTTGAGCAGCCGGTTCACGTCCTGGACCTGGGTGCCGCTGCCGGCCGCGATGCGGCGCTTGCGCGAGCCCTTGACGATGGCGGGGAAGCGGCGCTCGCGCGGGGTCATGGAGTTGATGATGGCCTCGAGCTGCACGAACTGCTTGTCGCCGAGGGCGTCGGCCCCCTTGGGCAGGGCCGCGGCGCCGCCCGGGAGCTTCTCCATCAGGCTGCCGAGCCCGCCCATGCGGCGCATCTGGCGAAGCTGCTCGCGGAAATCCTCCAGATCGAAGTCCTTGCCCTTCTTGAGCTTGTGGGTGAGCCGCTCGACCTGGTCGCGGTCGATCTTGTGCTCGGCCTCCTCGATGAGGCTCAGCACGTCCCCCATCCCCAGGATGCGCGAGGCCACCCGCTCCGGGTGGAAGGGCTCGAGCGCCGCGACCCGCTCGCCCACCCCCATGAACTTGATGGGCTTGCCCGTCACGTGGCGGATGGAGAGCGCGGCGCCGCCGCGGGCATCGCCGTCCGCCTTGGTCAGGATCACGCCGGTCAGCGGCAGCGCCTCGTCGAAGGCGCGGGCGACGTTGGCCGCGTCCTGCCCGGTCATGCTGTCGACCACGAACAGCGTCTCCACCGGCGCGATCGCCGCGTGCACGCGCTGCACCTCGGCCATCATCTGGGCGTCGATGTGCATCCGGCCCGCGGTGTCGAGGAGGAGCACGTCGTGGTGGCGCTTGCGGGCATGGTCCAGCGCGCCGCGGGCGATGGCGACCGGGTCCTGCCCGGTGGCGGATGGGAAAAAGTCGGCGCTCACCTCCCTCGCCAGGCGCTCGAGCTGCTCGATGGCCGCGGGCCGGTACACATCGCAGCTCGCCACCAGCACGGATTTCTTCCTGCTCGCCTTGAGCCACGACGCCAGCTTGGCCGTGGTCGTGGTCTTGCCCGAGCCCTGGAGGCCCGCGACCAGCACCACCGCCGGCGGCGGCACGTTGAGGTTGAGCTCGTCGTTGGCATCGCCCATGAGGTGGGTGAGCTCGTCGCGGACGATGCGGATCAGCTCCTGACCGGGGGTCAGGCTCTTGAGCACGTCCTGCCCCACGGCGCGGCTGCGCACGCGCTCGACGAACTCGCGCACCACGGGCAGCGCCACGTCGGCTTCGAGCAGCGCCATGCGCACCTCGCGCAGGCTGTCCTTGATGTTGTCCTCGGTGAGCCGTCCGCTGCCGCGCAGCCGATTCAGGGTCTGCCCGAGCCGTTGGGTCAGGTTGTCGAACATAAGTGGTGCGACCTCTCGCCACGATCCCGCATTGCCTTTATTCTAAGCGTAGAAGCCGCGCCGGGATGACGAACCGGCCTCCTGCGCACCGACCCAGGCCTCCTCTCGATGACCACCGCCCTCGGATTCGCCAGCATCCTGTTGTATCTCACGGCCACGGTGCTGCTCGGCATGCGCCTGGCCTCGGGCCCGGATGCGCGCAACCTGCTGCGCGCCGGGCTGAGCGGGGCCGCGGTGCTGGCGCTGTGCCTGCACGGGGCGCTCCTGTACCAGGCCATGGTCACCGAGGCGGGGCTGAACTTCGGCTTCTCCAATGCGGCGTCGCTGACCACGTGGGTGATCGTGCTGTTCGTGCTGGTGGCCGCGATGATGGAGCCGGTGGAGGATCTGGGGCTGCTGGTGCTGCCCCTGGCCGCCCTCGCCGTCGGCCTCTCGCTGGCGTGGCCGGACCGCCAGCTCCTGTCCGGGGCGCTCAGCACGGGGCTGCAGACCCACATCGTGCTCTCCATTCTCGCGTACAGCGTGCTCGCCATCGCGGCCTGTCAATCGCTGGTGCTCGCCTACCAGGACCGGCGCCTGCGGCGCAAGCGCCCGCACGCGTTCCTGCTCCGGCTGCCGCCCTTGCAGACGCAGGAGACGCTGCTGTTTCAGCTCATCGGATTCGGATTCTTCCTGCTCAGCCTGAGCCTGGTGAGCGGCATGATGTTCGTCGAGGACATGTTCGCGCAGCATCTGGTGCACAAGACGGTGCTCTCCATGCTTGCCTGGGTCGTGTTCGGGATCTTGCTGTGGGGGCGCTGGCGCTTCGGGTGGCGGGGTCGGACCGCCATCGGGTGGAGCCTCGCGGGCTTCTTCACCCTGATGCTCGCGTACTTCGGGACCAAGCTCGTGCTCGAGGTCGTCCTCGGCCGCTCCTGGTACGCCTGAGCCCCGTGCCTTGACATCGCCGGATCCCAGCGCTTACTAAATACACACACACACGATGAGAATAACCCGCCCTTGAGCGAGCTTCCTCTAGGCGCGCTGTTCGGCGCGCTGGTCGTACTGCTTGTGCTGTCCGCCTTCTTCTCCGGCTCAGAGACCGGCATGATGGCTCTGAACCGCTACAAGCTGCGCTATCTCGCCAAGCAGAAGCACCGCGGCGCGCAGCTTGCGAGCGCCCTGCTCGAGCGCCCCGATCGCCTCATCGGCGTCATTCTCCTCGGCAACAACTTCGTCAACATCGCGGCCTCCTCGCTGGCCGCGTACATCGCCCTGCGGCTCATGGGCGAGGCGGGCCTCGCCGTGGCCACCGTGGCGCTCACGGTCGTGATCCTGATCTTCGCGGAGGTCGCGCCCAAGACGCTGGCGGCGCTGCACCCCGAGCGCATCGCGTTTCCGGCCGCACGCGTGCTCGCGCCGCTGCTTCGGGTCCTCTATCCGTTCGTCGCCGCCATCAACTGGGTGGCCAACGGCCTGCTGCGCGCGCTGGGCGTCCGGCCCCAGTCCGCCGAGCAGCCGCTCAGCCGCGAAGAGCTGCGCAGCGTCGTGACCGAGGCCGGGCACATGATCTCACGGCGCCACCAGCGCATGCTGGTGAGTATCCTCGACCTGGAGAAGGCCACCGTGGACGACATCATGGTGCCGCGCAACGAGATCAGCGGCATCGATCTGGAGGACGAGGAGGAGGAGATCCTGGAGCAGCTCGTCACCACGCAGCACACCCGCCTGCCTCTGTACCGCGGCGACATCGACGACGTGCTGGGCATCCTGCACGTGCGCCGGCTCCTCGAGCCGCTGCACCGCGGCGAGATCAGCAAGGAGATCCTGGAGGAACGCTCGCGCGAGCCCTACTTCGTGCCCTCGGGCACGCCCCTGCACACCCAGCTCTCGTACTTCCAGCACGAGCAGCGGCGCATCGGTCTGGTGGTGGACGAGTACGGCGACGTCGAAGGGCTGGTGACGCTGGAGGACATCCTCGAGGAGATCGTGGGCGAGTTCACCACGGACCCGGCGGCGCTGAGCGCCGACATCCACCCTCAGGACGACGGCACCTATCTGATCGACGCCAGCATCACCGTACGCCAGCTCAACCGCGCCCTGCGCTGGGACCTGCCCGCCGGCGGGCCGCGCACGCTGAACGGCCTGGTGCTCGAGTACTTCGAGGACATCCCCGAGCCCGGGACCACCATCATGATCTCGGGCTACCCGGTCGAGATCGTGCAGACGTCGGGGAGCGCGGTGAAGACGGTGCGCGTGAACCCGGCCTTGAGGCAGCGCCCGCTGCCGCCGTCCGACACGCAGGGCTGAGGGCCGGTGCGCTCAGCCGCTAGATGAGCTCCAGAGCATCGCGCAGGCGCGCGACAGGGGTGATCTCCATGTCCTTCGGCGCGCGCCGGGGCGCATTGGCCCGCGGCACCACGGCATGGCGGAAGCCGTGCTTGCCGGCCTCGCGCAGGCGCTCCTCGCCGCCCGGGACGGGGCGGATCTCGCCGGCCAGGCCGATCTCGCCGAAGGTCACCAGATCCGTGGGCACCGGTCGCCCGCGCAGGCTGGAGAGCACCGCCAGCACCACGGAGAGATCGGCGGCGGTCTCGCTCACGCGCACCCCGCCCACGACGTTCACGAACACGTCCTGGTCGTGGGTGGCCACGTTGCCGTGGCGGCTCAGCACGGCGAGCAGCATGGCCAGGCGATTGTGATCGAAGCCCACGCTGACGCGGCGCGGCTGCGCCAGGTGGGAGCCGTCGACCAGGGCCTGCACCTCGACCAGCATGGGCCGGGTCCCTTCGCGCGTCACCATGATGATGCTGCCCGGCACCTGCTCGGTGCCTCCGGAGAGAAAGATGGCGGAGGGATTGCTGACCTCGCGCAGGCCGCGCTCGGTCATGGCGAACACGCCGAGCTCGTTGACCGCGCCGAAGCGGTTCTTGATGGCGCGCACCAGGCGGAAGCGGCTGCTCCGGTCACCCTCGAAGTACAGCACCGTGTCCACCATGTGCTCCAGTACCCGCGGGCCGGCTATAGCGCCCTCCTTGGTGACGTGGCCGACGATGATCACCGTCGTTCCGGTCTGTTTCGCGAACCGCACGAGCTGGGCGGCGGTTTCCCTCACCTGGGACACGCTGCCGGGGGCGGACTGGACCAGCTCCGTGTACAGAGTCTGAATGGAATCGATCACCACCAGATCCGGCGAGCGATCCCGGCATACGCGGAGCACCGTTTCCAGCGAGTTGTCCGCCATGAATCCCAGGCGGGCGTCA
>CAZPFD010000143.1:0-9915 GCA_964585725.1 uncultured Ectothiorhodospiraceae bacterium | reverse complement strand
CGGGTCGCTTCTTGGAAGTTGCGGCCGTTCTCGTAGGTGTGGTCCACGGGCACGCAGTCGATCTTGAGCTCGGACTCGTAGTCGGCCGCTCTCCCGAGCGCACGCTCGATGCGCTTGCCCCAGGCCTCGAGCTCCTCCCAGGAGAAGGCGTTGTCGAGGGACAGCATGGCCACGCGGTGGCGCACGGGCACGAACAGCTCGCTCGGCTGCTCCCCGACGCGCTGGGTCGGGCTGTCCGCGGTGATGAACTCGGGGAACCTGGCCTCGAGCGCCTCGAGCTCGCGCATGAGCGCGTCGTACTCCGCGTCCGCGATCTCGGGGGCGTTCTGGACGTAGTAGAGATAATCGTGATGCCGGATCTGGTCGCGAAGCTCCTCCACGCGCAGCTTCGCCTCGGAGCGCTCCCGCTCCTCGCTACGGTGACGCGGCTCCGCCGTGGACTCGCGCTGGGCCACCGTTTGCTCCTCTGCCATCGACTGCCGGCCATCTTACCGCAACCTGATTACCCACGAAGCTCAGCTATCCTCTGCCGGCGCGGGGAGCCCTTGCTCAGGGTTCCAAGGCTGCGCGACATGCCGGAGCCCCGTTGGCCTCCCGCGGCTCTGGGTTAAGATCCCGCGCTACCTGCAACGGGCAGAGGCCATCATGCGCGGCACGCAAGCGCGCGCCGCTCGGTGTCGCGGCGCCGGCGTGCGCGAGGAACCGTAGCCAGTGAGCTATCTCGAACGCGGAACCCTCCCGGCACGCGTGCGCGCGGCCACCGCGCACGCGCGAGCCTGCGGCAAGCTCGCATCCATCGCCACCGACTACGAGCTGGTGGAGCAGGCCGGGGTACGCTTCGTCGTCCGCGTGCTCTCCGCGCTCGACCGCAAGGAGGCGGTGACCCGGATGCAGCGCGCCGCGGGAGATCGCGGGGAGGCGGTCAATCCTTTTCTGCCCTACGACGCGGATCTGCACGTCGCCGATTTGAGCGACACCCACGTCTGTCTGCTCAACAAGTTCAACGTGGTCGAGCATCATCTTCTCATCGTCACCCGGGTCTTCGAGGATCAGCGATGCGTGCTCACGCTCGCAGACTTCGAGGCATGGTGGCAGTGTCTCGATGAGCTGGACGGGCTCGGGTTCTACAACGCGGGGGCCACCGCCGGGGCGAGCCAGCCGCACAAGCACATGCAGATGGTGCCGCTCCCGCTGGCGCCCGTCGGTCCGCCGATCCCCATCGCGCCCCTGCTCGCCGAGGTGGCCGGCGACGGGCGCGTGGCGCACCTCTCCGCGCTGCCCTTCGCCCATGCCGTGGTGCGTCTCGGCACGGGCGGCGGGGGATCACGGGCGGAGCGGGCGCGGGAGTCGCTCGAAGCCTACCGCGGGCTGCTGGAGGCCCTGGGGTTGCGCGCGCGGGACGGGCACATGCCCGATCCCTACAATCTTCTGCTGACTCGCGAGTGGATGCTGCTCGTGCCGCGCGCCTGCGAATGCTTCGAGTCGGTGTCGGTGAACGCCCTCGGCTTCGCGGGTGCGCTGCTGGTGCGCAACGAGGACGGACTCGCCACGGTGAAGCGCTGCGGGCCCATGACCCTGCTCGCCCGCGTCGCTTTCCCGCGTTGAAGAAAAAGATCCACCACAGAAAAGAAAAGATCTACCACAGAGGACACAGAGGATTAACCACAGAGGTTCACAGAGAAAAGAAAAAAACTAGAGTTTCGACACAACACCGCCGAACCCCGTGACGACAAGTTAAAGGAGCAGTCAAACACCGGACCCGCGCTCGAATTCCGCCCGTCGATTCTGGATGACCTAGACTTTCTTCTTTTCTTTTTTTTCTTTACTTTTCACTCTTTCCTTTTCTTCCTCTGTGAACCTCTGTGGTTAATCCTCTGTGTCCTCTGTGGTAGATCTTTTGTTCCGTTCTGTTTAGCTTGGCGAGCAGGCGGGCTTCGCGGTGGCGATGGGCGGCGCAGGCGGGCTCGCGCGCGATGAGCTCGCGGGTCAGCGCGAGCGCACGGCCCGGATCGCGCGCCGCGTGCTCGTGGTGCTTGGCCAGGGACTCCATCGCCTGCGTGTGGCCTGCGCCGGCCAGCTCCTCCCAGATGGCGAGCGCCAGATCGTATCGGCCGCGGCGGCGGCCGAGGCGCGCGAGCTCGAGCAGGCCGTCGGCGCCGAGATGCGCCCGATGGGCGCGCAGGTAAACATACGCGCGCTGTTCGTCGAACGAGCGCCGGTAGTGGCGCGCGACCGCGTGGGCATCGGCGCCGTCATCGCCCGGCGCCTCGTAGCAGCGCCGCAGTGCGGGCAGCGCGGCCACCAGCGTCACCACGTCCCAGCGGTTGTGGCGTACCACCCGGCCGAGGTCCGCGGCGTCGCCGTGGCGCACCCACCGGAACCACGCCTGCGGGATCTCGGCGCCCGGGATGTCACCTTCGCGGTGAAACGCGAGCAGCCGGTGCTCCGCCGCACGCAGGCTGCACTCCCCCCACCGGCTGCGGAACGCGCGGCGGGTCGGGTGCAAAAGATCGATGTGCTCGAGGGTGGCGAAGGGATCGGGGAGCCCGGCGAGCCGGCACCGATCGCTCAGCAGGGGACGGTCGAAGCTCTTGCCGTTGTAGGACACCAGCACGCGCGCGCCCCCGAGGAAGCGCGCAGCCGTCTCCAGCATGGCCGCTTCGCCGCGGAAGCCGGTGAGGAAAAGCTGCGTGACCGCGAGCGCGTCGGGCGTGCGCCGGGCGAGGCCGAGCAGAAACACCACGGTTCCGGTGCCCCCGCTCAGGCCCGTGGTCTCGGTGTCCATGAACACGGCATCGGCGTCGCCGTAAGGGCGTTCGGCGCCCCCGCCGTCGCCGAAAAAGCGCAGCGCCTCGGCGAGATCGTGCCCGAGCCGGGCGCGCCCGTGGCGGGTGCCCAGGGGAATGGTTTCCTCCACCGCGATCAGGCCGTCGCTCAGCACGCGCCCGCCGAGGCGCGCGGCGAGTGCGTGGTCGCCGCCCGCGCAGCTTTGCCGCCGGCGTAGCGCGCGCTGCGACGCGTGCAGGCGCTCGAGACGATGGCGTAGCGCGGAGGAATCGGCCGGGAGCGTATCGCGGGATCGGGCGCCGGGCGCGCCGCCGCTCTCCTCGCGCAGGCGCGCGAGACGGACGCGGAGCTCGCTCATGCGCCGGGGATCGCGCCGCCGGCGAGCAGCGCCAGCACGATGAGCGCCGCGCTCTTCGGGCCCTGGGTGGCCGATTCGTCGTGGGCCAGGATCGGGCCCACGCAGGCCGGGCATCCGTGCCGGCACCCGCAGTCGGCGATCATCTGGTAGGCGCGGCGCACGACGTTCTCGCGCAGCTCGTAGAGTGCACCCGAGAAGCCCACGCCTCCCGGGTAGTTGTCGTACAGAAACACGGTCGGCCGGAAGCGGACCTCGGGCGCATGCACGTCGATGGGCTCCCCGGAGGAGGAGCGGGTCTGCGGGTGCCCGTGCAGCCCCGCGGTGGTGCTCCAGCTCGCATCGCTGTTGCCCACCGCGCGGCCCAGGTCCTGGGGCTCGGACATGGTGAGAAGCGCCGCCACGAAGTGCATCGCATAGGCGGCGCCGAGAAAGCCGTCGAGCGCCTGCCAGCGCGACGCGAACACCTCGTCCAGCGCCGCGGGATCGGCCTGCCACCACGCTGCGGTGGTGTGCATCTCGTGGTCGGGCAGATTGACGTTTCCCCAGCCCACGTTCTCGTGGCTGTAGTAGCGGATCTTCTTGTAGCCGGCGACGCGCCGCACCAGGTGCACCTCGCCGTGACCGCAGCAGGCGTGGGCGTCGCGCGTCTGCTCGAACTCCTCGAGCATCTTCAGGCGCGTGTAGTCGATGGCGTCGGTGTAGTAGTCGGCCTGGGTTTCGCGCACGAAGGCCTTGCGGCCCTCCCAATCCAGCCGCTCCACCTGCCAGGGCCGGGCCTGCACCATGTAGATGGCGCCTTCGTAGAGGGTCATGGGTGCGCTCGCGTAGTCGACCTCGGCGATCACGTCCTTGCGCCCGCCCGTGGTGTCGATGACCACGAAGTTGCCCTCGGCGACGCTGCGCAGGCTCACGCTGTTGGCCGGATAGCTGTCCGCCATCCAGTGCCACCGCTCGCCTTCGTGATGCAGCAGCCCTTCCTCCTCCAGATAGGCCAGGAACTCGCCGATGTCGCGTTCGCCGAAGCGCTCGCCGTCGCGGAACGCGAGCTCGAAGGCGGCGCAGCGGATGTGATCGAGAAAGATGAGGAGCTGGTTCGGGTCGATGCGTGCGTGCTCGGGGGCTGCGCCCAGAAAGTAGTCCGGATGGCGCACGATGTATTGATCGAGCGGCCAGCTGGTCGCCACCAGCACCCCGAGCGCCGGGCGCAGGCGGCGCCCCGCGCGCCCCAGCCGCTGCCAGGTGCCGGCGACGGTGCCCGGGTAGCCGTTGAGAACGCACACGTCCAGCGCGCCGATGTCGACGCCGAGCTCGAGGGCGGAGGTGGCGACCACGCAGTCCACCGTGCCCGCGCGCAGCTCCTGCTCCGTGCGCCGGCGCTGTCCCGGCAGATATCCGCCGCGATAGGCGCGTACCCGCGGGGGTCGGCGCGGATCCTTGTCGAAAGCGTCCTTCAGATACTTGGTGAGCACCTCGACCATCAGGCGCGTGCGGGCGAACACGATGGTCTTGAGGCCGGCCTTGACCGCGAGGCGGGTGATGCGCGCGGCCTGCGAGCGTGCGGAGGCGCGAATGCCGAGCTCGGGGTTGACGACCGGCGGGTTCCACAGCAGAAGGTGGCGCTCGCCCTGGGGCGCGCCGCTTTCGGTGATGGTCTCGACCTCCTCCTCGATCAGGCGCGCCGCCAGCTCTCCCGGGTTGGCGATGGTGGCCGAGCACAGGATGAACACGGGCCGGGAGCCGTAAAAGGCCGCGACGCGCTTCAACCGGCGGATGACGTTGGCCATGTGCGCGCCGAACACGCCGCGGTAGGTGTGCATCTCGTCGATGACCACGTAGCGCAGGCTCTCGAAGAACTGCGCCCATTTGGTGTGATGGGGCAGGATGCCCTGGTGCAGCATGTCCGGGTTGGTCACCACCACGTCGCCGCGCGTGCGCACCGCCTTGCGGGCATCCCCGGGGGTGTCGCCGTCGAAGGTGAACGTGCGCAGGCCCAGATCGCCTGCCTCGTTCAGCTCGCAGAGCTCCGCCACCTGATCCTGGGACAGGGCCTTGGTGGGAAAGAGATAGAGCGCCTTGGCCCGCTCGCCCAGCACGCCCTGGAGCACGGGGAGGTTGTAGCACAGGGTTTTGCCCGAGGCGGTCGGCGTCACCAGCGCGGTGTGGCGGGCGCGCTGCACGCAGTCCCAGGCCCGCCGCTGGTGATGGTAGAGCCGCTGCACGCCGCGGGCCCGCAGGGCGCGGACGATGCGTGCGTCGAGCTCGTCCGGGAAGCCGGCGTAACGCGCCGGGCGCGCGGGCACCGTAAGCTCGCCGGTGATGCGATCGCGATAATGGCGCTTGAGATCCCCGATGAGCGTCCTCAGCGCGTCCTGCGTCGCGCCGTCTCCGGCGCGCACCGGTGCTTCGGCCAAAACCTCCCCGGGCGTGGCCATTTGATTGTTCTCCGTTGGTTTTCTATGCTGGCGTAGTCTAGGAAACCGATCGAGAACATACAAGAACGAGAATCCCGTGAGCGAGCGTCTCACGCGCCGCCAGCAGGCGGTGCTCGATCACCTGCGCAATCATGCCCGCAGCCACGTCCATGCGCCGACCCTGGACGAGCTGTGCCGGGCCCTGGGGCTGCGCTCGCGCGGGTCGCTGCACAAGCACGTGCAGGCGCTGGTGCGCGCCGGGCTGGTCGAGCCCATGCAGGGCAGGCAGCGCGGGGTGCGTCTGACGCCCCGTGCGCTGGCCGAGGCGGACGGCGTGGCGTTCGTGGGCTACATCGCCGCCGGGCGGCCCATCGAGGCGCTGGAGAACCCCGAGCCGATGGACATCCCCGATCTCCTGCGCAGCCGGCGGCGCTGCTACGTGCTGCGGGTGCGCGGCGACTCCATGCGCGACGAGGGCATTCTCGACGGGGACTGGGTGGTGGTGGAGGCGCGCGAGCACGCGCGCAACGGGGAGGTCGTGGTGGCGCTCGTCGACGGCGAGGAGGCGACCCTCAAGCGCATCGAGCAGCGCCCGGATGCGGTGGTCCTGCACCCCGCGAACAGCGCTCTCGAGCCCGTCGCCTACGCGCCGGAGCGTGTCCGGATTCAGGGCGTGGTGGTCGGCCAGATGCGCTCGTACCGGTAATGTTCCCTTTTACCTTCCCATGAGCCAGTCGAGGGTGGCGGGGATCGCCGACTCGTAGGGGGTGGCAGGGACCTCGCCCAGGAGCGCGCGCAGCTTGGTGGTGTCGAAGGCGATGGGTCGCACGTAGTAGGGCACCATGGGCATGAAGCCGCGCAGCTCCCGATTGAACAGGCTCAGCATCCGCAGCATGAGGGGCCCGGCGCCTTGCACCTTCACCGAGCGGGCCAGGTGCGCGCTGGCGATCTGCGCGACCCGGCGCATGCTCACGGGGCCCGCACCGGGGATGATCCACCGCTCGCCGTAGGCCGCCTCGTGGGTCGCCACCGACGCGGCCATTTCCATGGCGTCCGGTACGTAGACGTACTCGCGCGGCGCATCGGGGGAGCCGACGCAATGCATGGTCTTGCCCGCGGCGGCCTCGCCGAGCACGTTCTGCAAGGTGCCGGTGTGCACGTGGGGGCCGTAGAAGTCCGGCAGGTTGAGCACCGCCGCGCCGGCATCGAGAAGCACGTCCTCCGCCTCCCGCCGCATACGCACGGGAAAGCTCCCGCCGCTGCGCGGGTGCGTCTCCGAGACGGGCGAGTGCTGCACCGGCAGGTACGCCCAATAGCTCGATACGTGCACGGCCCGTGCACCGGTTCGTGCGATGGCGGCGGCGACGTTGCGCGCCGTGCGCGGATGATCGGCGAGGTGCTCGGCGGGCAGCCCGATGCAGTCGAAGACGCTGTCGCAGCCCTCGATGGCCTGCAGCGCGGCTGCGGCGTCCAGCATGTCCGCCGCGACCCGCTCGGCGGGCTGCTCGCCGAAGACGCGCTCGAGGTGATCGGCGCTGCGCGAAACCACGCGCACCTGCGCGCCCCCGGCGATGAGGATGCGTGCCAGGTGGATCCCGGTGGGGCCGGTGGCGCCCAGGATCGCGATCTTCCGGAAGGCAATGGTCATTGTCCGCGGGTCCCCGGCGCTTTAACCTCGCCTTGGGCCCGCGCCGGCAGCGGGGCCGAAGGGCAATCGTACGCGCGAGACTCTTCGAGTGTGTTGATGTCGATCAATGCCCGCAGACCTTCGAGGCCGAGAATCGTGAGACCGGCGGATAGCGGATTCCGGCAGGCCTCGGTCACACGGGCAAAGCTGCCCCGGCTGCCCTTTTGAGCCACCTGGAGGCTGCAAAGATGGTCCCTTTCTTGAACATGAAGGTCTCCGACGTCATGTCGGGTCACCCGGTGACGGTGGAGCCGCACACGTCGCTCGCTGAGGCGCGCGAGCTGTTCGAGGCGAACAAATTCAACGCGCTGCCCGTCGTGGTGGAGGTCGACGGGATCGTGGGGATGCTGACGCAGTTCGACTTGCTGCGTGCGTTTCTGTTCAGCCCCAAGTCGATCATCCCCCGCTACGATGCCATCCTCAGCCAGCCCGTCGAGGACTACATGACGCGAAACCCGGAGAGCGTGCAGCCCGCGCAGCCTCTGAGCCGCGTGCTGAGCCGCATGATCGAGACCCGCAACAAGAGCTTCCCCGTGGTGGAGGATCGCCGCTTGCGCGGCATCGTCGCTCGCGAGGACATCCTCAAAGGGCTGCGGCGGGATATGGCGCCGCAGTGAGCGGCCCGCACGTCTGCCCGGTGCGCTTCGCCGCCCACCCCTCGCGAGGGTTCGCCGCCGGGATCATTCACCCCGCCAGATGAGACGGATCTTGCGCTGGCTGATCGCACTGGTCGTGGTGGCCGCGGGGGCGGCCCTGTTCTGGTATCTGTCGCGTCCCGAGCCGGTGGCGGTGGCGCTCGCGCCGGTGGAGCGGGGAACGGTGGAGTCCACGGTGGCCAATACCCGGGTCGGCACGGTGGAGGCGTGCCGCCGCTCGAAGCTGGCCCCGGCCATCGGCGGGCAGGTGTCGCGCCTGCCGGTGCGCGAGGGCGATCGGGTGGAGGAAGGTGCGCTGCTGCTGGAGATCTGGAACGAGGACCTGGAGGCGGAGGTGCGCCTGGCCGAGAGCGAGGTCTCCACGGCCCGGGCCCGCGAGCAGGAGGCCTGTCTCGAGGCCGAGGTGGTCGAGCGTGAGGCGAAGCGCTTGCAGCGGCTGCGCGATCAGGAGCTCGTCTCCGAGGAGCAGGCGGACCGGGCCACCACCGATGCCCGCGCCCGGCGCGCCGGGTGCGACGCCGCGCGCGCCGCGCTCGATGTGAGCCGCGCCCGGGTCGAGGTCGCGCGCGCCGAGCTCCAGCGCACCCGATTGACGGCGCCGTTCGCGGGGGTGGTGGCCGAGGTCAACGCGGAGCTGGGGGAGTATGTGACGCCGTCGCCGCCCGGCATCGCGACGCTGCCTGCCATCGATCTCATCGACGTCCGCTGCCTGTACGTGACCGCGCCCATCGATGAGGTCGACGCGCCCGAGATCCGGCCCGGGATGCAGGCCTGTGTGACCCTGGATGCGTTTCCCGGGCGGCTGTGCGGGGCGCAGGTACGGCGCATCGCGCCCTATGTGCTCGATCGCGAGAAGCAGGCGCGCACGGTGGACGTGGAGGTGGATCTGCAAGGTGCGCGCGAGTCGTGGAATCTGCTGCCGGGCTACAGCGCGGACGTGGAGATCGTGCTCGAGCGCCGCGAGGACGTGCTGCGGGTGCCGACCGAGGCGGTGCTCGACGGCGATCGCGTGCTGCTCTACGTGGAGGCGTCCGGGCGCCTCGAGGAGCGGAGCTTCGATCCCGGGCTCTCGAACTGGCGCTACACCGAGGTTCGCGCCGGGCTCGAGGCCGGCGACCGGGTGGTGATCTCGGTGACCCGCGAAGGGGTCGAGGCCGGCGCGCTGGCCGTGCCGGCGGGCGAGGACGGCACTCGGACCCCGGATTAGGTCAGCCGGTGATCGAGCTCAGCCACGCCTCGCGCCGCTTCACCGTGGGCGACCAGGTGGTGCGTGCGCTGGACGACGTGGCCCTGGACGTGGGCCGCGGCGAGTATCTGTCCATCATGGGCCCGTCGGGATCGGGCAAGTCGACCCTGCTCAACATCATCGGGCTCCTGGACCGGCTCACGCAGGGCGTCTACCGCTTCGACGGCGCGGACGTCACGCACCTTCCCGACCGCGAGCTCGCGCGCATCCGCCGCGACAAGATCGGTTTCGTGTTCCAGTTCTTCCACCTGATTCCGCGCCTGACCGCCGCCGGCAACATCGAGCTGCCGCTGGTGCTCTCGGGCGTGGCCCCCGAGGAGCGCCGCGAGCGCGAGGCCGAGACCCTGGCCGCGTTCGGCCTCGCCGATCGCGGGCAGCACCGTCCGGACGAGCTCTCGGGCGGACAGCGCCAGCGCGTCGCCATCGCCCGCGCCACGGTGACCGCCCCCGAGATGCTGCTCGCGGACGAGCCCACGGGCAATCTCGACCGCACCACCGGTCACGAGGTGGTGGAGATCCTCGAGCGCCTGCACGGCGACGGTCTCACGCTGCTGCTGGTCACCCACGATCCCGAGCTGGCGGCCCGCGCCCGGCGGCGGCTGCGCATGGTGGACGGGCGCATCGTCGAGGACACCGGGCGTGGGGGTTAAGGAGACGGGGATATGCTCGTTTCTGATGACCCCGAAGCTCGGCTTGGTGGAGCGGGGTGGCGAGCCCCTTGCGAAGGGTGACTGGCGGAGCGCGGCGCGCGGGGCGAGCAGGCCCGAAGG
>CAZPFD010000142.1:0-9949 GCA_964585725.1 uncultured Ectothiorhodospiraceae bacterium | reverse complement strand
GAAAGGAGGGGTCAGGTCTTGCAATGCCGCATCCCGCCGCGTGACCGGCTTTCCGTGCCGATGCGGCATTGCAAGACCTGACCCCTTCGGATGACCCCTTCGGATGACCCCTGCGTGCTCAGACCCAGTCCCTGGGACGCAGGAACTCTTCGTAGAGGCGCGCCTCGGCGGAGCCCGGCGCGGGATGCCAGTCGTAGCGCCAGCGCACTTCCGGAGGGAGCGACATGAGGATGGACTCCACGCGCCCCCCGGACTGCAGCCCGAACAGGGTGCCCCGGTCGTAGAGGAGATTGAACTCGACGTAGCGCCCGCGCCGATACAGCTGGAAGTCACGCTCGCGCTCCCCGTAAGGCGCCGAACGGCGGCGGGCCACGATGGGCTGATAGGCGGCGAGGAAATGATCGCCGATGCTGCGGGCGAGGCCGAAGCAGCGCTCGAATCCGCCCTCGTTGAAATCGTCGAAGAACAGCCCGCCGATGCCCCGGGGCTCCCCGCGATGCCTGAGGTAGAAGTACTCGTCGCAGGCCTTTTTGAACCGGGGGTGGATGTCCTCTCCGAACGGGACGCAGGCCTCCCGCGCCGTCCGGTGCCAGTGCACGGCGTCCTCCTCGAAGCCGTAGAAGGGCGTGAGGTCGAATCCGCCTCCGAACCACCAGACGGGGGCGCGATTCGCCGCCTCGGCGAGGAAAAACCGCAGATTGAAGTGGGAGGTCGGCACGTACGGGTTCCACGGGTGCGCCACGAGGGATACGCCGAGAGCCTGGAACCCGCGGCCTGCGAGCTCCGGGCGGCGCGCGCTGGCCGCGGGTGGGAGGGCGTCGCCGTGCACGTGCGAGTAGTTGATCCCCGCGCGCTCGAACAGAGCCCCCGCCTGGAGGCTGCGCGAGCGGCCGCCCCCGCCGCCCGGCCGCTCCCAGCTGTCCTCGCGGAAGCGCCCGGCGCCGTCATCGGCTTCCAGGGCGGCCGTGACACGGTCCTGAAGACCCATGACATACCCGGCCACCGAGGCGAGGCTCTCGTGCATCGAAGCATGCGTGCTCATGCCAGGCTCCGGGGACGCACGATGCGCTCGGAGAGGGCATCGCGAATCTCCGTCGGACCGGCTCGCGGGTCGCCGACCGCACCGGGGAGAATGAAGTCCAGACCCTCACCGAAGTAGCGCCGCACGTCGAGCGCCGTGCGCGCGGGCGGGCGGCCCGCTGGATTCGCGCTGGTGGACACGAGGGCCGCCCCATAGCGCAGGCACAGCGCCGCCGCCTGGGGGTGCGCGGTGACCCGCACCGCGATGGAGGCGTGGCGGCCGGTCAGCCAGCGCGGTACGTCGCGCCGGGCAGGGAGCAGCCAGGTGATCGGCCCCGGCCAGTCGGCGCGCAGGCGCGCCATGATCTCGGGATCGGGCTCGATGATGAAAGGTCGCAACTGCTCGTGCCGGGCCGCGATGAGGATCAGGCCCTTATCCGCGGGACGCCGCTTGAGTGCGAGCACCCGGCGTACCGCCCCCTCGTCGAGCGGCTCGCAGCCCAGCCCGTATACCCCCTCCGTGGGATACGCGATGACCCCCCCCGCGCGCAAGGCGTCGGCCGCCCGGCTCAGGTGCCAGCGGTTGAGATAGCCCTGGAAGGTTTCGGCAGCGCCGTCCTCTAACACGAAGGTCACGAAGGTCACACGAAGAGCACGAAGACAAAAATATATGGAGAACAATCTCCAAGGGAAGGTCTGGAGCCCCTGCGCGGGATCGGGACGGGGATACGCCTCGTGGCGAAGGCTCTGGCGCCCGCCCCTACGTGCCGGGCCGCTCCGAGGGCTGTCCTTTACAACCGATCTTTCTTCGTGCCCTTCGTGACCTTCGTGTTACGTAGCGGCGTTCAACGGGCGCCCCCCGGCTGCGTCGGGTCCGATGGACCGCGGGCGAGGCGCTCACCGAGGGCTCGGTCCTTGGCCGTCACCCCCTCGGCGCCGCGCTGCCGCTCGCGCGCCACGCGCGCGGCGAGCTCGGGATCCGCGAGCGCCAGGATCTGCGCCGCCAGGTGCCCGGCGTTGCGTGCGCCCGCCTTGCCGATGGCCGTCGTGGCGACCGGCACCCCCGGCGGCATCTGCACGGTCGACAGCAGCGCGTCGAGCCCCTGGAGGGGTCCCGCGTCGACCGGAATGCCGATGACCGGCTTCACGGTGTGGGCGGCCACCGCCCCCGCCAGGTGCGCCGCCATCCCGGCGGCGGCGATGAACACGGCGCAGCCGCGCGCATCGGCCTCCCTGACGTATTCCCGGGTCGCATCCGGCGTGCGGTGCGCCGAGAGAATCCTCGCTTCGCACGGGACCTCCAGCGCGGCGAGCACGTCCAGCGCGCCCTGCACCACGGGCAGATCCGAATCGGACCCCATCAGGATGGCCACGAACGGCCGCACGTCATCGCTCATCGGTCGGGTATCTCTCGAGCTCGGTCAAATGAACCACAGAGAACACAGGGTACAGCACAGAGGTACACAGAGGAAAATAATGAATACGAATGCGCGTTCAGGTCGGCACGGTCACGAAGATTTTCTTATTTTGTCTTTCTCTTCACCTCTGTGTCCTCTGTGAAATCCTCTGTGTTTGTGTTCTCTGTGGTTCTTCTTTTCTTCTCTTCGTTCGCGGGGCCCGGTCAGGAGGCGACGCGCTCCGGCTCGTCGACAGTCTCCGCGTATTTGCAGTCCTTCTGCGGACACACCTTCTCGGTACCCCGCCGCTTGGTGGTCTTGAGGGTCAGAATGGGCCACCCGCAGCGCGGGCACGGCTCGTCCAGCGGCTGATTCCAAACCGCGTACGTGCACTTCGGATAAGTGCCGCAGGAGTAGAAGACCTTCCCGCGTCGCGAGCGGCGCTTCATGAGATTCCCCTCACCGCACTCCGGGCAACGGATGCCCATGTCCACCGGCTTCACCAGTGGCTCGATGAAGTTGCAGTTGGGGTACCCGCTGCAGCCGATGAACTTTCCGTAACGGCCCGTCTTCACCTGCAGCGGCGAGCCGCAGCGCGGGCAGGTGCGCCCCTGGACCGCCTCGGCCTGGCTGCCGCCCTCATCCGAGCCGTCCAGGCTTCGTGTGTAATCACAATCGGGATATCCCGTGCACCCGATGAAGCGCCCCCGGCGCCCGAGCCGCACGGCCAGCCGCCGCCCGCAGCGGGGGCAGTCCTCGTCGAGCTTTTCCTGGGTGACGTCGCTGCGCTTGACCGTCTCGGCCTTGGAGTCCACCTGGCTCTTGAAGCGGGCCCAGAAACCTTCCATCAGGTCGATCCAGTCCTTCTCGCCGCGCGAGATCTCATCCAACGCGTCCTCCATGCGCGCGGTGAACTCGTAGTCGACGTAGCGGGTGAAGTGCTCGGTGAGGAACTTGTTGACGACGCGTCCCACGTCCGTAGGCCGGAAGCGCCGCTTCTCCAGCGTCACGTACTCGCGCTGCTTCAGCGTGGAGATGATGCTCGCATACGTGGATGGACGACCGATGCCGTGCTCCTCCAGCGTCTTGACCAGAGAGGCCTCGGTGTATCGCGGCGGCGGCTCGGTGAAGTGCTGCTCGGGGCGCAGCCCCTTGAGGTCCACCACGTCGCCCTCGGCGAGCGCGGGCAGGCGTCGATCGGCCTCGCCTTTCTTGGCGTCGTCGATTCCCTCCTCGTATACGGCCATGAAGCCCGGGTCGATCACCGTCGAGCCCGTGGCGCGAAAGGTGTTCTCGGTGCCGCACTCCAGATCCACCGCAACGGTGTCGATGGTGGCGTGCTGCATCTGGCAAGCCAGCGTGCGCTTCCAGATGAGCTCGTACAGCCGGTGCTGGTCACGATTGAGGCGATGACGCAGCGACTCGGGCGTGCGCTCGATGGAGGTGGGCCGGATGGCCTCGTGCGCCTCTTGCGCGTTCTTGGCCCGGGTCTTGAACGCCCGGGCTTCGGCCGGAAGCTTGTCCTGACCGTACTGCTCCACGATGTACTGCCGGATCTCGTCCAGCGCCTCGCGCGCGAGGCTCACCGAGTCGGTACGCATGTACGTGATGAGACCGCTCACGCCTCCTTCGGTCTCGATGCCCTCGTAGAGCTGCTGCGCCACGCGCATGGTGCGCTGGGCGGTGAACCCGAGCTTGCGCGAAGCCTCCTGCTGCAGGGTAGAGGTGGTGAACGGCGGTGCGGGGTTGCGCCGGCGCTGCTTCTTCTCGACCTTGGAGACGCGGAGCCCCCGGGCCCCTTCGCGCTCGAGCTCGCTCTCGATGGCCCGCGCTTGCTTTTCGTTCGTGACGCTGAATTGGGTGAGCTTCTCGTCGTGATAGCGGTTGAGCTTCGCGACGAAGGGGATCCCGCGCGCGCTGACGTCGGCTTCGATCGTCCAGTATTCCTGCGAGACGAAGCGCTCGATCTCTTCCTCGCGCTCCACGATGAGGCGCAAGGCCGGACTCTGCACGCGGCCAGCAGACAGCCCCGGGCGGATCTTGCGCCACAGGAGCGGCGACAGATTGAACCCGACCAGATAGTCGAGTGCCCGCCGCGCCTGCTGCGCATTGACCAGCTCCATGGAGAGATCACGGGGGTGCCCGATGGCCTCGTTCACGGCGCGCTTGGTGATTTCGTTGAAGACGACCCGGTGCACGGGTTTGCCGTTCAGCACATCGCGCGACCTCAGCAGCTCGACCAGGTGCCAGGAGATGGCCTCCCCTTCCCGGTCGGGGTCGGTGGCCAGATACAGATCATCGGCCTTCTTGGTCGCCCGCGCGATGGCGTTGACGTGCTTCTCGTTCTTCTCGATCGGCTCGTAATGCATCACGAAACCGTTCTCGGGCTCCACGGCCCCCTCCTTGGGGCGCAGATCGCGCACGTGCCCGTACGAGGCCATGACGTTGAAATCGGGCCCCAGATACTTCTTCAGGGTCCGGGACTTGGCCGGCGATTCGACGATAAGAAGGTGTTTGCTCATTCCCAATCACGGTCCCCGGGAACGCCGCCCGAGCCCGAGCCGCGCCCACGACCGTCCCTGCGAGATGTCCGGATATCGTCGTGATCGGCAGCGGCGACGCAAACCTTAATGTAGCCGCTGGCCGGGCGTATCGAAGACGAAATCCTCCATCCAGGCGGCGACCGACTCGTTGCCGGGCTGATTGAGCAGCACCATGAGGGCCACCCACTTCAGCTGCTCCAGGTCCACGGAGTCGGTTTCCAGCGCCATTGCCTGATCGATGATGAGCTCGCGAGTGCGGGCGTCGAGGACACCCACCTGTTCCAGGAAGACGAGGAAGCCACGGCACTCCACATCCAATCGCCGCACCTCCTCGGCCGAGAAGATTCGGATCGCGGAGCCTTCCGTGGTCCCCTGTGCAGTCGGGCCGCACTCCATCGTCAGGCCTTCCAGCCAGGCAAACGCCTTGGAGATGTCAGCGTCACGAAACCCGGCTTCGATCAGTTCGCGCCTGACGAACGCCTCGTCGGAATCGGTATCCATGTCTACATCGAGATAGTGCTCGAACAGATACATCAATACATCCAGCACAGTCTCTTTCATATATCAGGGCCCTTTCGCCGTTCGAGCGTAAAGCCCACCCGACAGCGACGCCACTTGGCCTTCGAGCTCGAGAATCAAAAGCATGGAGGAAACCTCCTCGGGCGTCAATCCGGTGCGCTCCACCAACATGTCCACTCCCGTGGGCTCGTATCCGAGACACGAAAGCAGCTTTGCGTATTGCGGATCGAGATCGGACGTCTCTCGAGAAACCGGCTCGGAAGCCGTATCGAACATCGTCGATCCGACCGTCACCTGTGCCCCGATCTCTTCGAGAACATCGCGCGCCGTCTCGACGAGCTTTGCGCCCTGGCGGATGAGCGCATGACATCCGCGGGCAAGCGGATTGTGGATCGAGCCGGGGATGGCGAACACTTCCCGCCCCTGAGCCGACGCCAGCCGCGCCGTGATCAACGACCCGCTGCGGCGCGCCGCCTCCACCACCAGCACCCCGAGGCTCAACCCACTGATGACGCGGTTGCGCCGCGGAAAGTTCCCGGCCAGCGGCGGCGTGCCGGGCGGGAACTCGGACACGAGCACACCGCTCGCGGCGATCTGCATCGCCAGTCGGCGATGCGCGGCGGGGTACACGCGATCGAGCCCGTTGCCCGCCACCGCCACCGTGAGCCCGCCGGCATCGAGCGCCCCGCGGTGCGCGGCACCGTCCACTCCGAGGGCGAGGCCGCTGGTCACCGCCAGGCCGGCCTCGGCCAGAGCTCGCGCGAAGGCGCGAGCGGTCTCGGCGCCCACCGGAGTGGGATTGCGGCTGCCGACGATGGCCAGCTGCGGGACCTGCAACACCTCGGCGTCTCCCTGCACGAACAACACCAGCGGCGGATCCGGGATCTCGCGCAGACGCGGTGGATAGTCGGGATGCGCCAGGGTCAAGAGCCGGTGGGCGGGCTGATCGAGCCACGCGAGGTCAGCCTCGACCGCCGCCCAGTCGGGCTCCTGCAGATAACGCCGCGTCGGCTCCGGCACCCCGAGCTCGGCCAGCGCACGGTCGCCGGCCCCGAGCAGCTCGCGCGGGGAATCGAAGCGCTCGAGCAGGCGTGCGACACTCGCATTGCCCAGCGCGGGCGCGCGGTGCAAGGCGAGCCAGTGCGCGTCGTCGGAGGTCGCCATGGGGAAAGCCGAGCCGTGGTGCATGAGGACTGTCCTGAGCATACACCGCCTCAGGCACCGGTGTGCACCTGGGCGACGAGCCCGGGCGGATGCGAAGCAGGAGCCTTCGGTTTCTGGCATCGCGGGCTTTCGGGGAACCGCGCTGACGGGCGTCATCGGAAAAGCGTCCGGGGTATGTGCCGCGCCAAGCGGGTCCTAGGCGAGAAATGCGGGCCAGTGGCGGACTCGCATGCGCCCCGGGGCTCCAGCATCGCTTCGCGACACCATCTATCTCCCGGAAATACGCGAACGACCGCTGAACGAGGTTCGGCGATTCAGGGAGTCCTGACCCTGTCGTGCACGTGCATGGCACGCGTCGCTTTCATGACGAGCGCATAGCTCACGCGCTCGAAGGGTCGAAACACCATGACGATGCCGGCGCGCTCATCCGGCAGCGTCACCGGGGCTTCGGTGTAAGGGTCGCGCACGGTCGCGCCGGCCTGGAAGACGGCCATGACGTGACCCGCCCGGATGCCGTCCTCGTGCCCCAGGTTCAACACGACCACCTGGTGCTGGCCGATCTGGGACACGCCGTCGATCACCGAGATGATGCGCCCGTCGACCTCTTCCTGGGGCGCCCGAGGCATGAACTGTCGGTCTATCTCGTCCTCGCGAACGGGGAACAGGCGGTCGCCCGTGAGCACCTCGCGCTTGGTCCGCGCCAGGCGGATGGCCGCGGGATCGCCGGATCGCTCCAGAACGGCATCCCCCACGTGCAGCGCCTCGTAACCCAGGATCTCCCCGCTCGGGAAGTCGCGGTAGACCTCGCCTCTGCGGTAGACCGTGAACGCGCTGGAATCGTAGGGCTCCAACCCGCGAGCGTAGACCCGATAGTCGGTGCCGGCTACGAGATGCTCCTTGCCCACCGAGACGATATACGGAGCCGTCTCGAACTCGCGGGCGGTGAGCACGCGCGGGCGGCTCAGGAACTGCTGGATGGCATCGATGGGGATGGGCGGAATGGCTTCACGGTCGAGCTCGAGCTCGCGGACCCGGGGTGAGAGCTTCACCAGCGGCCGCTCGCCCGGACGTGCCGGACGCTCGACGCGCTCGGCCTCCGGGGGAGGAGGCTCGGCGCCCGGACCCGGGGCTTCGCCCTCGGCGCGGCGCTCCAGGCGCAGCACCGGGCGACCGTCCTCGTAGGTCAGCACGAGCACATCGCCGGGGTAGATCAGGTGGGGGTTGTCGATCCCGGGGTTGACCCGCCAGATCTCGGGCCACAGCCAGGGGTCGCGAAGAAAGTGCTCCGCGATGTCCCACAGGGTATCGCCCTTTTGGACGACATAGCGCTCGGGGTGATCGGGCCTTAGCTCGACCGCGGCCAAGACGACGCCCGGAAGCAGTGTGCAACCGAGCAGCAAGCCCAGCAGGTACCTACGTGACATACGTCTTCCCCCAGTGCGTCGACCGGATCGACGATGCGTGGCGGGAGCGGCGCACATCAGCCTGCCGGGGCGCGCAGGGGGGTAGTATCTTACTGAAAATACACATAAAATCTTCCCTGCCGCCCGGGCTTGGCGGGGCCGGCGGGCGCTATCCCAGTAGCGCGCCCGGCGCCGCTTCCGGTATTATTAACGGCAGCTTCGAACGACCTTTTAACGTGCGTTCCCATGGCCATACTGGACATCCTCCACTATCCGGACCCCCGGCTGCGTAATGCGGCCGCTCCCGTGGAGCGGGTGGACGACGGCGTCCGCCGCCTCGTGGACGACTTGCTGGAGACGATGTACGACGCCCCGGGCATCGGGCTCGCCGCCACCCAGGTCAACGTCCCCCAGCGGGTGGTGGTGATCGACGTCTCCGAGCAGCGGGACTCGCCGCTTTGCCTGATCAACCCGGAGATCCTCGCGGAGGAGGGCGTCGTGGAGATGGAGGAGGGCTGTCTCTCGGTGCCGGGAATCTATGACACGGTGCAGCGGGCCGAGCGCATCAAGATGCGCGCGCTCGACCGCGACGGGAATCCCTACGAGCTGGCGGCCGAGGGCCTGCTCGCCATCTGCGTGCAGCACGAGATCGACCACCTGAACGGGAAGCTGTTCATCGACCGCCTCTCGCAGCTCAAGCGCCAGCGCCTCAAGAAGAAGGCCGACAGGTTCCAGCGTCAGGCCCTCTGAGGCGAGGGGCGCCGACGAAGCGCCGACCTCCACCACGCACGGCTTCGGCCACCCCCCGACGATGCGCGAGCCCCTGACCATCGTCTTCGCGGGCACGCCCGACTTCGCAGCGGTACAGCTCGCGGCACTGCTCGCATCGCGGCACCGGGTGGCGGCGGTCTACACGCAGCCGGACCGGCCCGCCGGGCGCGGGCGCAGGCTGCGGGAGAGCCCGGTCAAGCACCTCGCGCGCTCCCACGGCATTCCCGTGCACCAGCCGCCGACGCTGCGTGCGCCGGGCGTGCGTGACGAGCTGGCGGCATCGAGGCCCGACGTCATGGTCGTCGCCGCCTACGGGCTCATCCTGCCCGCGGACATCCTGGAGACGCCGGCGCACGGGTGCATCAACGTCCACGCCTCGCTGCTGCCGCGCTGGCGGGGGGCGGCGCCCGTCCAGCACGCGATTCTGGCCGGCGACGCCGAGACCGGCGTCTCCGTCATGCAAATGGACGCGGGCATGGATACCGGCCCGGTGCTCAGGACCGCGTCCTGCCCCATTGGTCCGGATGACACCGCCGGGAGCCTCGAGGAACGGCTGGCGGAGCTGGGCGCCGAGGCCTTGCTCGCCGCCTTGGAGGATCTCCAGGCGGGGCGCCTGCGGCCTTCCCCGCAGGACGAGGCCCGCGCCACCTACGCCCCGCGCATCCGCAAGCAAGACGGCCGCATCGACTGGTCTCAGCCCGCCGAGGCGCTGGAGCGGCGGGTCAGAGCGTTCAATCCCTGGCCGGTGGCGCACACGACGCTCGGGGACGCGCCGCTGCGCATCTGGAAGGCGGCGGCGCTGGAGCCGGGCGAACACGCCGGCGCGCCGCCCGGGACCGTCGTCGCCCGCAGCCGCGAGGGTGTCGACGTGGCCACGGGGTACGGCATCCTGCGCCTGCTGAGCGTGCAACGCCCCGGGGGGCGCCCGCTCCCCATGGCGGAGTTCCTCAACGCCCAGCGCGTGGCCGTGGGCACGGTGCTCGGCGATTGAATCGGGTTTAGGGGACATTCTGATTCCCGATTACCCATGAAACGCCGCCATTTTTTGGCTCTTCGCGGATTTTCGGGAACCTTGCCGACGAGCTTCCTTGGAGATGGGTCCCGGCGGTATGTGCAGCGGAGTCGCAAGCCC
>CAZPFD010000141.1:0-9992 GCA_964585725.1 uncultured Ectothiorhodospiraceae bacterium | reverse complement strand
TTGACGCTTCATGCTCCGGACCCTGGGCGTAGTCCGATTCCGTGGCGAGGCGCGCACCCGGCGTCGGCGTGCCTGGCGCCGGGGTGGCGACTCCGGCGACGGGGCTTGGCGCAGCAGATGATGCTACGTACAACTGCGTACGTCTACAGGAAACCCGTTCCCAAAATTACGACCGGGCCACCCTCTCGGGCATGAGCTCAGCCTCGCTCGTGGCCCTCGTTCACCTGCTCCATCAGGAGCAGCACTCCATCGATCTGATCGGCCTCGTCGAGCACCCGGGTGCAGGTCACCCGGCAGTGGACGGGTTTGCCTCGGCGGTTGGTGGCGTCCAGCTCGACCACCCGGTCCCGCTCCGTGCCCTCGAGCACGACCCGGGCGGTGGTCTCCAGCTCCGCCACGGGCAGCCCGATGTCCAGCTCGTGGAAGGGCTGCCCGTAGGCCTCTTCGGGGCGGAGCCCCCACAGGTCGACGGCGCCTTCGCTCCAGAGGACGACCTTCAGGTGGGAGTCCAGCCCCGCCGCGCCGACCCGCAGGTTGGCCAGGACGGAGCGCAGGTAGGCGTTGGCGCTGGCGAGCTCGCGGCTGCGCTCGCGCAGCTCCAGATTGATGACCTGGAGCTGCTCGTTGGAGGAGCGCAGCTCCTCGTTGGTGGTCTCGAGCTCCTCGTTGGTCGACTGCAGCTCCTCGTTGGTGGTCTCGAGCTCCTCGTTGGCCGACTGCAGCTCTTCGTTGGTGGTCTCGAGCTCCTCGTTGGCCGACTGGAGCTCCTCCTGGGTGGTCTCGAGGTCCTGGATCGATCGGTGAAAATCCTGCTCCAGCTTGTAGTAGGCGGTCGTGTCCTCGAAGGTCACGGCCACGCCGAGCAGGGTGCCGCCGTTGTCGATGAGGGGGCTCACGCACACGTCCAGGTACTGAGGCTCACCGCCCTCCAGCGTGCGCATCACGCGCTCCATGGAGACGGTGTCACGCTCCGTGTAAGCACGCTGGATGCGCCCCCGAAGCTCCACCGGCTGATACGAGAGCTCGAGGTCCCGAAAGGGCCGACCCAGATCACCCGCGGTCAACCCGAAGAGCGCGCGTGCTCGATTGTTGGCCATGACCAGCTTGTCGTTCAGGTCCACGACGATCTCGGCCACCGGTGCGGCGTCGAAGGCTTTGTCGCGCAGGCGAACGCTGCGTGCGAGGCGATTGTTGGCGGCCTCGGGATACGCCGCCTGGCTCAACGCCGCCAGGCGCTCGCGCATGGCGACCCCCGGTGCCTTCCGGAAGATCCGGTGCTTGAAGTCGAGGGGGGTGAACAGATTCGCGTGGGTGAGCAGCTGCTCGGCACGGCCCAGAAACAGGACGCTGCCTTCGTTCAGCGAGAAGTGGAAACGGGAGAGGATCCGATCCTGGGTCTCTGCGTTCAGATATATCAAGGTATTCCGGCACACAAGCAGCTCGAGTCTCGATATCGGGGCGTCCTGAACCAGATCGAGGCGCCCGAAGACCACGCCGCGCCGCAGGCCGGGGCGCACCACGTAGTGGCCGTCCGCCACCTCGAAGTAGCGTTCGCGCCACGCGGCGGGCAGGTCGGCGAGATCGTCGCCGTCGTAGGTCGCGTGGCGCGCCGCGGCCAGCGCCGCCTCGTCCACGTCGGTGGCGTATATCTTCACTCGCCGTTGGTAAGCCTCCTCGCCCAGGGCCTCGGCCAGGATCATCGCCAGGGTGTAGGCTTCCTCGCCCGAGGCGCAACCCGCGCTCCAGGCGCGGACGGGCTCGTCCCCGCCTTTGTGCGCGAGGAGCTGGGGCACGGCCTCGTCTTTCAGATAATCCCAGGCCGCGGGATCGCGATAAAAAGCCGTGACGTTGACGAGGATGGTGTCGAACAGGAGGGCGAACTCGTCGGGACGCACCTCGAGGTGGTCGCGGTACGCCGCGTAGCCGTCGATCCCCACCGCCTGCATGCGTTTGTCGATGCGGCGCATCAGGCTCGGGCGCTTGTAGCCCGTGAAGTCGAAGCCCCGGTTCTCCTTGAGGTACTCGAGCAGCGCTTCGAAGTCGGCGTCGGTCTCGGGGACGCTCAATCCACCTCTCCCGTCGCAATCAGGGTCATCAGCGCGCCCGGGATCTCCTCCAGCGGGAGCACGAAGTCCACGCATCCGGTGGCGATGGCGGCGGAGGGCATGCCGTAGAACTCCGACGTGGCCTCGTCCTGGGCGATCACGGTGCCGCCGGTCTTCTTCACGGCCTGAACGCCCACGGCGCCGTCGCTGCCGGTGCCGGTCAGGATCACGCCTATCAGGCGCTCCTTGTAGCTGGCCGCCGCGGACTCGAACAGGAGATCGGCTGAAGGGCGCAGGAAGTGCACCAGCTCGGTCTGCGAGAGGGCCAGGGTGCCGTGGGAGTTGACCAGCAGATGGCGGTCGGGGGGGGCGATGAACAAGGTGGCAGGGGCGAGCTGGTCACCCTCCGCGGCCTGCGCCACCCGCAGCTCTGTGCACCGGCTGAGGATCTCCGCCATGAGGCTGCGGTGGCGACGGTCGAGGTGCTGCACCGCGACCAGAGCCGCCCCAAAATCGCCCGGCAGCCCCGCGACCACGGCGCTCAGCGCGCGCAGCCCGCCAGCCGACGCTGCGAGCGCTACCAGGTCGAACGCGACGCCCGGAAACTGCACCGGCCGGCCGCTCGGGTTTCGTGTCGACACGTGGGTCCTTTCCGGTCTTCGAGCCGACAGATTACTACCTCAGGCCTTCGTCTTCACCCGCGAGCACCACCGGGCGAAGGAGGGGAGAGATCGGGTAAGAGAGGCGGCGCTCAGCCCGATGAGGGGGCGGCGCTCAGCGTGCGCCTCTTGCCGCCGCCCGCGCCGAGGATGTTCTCGATGTCGCCGCGGTGCAGGGTCTCGTGCTCCTCGAGCGCCGCCACCAGTCGGTCCATCTCGGCGCGATGGTCGCGGATGACCTTCTGCACGCGAGCCTCCGCTTCGCGCAGCAGCTTGCTCACGGCCTCGTCCACCGCCTTCGCCGAGGCCTCGCTGTGGCGGCGCGGCTGCGCGATCTCGCGCCCGAGGAAGGGATGCTCCTCGCTCTCTCGCAGATCCATGGGCCCGATGTCCTCGGACATGCCCCAGCGCGTGACCATGGCGCGGGCGAGGGCGGTGGCCTGGCGGATGTCGTCGTCGGCCCCGGAGCTCACGTTGCCGCAGATCTCCTTCTCCGCCATGCGCCCGGCCAGCATGACCGCCAGCCGGTCGCGCAGGTAATCGTAGGCGAGCGTGTAGCGTTCCGCCTCGGGAAGCTGCTGCGTGCCGCCGAGCGCCTTGCCGCGCGGGATGATGCTGACCTTGAACAGCGGATCGGTGTTCGGGAGGAAGTAGGCCGCGACGGTATGGCCCGACTCGTGCACCGCCAGCCGGTGCTTCTCGTCGGCCTGAAGCACCAGGCTGCGCTCGGAGCCCATCAGCACGCGGTCGCGCATCTCCTCGAAGTCGCGCATGCCCACGCGCTCGCGCCCCTCGCGCGCGGCGCGCATGGCGGCCTCGTTCACCAGGTTCTTGAGATCCGCGCCCGAGAAGCCCGCGCACCCGGCGGCGATCTTGTCCAGATCCACGTCGGTGTCGAGCGGCACGGGGCGGGTGTGGACCTGAAGGATCTGGAGGCGCGCCTTGCGGTCGGGCAGCTCCAGGGTCACGTGGCGGTCGAAGCGGCCGGGGCGCAGCAGGGCCGGGTCCAGGACGTCGGGGCGGTTGGTGGCGGCGAGCACGATCACCGCCTCGTGCCCCTCGAAGCCGTCCATCTCCGCCAGGATCTGGTTGAGCGTCTGCTCGCGCTCGTCGTGGCCGCCCCCGAGGCCCGCGCCGCGTACCCGCCCCACGGCGTCGAGCTCGTCGATGAAGATGATGCTGGGGGCCTTCGCCTTGGCCTGCTTGAAGAGGTGGCGCACGCGCGAGGCGCCCACCCCCACGAACATCTCGATGAACTCGGAGGCCGAAATGGAGAAAAACGGCACCTCCGCCTCGCCCGCCAGCGCCCGCGCGAGGAGCGTCTTGCCCGTGCCGGGCGGACCCACGAGCAGCACGCCGTGCGGAACCTCGGCGCCCATTCTGCGGTAGCGTTCGGGCTCGCGCAGGTACTCCACCAGCTCCTTGACCTCGCGCTTGGCGTTGTCCTGGCCGGCGACGTCGTCGAAGGTCACCTCCGGGCGCTTGGCCTGCACCGACTCCCGGGGCCGCAGGAACTTGCCCAGATCGCCGCGCGGGCCGACGCCGCCCGCGAACCCGCCGCCGGACAGGCGGCGCAGGAACCAGATGTAGATCCCGATGAGGAGGATCCAGGGCAGGAGGCCGATGAGGATCGGGCTCCAGCCCCCGGTCTGCGGGGGCTCGACCTGGACGCGCACGCCGTGCTCCTCGAGCAACGGCAGCAGATCCGTGTCGCCGACCGCCGGCACGCGGGTTCGGAAATGTCTGGATTTCTCCGCCGCGGGGTCCAGGGCTACGGGCGCGTGCAGCACGCCCTCAACGGCTTCGCCCCGCAGCACCACCTCCGCCACCTGGCCCGTCTGCACCAGGTGCTTGAACTCGCTGTAGGCGATCGCCTGGCCGGGGGGCGCGGCGCTTCGCTGCCCCAGCCACAGGAAGAACAGCGCGAGCAGAATGAACGGCAACACGATGGATGCCCAGCTCGGCGGCTTGTTCGGGCCGGCGGGTCCGGGGCCCCGCGGGGGCGACGGCCGCGGGTCGGGAGATCGTGGTGTCTGGTTCTTCAAGGAGCGCTTCGCCGGATCGGAACGCGGTCAGAGTACCGCGGGTGTGGACGCGGCGGCCTTGATATGAGTCAAGCAGCCCGGTGCCCATGGGACGCAGCGCATTCCCGGGGGGGCACCGGCTTCGAGCGTTTCAACGGCGGCATTGCGCTCCGTCCCGCCCCGCGGAGGTTGCATCACGCGCGTCTTCGGCGGGATGGCATACCGCCCTACGGTGCCGCGTCTGCGGGAATTGCCTGTGGGAGCGCGTTGCACATGGAATCCGATCCCTAGAGCGCCGCGATCACCAGGTGCCCGTGTTGGGCATGGAGGCCCACGGCTCTCGGGAGGGCAACGGATCGCCTGCCTGAAGCAGCTCGATGGAGATGTCGTCGGGCGAGCGCACGAAGGCCATATGACCGTCGCGCGGCGGGCGGTTGATGGTGACGCCGCCGTCCATCAGGCGCTGGCACAGGGCGTAGATGTCCTCCACCCGGAAGGCGAGGTGACCGAAATTGCGCCCGCCGGTGTACTCCTCCGGATCCCAGTTGTACGTGAGCTCGATGAGCGGGGCCTTGTCGGCCCGCGCCTGCTCGACGTCCTCGGGGGCGCAGAGGTAGATGAGCGTGAAGCGCCCCTTCTCGCTCTGGTAGCGATTCGTCTCCACCAGCCCGAGCTTGTTGCAGTAGAAGTCGAGCGATTCGTCGATGTCCTTGATGCGGACCATCGCGTGCAGGTAGCGCATGATGTCTCCCCCTCGTCAGGCGTTCGAGTCGATCGAGCCGGGCGGACCGACGTCTGCTCTGCATCTCCCACCGGTGCGCGTGCGTTCAGATCCGATCGAGTCCCTGGCGCAGGTCCTCGATCAGATCGTCGGCGCTCTCCATGCCCACGGACAGCCGCACCAGCCCGTCCGTGATGCCCACGCGCCGGCGCTCCGCCTCATCGACGTCCGCGTGAGTCATCGTGACCGGGTGCGTCACCAAGGACTCGACGGAGCCGAGATTCTCCGCCAGGCTCCAGAGCCTGAGGGAGTCCATCAGCTTCTTCCCCGCCGCGACGCCGCCGTTGACCTCGAACCACACCATCGCCCCGAATCCGGAGGCCTGGCGCCGCGCCAGCTCGTGCTGGGGAAAGGATGCGAGCCCCGGATAACACACCCGCTCGACCTTGGGATGCGCCTCGAGGAAGCGGGCGATGGCCATCGCATTGGCGCTCTGCCGCTCGAGGCGCACGGACAACGTCTTGCAGCCCTGGAGGGTGAGCCAGGCGATCTGCGCCGACATGATACTGCCGGTCGCGTTCTGAACGAACCGGACGGCTTCGTCGAGCTCCGCCGTGGCGCTCACGACGGCGCCTCCGATGGTCGCATTGTGCCCGTCCAGATACTTGGTGGTGCTGTGTATGACCAAGTCGGCCCCGAGCTCGATGGGCCGCTGAAAGTACGGCGTGAGGAACGTGTTGTCGACTGCGTGCGGAATGTGGTGCTCGCGTGCAAGCGCCGATACCGCTTCGACATCGGTCAGCTTGAGGGTCGGGTTGGCCGGGGTCTCGGTGAGGATGAGGCGCGTGTTGTCGCGCAGGCTGCGGCGCACGGCGTCGACGTCGGAGGTATCGGCGAACGTGAACTCGACCCCGAATCGACGAATGACCTTGGTGCACAGCCGGTAAGTGCCGCCGTAGGCCACGTCCGAAACCACGGCGTGGTCGCCGGCGTTCAGGCACGCGAGCAGAGTGGCGTGGATGGCCGCCATGCCCGAGCCGTAGCAGGTGCAGTCGACGCCGCCTTCCAGCGCCGTCAGCCGCTTCTCGAGCGCTCGCACCGTGGGGTTCGCGGTGCGCGAGTACGAATAGCCCTTGGCCAGATACTGCTCCACGGATTCCTGAACGTAGGTGGTCGACTGATAGATGGGTGTGAGGATCGCGCCGGTGACCGGATCGGGCTCCACACCCGCGTGGATCTGTTGCGTGTCGAAATGCAGGTTCATCGAGTTCTCCGTATGATTTCCGGTGATGCACGGACGGGCGCCCTACCCGCGCTGCGTCTCGCACCGGCGAGGAGTCTGGAATAGGTGTGCGCAAGGCTCCGCACTGTAGCGTTACCGACTAAAGCCACGGCGTCGTGGTTCTCGTATTCAGGGAGCTGCCGGCCCGATCAGACCTCAGATCGTGTTCCGTTCGAACGCCCCCGGTTTCGCCGGGTGCCTGCGCCTGAGCCCGAGCGGGTCTTCTGAGTCCACGCCGGGCATGAACGGTTGTCTGCGGTCCATGTGAGTGAGCTGGTAGACGAGGCCGAGCCAGTTGTTGAAGATGGCTTTGCCGGTATCGGTCCAGGTGTTCTCCAGATAAGGGATGAGGGCGCCTTCGGGGAACTCCGGCGGCGCCTCCCGGTTTGCGAGGGCGTCGAGCACCGCCTCCCGGTAGGGACCGAGCAGGCGGGTCGCTTCCGGGACGAAGTAGTGCTCCGGGTAGGGCGGGTAGTCCTCGCGCTCCCCTCGGATGAAGCGGCCGATCTCGCGTTTGTATTCCTTGAGCAGGCTGTTCGCGTCGTACTCCGGGTGGCCCTGAAAGTACACGAAGCGGAACCCATCCGGGCTCGTGGCGCCGAGCACGCCGGGCTCGGGGCCGGCCACCAGCACACGCACGCCCCCCCGCTCGAGCGCTTCCCGCGGGACGTCATTGAAACGCGAGTGCGGCGTTTCGAAGCTCGTGTTGATGTCGTTCACGAGGGGATGCACCGGGTCGACCACGCGGTGCCGATATACGCCCCAGAGCTTGCGGGGCAGATGCGTGCGGTCGATGCCGTGATAGCGCTTGAACGCCGCGTGGCTGGCGAGACAGGACATGTAGGTGGAGCACACCGACTCCGCCGCCCAGTCCATGACCTCTGCCAGCGGCTCCCAGAAGGTTTCTCGCGTGATGTCCGGCTCGGTCACGTTGGCGCCGGTGATGATGAGCGCGTCCAGGCCCTCCCGCTGGAGACGGCCGAAATCCTCGTAATAGCTGCGCACGTGTTCCTTCGCGGCACCGCGGCGCTCGATGCCGGGGACGGTGAAAAGGTGCACGTAGAACTGCACGATGCGATTGCACGAGCCCACGAGGCGCAGGAACTGGCGTTCCGTGGCTTGAAGCGCGGCGTCGGGCATCATGTTGAGCAGACCCAGGTGCAGCTCGCGGATGTCCTGGTGCAGCGCCCGCTCCACCGGAAGGATCTCCTGGCCCTCGCGATGCAGGCGCTCGAAGGCGGGCAGACCGGAATGTGCGACCAGAGGCATGACCGTGTCCTCTTGCCCCGCTCAGGCGATGGCGCGTTTTTTCTGGAGCGCGTCGCCCACCAGCTCGATGAAATCCGACTCGTTGCGCACCTGCTCCGCGCCGCGCGCCTCCACCGTGTATCCGTAGCGATCGGCCAGCGCCTGATAGCGCGGCCGGCGGTGCGCGACGAGCTTCGGAAATATCCAGCGTACGAACCGATCGGGCTCGATCTCCTCCACGGATCGCAATTTCTCCGCGCTCAGGTACTCTTTCAGCTGCTCGTCGAGGAAGGGTTCGCTGTAATAGAGCGGCTTGGGATGCTCGATCTGGCGCTGGATGAGCTGGTCCTCCATCTCCTTGTCCGCGCGGATGTAGATTATCAGGGTGTTTCTGGCGAGCGTCTGCAGCGTCGGCTCATCGTCGAGCTCGCACACGCTGCCCCCGGCGTCGTTGATGAAGTGCGGGTAGCCGTAGATTTCCCTGGCTTTGACGATGAACGGCTCGACATCGTGCATGGCCCGGATCTCGGCTTCGCGGTGAAGCTGCTGGCGGCGTTTGAATTCCGCGAGGGCCAGCCCGCCCCGCTGCGGATCGCCCACCTTTCCCAGAAAAGTGGACATTGCCTTGAGGTTGTCGACGGTGATGTTCGCCCGGATGTAGATGCAGTCGCTGCGCAGCAGATCGCGCAGGAAGGGGACCTGCATGGCCTGGCGCTTGATGTTGTCCAGAATCGGCTCCTCGAGGTACTTGGTGCCGATACGGTAGTCGCCGGAGTAATGGAACCACGTCGCTTTGGGCAGCCGGTTGGCCAGGAGCGTCTTTCCCACGCCGGACATCCCGAGCAAGGTGATGGCCTTGTTCTCCCATCGAACGAATTCTTCGCGACGCATTCTCATGCAGATTCCAGCTTTCCCGGCGAGCCCCTGAGGAGGAAGGGTGCGGCGGCCGCACGGACGCCGTCTGAACATTGCAGGTTAGACCTTCGCTGCGCGGGAAGGCAAGTCGGCGCGGAGCAGCTTCGGGCCCTCAGCGCGCCCCGATTCGGCTCGCAAAGCAGCCTCTCGCTGCACCCCGGCGCTCGAGCTGTCGGCACAGGTGCTCGGCTGCCGCTTCGCTCGGGAGCGGACCTGCCTGGAGGCGATGCCATACACCCCCGGCTCCACCCAGCTCGACGCGCTCGATGTGGTGCTCGAGCCTTCCCAGCAGATCCGGATGTTCCCCGCGCAGCGTGGACCAGGCTTCCGAGGCCCGCTCAAGCGAGCGAAAAGCCGCGAGCTGCACCCGGAACGCCTCCGGCGCCGGAGCCGGGTCGAAGGTTCGAGTCGAGCCGCGCGCGGTGCTCACCGAAACCTCGTGCTGTCCGTCGGTGGGTGGGGGCGCGCTCACCGGTGGCGCCGGATTCGCGCGCAGCCTCGGATTCTGAACCGGTGACTCGAGGCGTGCCGCGGCATCACGGTTGCCCTGGGCCGCCGCGGCCTCGTACCAGCGCCGCGCGGCGGCGAGGTCCTGCTGCGTGCCGCGGCCCTCCTCCAGCATGCGCGCCAGATCGTACTGCGCTCGCGCGTGCCCCTGCTGCGCCGCGCGCCGATACCATCGCAGGGCTTCCGCGTCGTCGTGCGGAACGCCGGTGCCGCTGGCGTAGAGGCCGGCCACGATGAACTGGGCGCCGACATGCCCGCCCGCAGCCGCCCGGCGGTACCATCTCGCCGCCTCCACGGGGTTCTGCTCGACGCCCTCGCCGTACTCGTACATGAGGGCGAGCACGGATTGGGCTCGCACCATGCCGCGCTCGGCCAGACGGTGGAGCTCCTTCGCCGCCGTGTCGAAATCGCCGCGGCGGTAGGCCGCCATTGCGGATTCGTAGTCCGCGCCTGCCGGGGCGGAGAGACCCATGCAAAAAAGATACACGACGAGCAGTCTCTTGATCATGGTTGGTCGGCTCGGACGCAATCGCGAGGACGAGGAGGCGCATACCCCGGGACCCAGCGTCGGCCCGACGAACCGCCCATTTC
>CAZPFD010000140.1:0-10035 GCA_964585725.1 uncultured Ectothiorhodospiraceae bacterium | reverse complement strand
ATCTCACCCACTGAGAAACCGCGCCTTTCACGGCGCACTGAGAAATGCGGGCTAGCCGGTGCACCGTCTCGGCGCACTCGTAATCCGGCCGCAACGCCTGCGAAAGGGGACCGAGCAGCGCTCTCAGCGAGACCTATGCTCATATGAGAATATCGTTGGCACGGATGGTTTGAACTGAGGCGGTGCTCCGAGCATAATTGCCGCAAGCGTCGCGTCGCCCCGGCGGCCTCTTGCAACGAACGAGAACAAAGTTCCCGAGCAATCTTCGAGACCAGACAGCTCAGGCCGTCGGTCTCGGCAGCCCAAGCACTCGAGTGACGACGAGCCGCCCTGGAGAGCCCGGACGGATGACGTCCGACCGTCCCATCACCGGTCTGCGTTTCTCACCAGTCCACGGCTGCGGGCGCCGCCGCCCGGCCCCGCGCGAGCGGCTGCTGAGTCACGTCGCGGCCGCCGTGCTCCTGGGTGCGCTTCCGGCCTCGGCCGTATCCGCCGACGAAGAACGGAGCGTCCGCATCACGGAGTGGGTCGTGCCGTGGCGACACAATCAACCGCGCGATGCGTACGTCGACGGCGCACACCGCGTTTGGTTCGCCGGTCCGTCATCGGACTACCTTGCCTACCTCGATCCGTTCAGCGGCAGTTTCAAGCGCTTCCGATTGGAACCCGGCACCGAGCCCCGCAGTCTGGTGGTCGACGAGCAGGGCGACGTCTGGTACGCAGGCGGGCGCGGCGCCCAGGCGCATATCGGGAAATTCGATCGCCGCCGGGAGCTGGTATTCAGGTTCTCGATGCCGGCCTCTGATACCCAGTATCCGCAGTCGCTCGCGCTCGACCAACGGGGGAACATCTGGTTCACCCTGAAGGGCGCGAACTCCGTCGGTCGGCTCGACACGCAGAGCGGCCGGCTCGAGCTGATCGAGCTGCCGACGGCGGGCGCTCTTCCATCGGACATCGCCCTCGACGCGCAGAGCCGCCCGTGGGTCGCCGAGTACGGGACCAACAAGCTGGCCGTGGTCGACCCGAGCTCGCTGAACATCCGCGAGTTCGTGCTGCCTCGGGCGGCGGCGCGCCCGCGCCGCTTATGTGTGAGCTCGGCGAATGATGTCTGGTACGTGGATTACGCCCGAGGCTATCTCGGCCGCCTGACGCCCGAAAGCGGGGCGTTCCGGGAATGGCCGGTGCCCGGCGGGCCCGGCGCCCGCCCCGATGCCCTTGCGCGCGACGCGCATGGTCGTATCTGGTTCGTCGAGACCGGCCTGCGCCCGAATCGCTTCGTGGGGTTCGACCCCCGCCAGGAACGCTTCGTGAGCATCACGAGCATCGCCAGCAGCGGGCGAGCGGTAGGCGACATGCACTACCACGAGCCGTCCGGAGAGATGTGGTTCGTCACGGACGCGCGCACCCTTGGCCGCGCCGAGCTGCGCCCGGATCTCACAACGCCATAAGCACCCGGCGCCGTTTGCCGTTTGGACTATAATCTACGGAGCTTCGGACCCCTTATCGCCTGATCCCGTCACGCGAGCCGTCGCGGCATCCCGAGACGAGCCATCACCAGCAGGCCTCAGCGCGCTCATGAAGATATACGACCATATCACCGAGCTCACGGGGCACACGCCCCTCGTGCGCATCGCGAAGAAGGATCCCGGTATCAAGTGCACGGTGGCCGCCAAGATCGAGGCGTTCAACCCCGGCGGCAGCGTAAAGGATCGGATCGCCGCCACGATGATCGACGCCGCGGAGCGCGAAGGGCTTCTCAAACCCGGTGGAACCATCATCGAGGGCACGAGCGGCAATACGGGCCTCGGGCTGGCGCTGCTCGCATCGGCCCGCGGCTACAAGTGCATATTCACCATTCCGGACAAGATGTCACAAGAGAAGATCAACCTCCTGAAGGCTTTCGGCGCAGAGGTGATCGTCTGTCCGGCGGCGGTGGAGCCGGAGGATCCGCGCAGCTATTACTCGGTCGCCAGGCGGCTGAACGAAGAGATACCCAACTCGGTGTATCCCAATCAGTACTACAACCCGCACAATCCGGAGACGCACTACAGAACCACCGGCCCGGAAATATGGAAGGACACCGACGGGAAGATCACGCACTTCGTCTGCGGCATGGGTACCGGAGGAACCATTACCGGCGTCGGTCGCTATCTGAAGGAGCAACAGCCGGACGTCAAGATTGTCGGCGTGGACCCCCTGGGCTCGCTTTACCACGAATATTTCCAATCAGGCAAGATAGGCCAAGTGCACACTTACAAGGTCGAGGGGATCGGTGAGGACATCATTCCCAGCACCATCGACTTCAGCTTCATCGACGATGTGATCCAGGTAGGCGACAAGGAGAGCTTCAACGCGGCGCGCCGGTTGTGCCGGACCGAGGGCATCTTCACCGGGGGATCCGGCGGATCGGCCTTGGTCGGAGCTCTGCGCCTTGCACGCACGTTGCCCCCGGAGGCACTGCTCGTCGTGCTGCTTCCAGACACCGGCGAACGCTACCTCTCTAAAGTCTTCAACGACGCCTGGATGAAGGAGAATCAGTTTCTCGAGCCGGAAGTCCAGATGACGGCAGCGGAGATAGTGAGGCGCAAGCAGCGCCGTCCGGAAGCCCTGATCACGGTCACTCCCGCCACACCGCTCACCGAGGCCATGGATCTCATCAAGAAGTACGATGTCTCCCAGATCCCGGTGGTCACTGACGGTGATCCCATAGGAAGCATCCGCGAGGACCGGCTCATCGACACGCTGCTGCACACCCCCAACGTCGACGGAATGGTCGTCGACGAAGTAATGAGCGAGCCGCTACCCATCGTGGACGCGAACGCGGGCCTGGACGAAATATTCCCATTGCTCACCCGAACACCGGGCACCCCGGGCAATCATCCCGCGGTTCTCGTCCGTATGGGGGACAAGGGCCTCGGCATCATCACCAAGTACGATCTCGTGCAGGTCCTCCAGCGCTGAGCAAGGGACAGATCTGTTTTTCACGTCGGTGCTGTAAAGGCTGCGTTTGCGCGGATCAGGAAGAACGTTCCGCGCGCCGTCGCTTCCATGGCGAAAGAGAATCCCCGCTACGTACGGTCGTAAATCTTTGCCCGCGCAGTCCGATAAGGTGATCGATCGAGCCCGCCTCCATCGCCTCTGGCGACCGGGCTCGAGGCGCGGAAGCGCGCCGTCATATTCGGTCCCTTCTCCACCTGAGCCCTGCCTGTGCGCGGGACGAGGCCTTGCTAACTCGGGCGTGCAAATTCATCGCCGCGGTCGCGCTCCTCATCCTTTCGATGCTGGCGGTCGCGATCTCGCTGGCCAACTCCGTCGATCTCAACGAGTACCGCGATCTCATCACGCAGCAAGTCGGTGCGGTGACCGGGCGCGAGCTCGCTCTCGGACCCATCGACGTCGCCTTGTCGCTGCGGCCGACGCTGCGCGCCAGCAACGTGATGCTCAAGAACGCGAAGTGGGGCTCGCAGTCCCCCATGGTCCAGGTGGAGCGTCTCGACGCAAGTCTCGCCTTGCTCCCGCTGTTGAGCGGAGAGGTGGAGATTGAGCGCGTACACCTCAAGGGCGTTCGCGTGCTATTGGAGACGAACGCGCACGGGCATGGCAACTGGCAGTTCGGCACGGGCCGTCACAGGCCGCGCCCGGCACCGGCCGCCGCCGTTGCATTGCCGCTCTTCGAGCAGGTGCAGCTCGAAGACGTGGTGGTGAGCTATCGCGACGGAGCGAGCGGGGCCTCGGCATCGCTCACGCTCGGCGGGCTCACCACGCACACCGTGCGTACCCACCAAGGTTCCCGACTCGAAAGTCGAGGACGATTCAATGCAGTGCGGCTGCAGGGCCTGGAGCTGACGTACGCCGACGGGGCAGGGGCACGCACCGCGTCCCTGACGGCCGGGCGCGTTCAAGGCCTGGTCCCCGTCGTGACACGCACCACCGAGCTCGAACGAAGCAAGAACGTCGAGCAACTGCGCGCCGAAAGATTGACCTTCCAATATCGAGAGGGTCGCTCGGGCCAGGCGATGTCCGTCGCGCTGGAGCGCCTCATGGGGCGCCTGGCCAACCTCAAAGCGGGAGACGAGCACACCGGCGCTCTGAACGAGCTGCGTTTCCGGAATCTGAAGTTCTCCCACCGTCAGCGTCCGGGCGCGGTCTCGACATCGATCGATCTGAGCGAGCTCTCCGCGCGCAGCGCGGGTTTGAGCGAGCCCGTCGCGCTGAAGGCAAGCGGTCGCTATCGCGGCGTGTTGTTTCAGGCCTCCGGCGAAATCGGCGCTCTCGCCCGGCTCGCCCGCGACTCCACCTACCCCATCGACATGCAGGTTTCGACCAGCGGCGCGGAGCTCGGGGCGAGAGGCCGTATCGAGCGGCATCCCGCGGGCGGGCGCCTGGATCTGCGGCTCTCGGCGCAGGGAGGAAATCTCTCTCATCTGTCGGCCTGGAGCGGCGCCCGGCTGCCGGACATCGGGCCGTACCGCGCCAGCGCCCGGCTGCGCAAGGCCGGCGGAACCTATCGCTTCAGCGACATGGATGTGACGCTCGGTCGCAGCCGCGCATCGGGAAGGCTCGCGCTGGTATTCACCGGCGCCCGCCCGAGTGTGCAGGCGAATCTCACCGCGCGGATGCTCCATGTGCCCGAGCTCGTCTCCGCCCTGCGCGGCCCAGGCGGGACCCGCCACGCCTCCGCCGCCGAGGCCGACGCGTCCCGCACGCGCCTGTTCAGCGACCGGCCGTTGCGCTTCCATTTGCCGGATGCTCTCCACCTCAAGCTCGTGCTGCACGCCCGGACCGTGGTCACCACCAAGCTGCCGCTGCGCGACGTCGCCATCAGCGCACGAGTGGTGGACGGCGTCCTGACGGTGGACCCGCTTCAGGCGAGGATGGCCGGCGGCAGCGTCGAGGGCGGCTTCTCCCTCGACACGCGTGCGGCGAGCCCCAGCGTGACCGCCGATCTGACCGCGAAGGACCTCGATATGGCCAAGCTGCTGCGCGTGCTGGCGGGCAGCGACGCCCTCCAGGGCAAGGCAGACCTGGCGCTCTCGTTGCGCGGCGGCGGCGACTCGGTGGCCGACATCGTGGGCGGGCTCGACGGCCACGTTCGGGCTCTCGTGGAGGAAGGCCGCGCGCAGGTCGGTGCGATGGAGGCGTTCGTGGGAGGATTCACGCGCCTCCTCGGCATGCTGTTCGCACGTCACTCCGAGCGCGGGACGCTCAATTGTCTCGCCGGTGAGTTCCAGCTCGAGAACGGCATCGCGCGCAGCACGCTGCTGCTGGCCGATACCGACTCGTCGACCTTGCACGGGAAGGGCACCATCGATCTCAGAAACGAGACTCTTGACCTCGTGGTGTCGCCGAAGCCGAAGACGGCCACCTTGAGCTTGGTGGTACCGGTCAAGATTGAAGGGACGCTCGTGCAGCCCACCTTCACACCGAGCAGGCTGGCGGCGGCTCGAAAGCTGGGCGGCGTCCTGGCCGCGGCGGTCTTCTTCCCGCCGGCCGTGGCGGCGGCCCTGGTGGAGCTCGGGGGCGAGACCAACGCCTGTCTGCGCCTCGCGGCGAACGGGCAGGCGCAGCCGGAACAAGACGAACCGCTGCCGCCTTCGTACGACCGCTGACGCGCACGCCCCGGTCGGGCACGAAGGGCGTTCCCGCGCGCGCCGGGGGGGCCACGCCGTACCCACTGTGCCTTGCGGGGACTTCGATTGAGCCTTTACGGCGGGATTTCGCTGCGCTCCGTCCCGCCCTACATCGTGCGGCACATCCTCGGGATCCCATCGCGAAGCCTGCCCGTCGGCGGGGTTTCGCGGAAGTCCGGAAAGCACCTAAAGATCTCGAAGGACGCGGACGACTATCGTGGTCTTGCGCCCCGGCCGAGCCCGGGCATCGGCCTCCGGGAGGAAAGCCATGGATATCAGTCAAATCGTCTTCTGGGTCGTGGTCGCCGGGATCTTCGTGTACGCGATCAGCATCTACAACGGGCTCGTCAGCGCCCGCAATCGCTTCAAGAACGCGTTCGCGCAGATCGACGTCCAGCTGCAGCGCCGCTACGACCTCATACCGAATCTGGTAGAGACCGCCAAGGGCTACATCAAGCACGAGCGCGAGACCCTCGAAGCCGTCATCAAGGCACGAAACGAGGCGCAGAGCGCCTCCCGCGCGGCGGCGGCCCACCCCGAGGACGCTGGCGCCGTCGGCGCCCTGAGCGGAGCCGAAGGCGTCCTCGGCGCCGCGCTGGGACGGTTCTTCGCGCTGGCGGAGGCGTACCCGGATCTGAAGGCGAATCAGACCATGCAGCAGCTCATGGAGGAGTTGAGCTCCACGGAGAACAAGGTCGCCTTCGCGCGGCAGGCTTTCAACGACTCCGTGATGACCTACAACAATCAGCGCGAGCAGTTTCCGAACAATCTGATTGCGGGTCCCTTCAGTTTCCGGCCTGCGCGGCTGCTGGAGATCGAGAGCACGGAGGCCAAGCAGCCCGTCCGCGTGTCTTTCTCGACCTGAGCACGGAGCCTGCGCAGACCGGCGTGTCTCCGCTGTAGCGCATCTCCGCACGGGTGCTGGGTCCGTGAACTTCTTCGAAGAGCAGGACAAGGCGCGGCGACGGACCTGGCTTCTGGTCCTCTACTTCACGCTCGCCGTCGCGCTCATCGCCCTCGCCATCAACCTCGTCGCGTATCTGGGGGCGCGCTACATCGGCCTCCACTCGGGCGGCCTCGATGCGTGGCTGCAACAGCCCCATTGGATGTGGATCACCGGTGCGACGCTGCTCGTCATCGGCACCGGCAGCATCCTCGCTATCTTGAAGCTGCGCAGCGGGGGCGAGGCGGTCGCGCGGATGGTGGGGGCGCGCCTCCTCGACCGCGACACCAGCGAGCTCTCCGAACGGCGCCTCGTCAACGTCGCGGACGAGATGTCCATCGCCTCGGGCACGCCGGCGCCAGCCATCTATGTGATGGATGAGGAGCCGGGCATCAACGCCTTCGTCGCCGGCCTGCGTCCCACGGAGGCGGTTCTTGTGGTGACCCGGGGCGCGCTGGAAAACCTGGATCGCGACGAGCTGCAGGGCGTCGTCGGCCATGAGTACAGCCACATCCTGAACGGAGACATGCGCCTCAACATCCGCTTGCTCGGCGTGCTCGCGGGCATCCTGGTGATCGGGCAGCTGGGGGGCTTTCTGCTGCGCTCGCTGCGCTTCTCCGGCTCGCGGCGCTCGCGCATTCGCGGGCAGGGAGGCCTGGCCGTCCTCGGCCTGGGACTGGCCCTCTTCGCCATCGGCTATGTGGGCCTGTTCTTCGGACGCCTGATCAAGGCCGCCATCTCACGCCAGCGGGAATTCCTCGCCGACGCGTCGTCGGTTCAGTTCACCCGCAATCCGGCGGGCATCGCCGGCGCGCTGTGGAAGATCGATCAGCATCCCCAAGGCGCCACGCTCGCCAGCGCCCACGCCGAGGACATGAGCCACATGTGCTTCGGCCAGAGCCTGACGACGAGCTTTCAGTCATGGCTGGCGACACACCCGCCGATCGACGTTCGCATCGAGCGTGTCGACCCGGCCTTCTCGGCGCGGCGATTGGGTGAGCGCGCACGCCAACGCATGCAGAGCCGGGGGGCGCGCACCGCCCCGGCGCCACCGCCCGGGTCCGCCGCGGCGGGCTTCACGGGCCCCGCCCCGGCCGCCACCAGCGCCGCGGACATCGCCGACAGCGTAGGAAACCCGTCGGCCGAGCAAATGGCCTACGCCACGCGGCTGCACGCCGCGCTGCCGCCCGCGCTGCTGTCGAGGGTCCATCAGCCGCGGACGGCGAAGGCGGTGGTGTACGCGCTCCTGCTCACGGGCACCCACAGGGAGCAGGCGCCCGCCGCCCGCGGCATCATCGAGGCGGCAGACGGAGCCGATGCCGCCGCCGAGACCCTGTCCGCGTGCGCCGATGTCCAGCGCCTCGATCGCTCGGCCCGCCTGCCCCTGCTCGAGCTGGCCATGCCGGCCCTGCGCTCCCTGGAAGCGCGCGAGCGCGCGCGGTTTCTCGGTGCGGTCCGGGAGCTGGCGCGCGCCGACCGGCGTATGACCCTGTTCGAGTTCGCGTTGATGGTCGTGCTGGACCAGCATCTGGGAAGCAGCGCGCGGGCCGCCGACAAGACGCGCTACTACAAGTACAGCGCGGTGAAGGACGAGATCCGGCTGCTCCTCACCGTGCTCTCTCGCGCCGGCACCCGGGACGCCGGCAAGGCTCGGGAGACGTTCCAGCAGGTCATGGCGTCGTTCGGCCACCAACAGATGGAACCGAGCGATGCGCGCGCCTGTACCCCGGCCGCGCTGACCGGCGCCCTGCGCAAGCTGAATCAGCTCTCCCCCTTGCTCAAGCGCACGCTGATCACGGCGTGCGCCGACTGCGTGCTCCACGACGGGCGCGTCCTGCCTTCCGAGGCCGAGCTGCTGCGCGCCACCGCCCTCAGCCTGGGCTGCCCGATGCCGCCGCTGACACCGCCCGCCCCTGCGGCGTGAGAAGCGGTCAAGAGGCGAGGATCTCCGCGGCGGCCTCGAGCAGCACGCGTGCCACGCGCTCCGTCTCCGCGAGCGATACCCATTCGTTGGGCGCGTGGGCCACGCGGACGTCCCCCGGGCCGTAGACGATGGTCGGCGTACCGGCGAGCCGCGTCCAGGCGGCCATGTCGCACCCGTAGGGCGCACCGGCACGCGCCGGCGCGCGACCGAACACCCGGCCCGCGGCCCGCGCCACGCTCTCCACCAGGGGATGATCCGCCGGCGTCTGCGCCGAGCCGTAGGCGGCGCCGCTGCGAACCACCGTCGGCGGGTGCTCGGCGAGCCACGGATCGCGCCGGCTCCCCTCCAGCACCGCGCGCCGGAAGCGCTCCTCCGCCTCGGTGACGCTCTCGCCGAGGGCGACGCCGACCCGCACCTCGGCCTCGAGCACGTCCATGACGCTCGCCGCCCAATCGCCCCCCGCAATGCGCCCCACCGAGGTGGCGTAGGGCATCCCGAGCGCGCGCATCAGCGGATGGGTTTCCGCCTCGTTGAGCCGCTTCTCCTCGTCGCGCATGGCCTGGTGCACCACGAAATAGTGCTCGAGGGCGCTCTCCCCCTGGTGGCGGGTGGAAGCGTGGGCGCTGCGCCCCTGCACGCGCACGGTGAACGTGAGCGCGCCGGCGTGGGCCACCACGATGCCGGGATGGCCTTCCCCTGTGCTCGTCGGCTCGGTGATGATGGCGACGTCGCTCCGCCAGCCGCGCCGAATGGCGGCAAGCGTCCCGGTGCCCCCGTCCTCCTCGCCGGGCACGGCGACGAACACCACCTCGCCTGCGAAGCTTCGGTCCCCGCGCGCCAGAACCTCCAGGGCCTCGAGCGCCGCCGTCAGCCCCGACTTCATGTCGCAGGCGCCGCGCCCGTAGACCCGATCGCCCTCCACCGTCGCAGCGAAGGGATCCGTCCGCCAATGCCCGCGATCACCGGGCGGCACCACGTCGAGGTGTCCGGTCAGCATCAGGCTCGGACCCGGGCGCCGCCCGCGCACGCGCGCGGCCACCACCGGCACCTCCGCGCGCTCCACCTCGCGACCGGGGTACTCGGGGTCAACCTCCAGCTCCGACATCGGTGTGCTCCACTGATCGACCTCGTCGCAGAAGGACCGCAGCCACGCGGCCACGCATTCCACGGCCGCAGCCTCGTCCCCGGTCTGCGAAGGAACGCAAACGAGCTCGAGCAGCCGCCGGCGCAGCCGGCCGGGATCGATGGATGCGCTGGATGGGGTCATGGCTTCTCCTCGGGCGCCGGTGGGCCTGCAACGCGGACCTCCTGTCGGGAGGCCATGCAGCCCCCAGCGGGCGGCCCGCCGATGTCGCGTGAAGCACCATAGCCGAACCTGATTGTCCGCGAAACTCAGCCACTCGCTCGGGAAAAGGGGACATCCTGATTACCCACGAATTTCCGCCTGCCGGGACGGCGAGCCAAGGCAGCCTCATGCGCCCCGACCGGTGCCGCCGCTTCCTTATAATGCGCAGGGGCGCCGCGCCCCGAGCACGGTC
>CAZPFD010000139.1:0-10109 GCA_964585725.1 uncultured Ectothiorhodospiraceae bacterium | reverse complement strand
CATCGACCCGTTGCTCTCGGTGGTGGTGGCGCTGCTCATCCTGCGCAGCGCCTGGCACCTGGTGCGTCAATCGGGGCACATTCTGCTCGAGGGTACGCCCGGCCACCTCGACCTGGCGCAGGTTCGCTCAGCGCTGATCGACTCGGTCCCCGAAGTGGACGACGTCCATCACATGCACGCCTGGTCGCTCACGGACGAGCGGCCGCTCGTGACCCTGCACGCGCACATAACCGACGGCGCCGATCAGCAGTCGGCGCTGCATCGCATCAAGCGCTTGCTGCACGAGCGCTTCGGGGTCGACCACGCAACGGTGCAGATCGAGCGCGGGCGCTGCGCCGACGAACAGGAGGGGCCCGATGACGGAGGGCGGCGCGGATGAGCGACGCCCACGTAACGTCCGCGGGCTCCGCGTGGAGCTGGCAGCGTCTCGCCCTGCGGCTGGTCGTGGCCACCATGGCGTACAACGTGCTCGAGGCGGTGGTGGGCCTCTGGGCCGGGGCCGCCGCGGGGAGCATCGCGCTGGTGGGCTTCGGCCTGGACAGCGTCATCGAGTGCGCCGCCGCCGGCGCGCTGCTCTGGCGGTTGTCGGTGGAGGCGCGCGGCGCGCCCCCGGAGGCCGTGGAGCGCACCGAGCGCCGCGTATTGTGGTTCGTGGGGCTCACGTTTCTGCTGCTCGCCGCCTACGTCACCATCCAGGCCGGTTGGGTGCTCTGGTCCCGCCAGCCGCCTCATGAGAGCGTCGTGGGCATCGTCCTGGCGGCGGTGTCCCTGGTGGTGATGCCGCTGGTCGCCTGGGGCAAGCTGCGCGCAGCCAGCGCCATCGGCAGCCGCGCCCTGCGTGCCGAGGCGAAGGAGACCCTGGCCTGCTCCTACCTGTCGCTGGCGTTGCTCGCGGGCCTCGCCGCCAACGCCGTCGCCGGCTGGTGGTGGGCCGATCCGCTCGCGGCGCTGCTCATGGTGCCCTGGCTGCTGCGCGAGGGTGTCGAGGGCATGCGCGGCGACGTCTGTTAAGGGGTGTCAGATGACTTCTGTCGCAACTCGCGAAAGTCATCTCCGATCAGCCGCTGAAGAGGCGGACCAGGCACTCGGCGAGCGGGATGTAGTCGGAGTTCGGCAGGGAGAAGAAGCGCTGGAACTCGGCGGCGGACATGCGGCCCTCGAGGAAGGCGTCGAGGAACAAGCGGCTCACCGGATGCAGGCGCTCGGGAAACTCGCAGCCCAACGTCACCACGGATATCGAATCAGGCATCGAAGCTCCTTGTGACGAAGCCTAGCACGCCGCGCGCCGGGGATCACACCCCGGCACCTGGCAGCCCGGACCCGTACGGCGTTCGCCCGGGCCGCTGCGCGGCGGCGCTCCGCCGAAGGCGCGCACGGAGATCCCCCGCCTACAGGATCTCGTCGAGGCGCCGGATGAGCCGATCGACCTCGCCGCGGGTGTTGTAGTGCACCATGCTGGCGCGCACGACGCCGTGCCGGGACTCGAGGCCGAGCGCGCGGATGCAGCGTGCGGCGTAGAAGTCGCCCGCGCGCACCGCGATCTTGTGCGGCTCGAGGCGCGGCGGAAGCTCCTCCGAGTCGCGATCCCCGACGACGAAAGAGAAGGTGGGCACCCGCCGGGCCGAGTCGGGTGTCGTGCGGCCGATGACGCGTACGCCGGGTTTGGCGTTCAGAAAATCCAGGAAGCGCCGCGCGAGCGATTCCTCGTGGCGTGCCACCAGGTCGAACACCTGGGCGTAGCGTGCGCGCAGATCGGCGTTGCTGCCGGGGAAGTGATGCGCATGCACGGCATCGAAGTAGTCGGTGATGCCTGCGAGGCTCGCGGTGAGCTCGTGATTGACGCCTCCCGGGACGAGCTTCAGGGGTATCTGATCTTCTCCGACGAAGAAGTGATGCTGGCCGCGGGCGCGCAGCAAGTGCTCGCGCTTGCCGTACAGGAGTCCGAGGTGGGGACCGTACAGCTTGTAGAGGCTCAGCGCATAGAAGTCGACATCGAGCATTTTCACGTCGACCGGGCGGTGCGGCGCGTAGGCCACGCCGTCCACGCACACGAGCGCGCCGGCGTCGTGCACGCGGCGCGTGATGGCGCCCACGTCGTGGAGCGAGCCGGTGATGTTCGAGCAGTGCGTGAAGCACACCAGCCGCGTGCGATCCGTGAGCAGCGCGTCCAGCTCCTCCATCTCCAGCTCGGCGCTCTCGGGATTGAGCCGCCATTCCTTGATCGCCACGCCTGCCTCGGCGAGGCGGCGCCAGGCCCCGTTATTCGCTTCGTGGTCGAGGTTGGTGACGATGAGCTCGTCGCCCGGCCGAAACCACGGACGCAGGGCGTGGGCCAGCACGTACATGTTCATGGTGGTGGACGGACCGATGACGATCTCCTCGGGGCGGGCGTTGATCACAGCCGCCATGCGCCGCTGAGCCTCGTCGATGCGCTCGCTGGCGCGCGCCGAGGCGGCGTAGCTCGCGCCCGGCTGCACCTGCGTCTCGCGCATGTACGCGTTCACGCGCTCGATGACCGAGCGCGGCACCAGGGTGCCGCCCGCGTTCTCGAACAAAGCCCACTCTCCGAGACCCGGAAAGTGCCCGCGCACGTAGTCGAGATCGAGCTGGGTGTGGTCCTGGCTCATGGGCTCGTGCCCCTCTGCGAAGATGCCCGGCGCGGCGAGGACGTGCCACGCGCCGCGCTGGCGGCGCGCTTCGCCGGCGCCGCCATCGGCCCCACCGCATCGAGGGTGCGCACGCAACGGGCCAGCGCCTGCAAAGCGGGCGTGCGCGCCGAGCCCCTCCGCCACAGCAGGGCGATGTCGCGGTGAGGCTGCGGGTCCTCGAAGCGGCGCAGGCGGATATCGGCGCCGTTGGGAATCTCGTCGTTGACGCGCGCGGCCAGCTCCGGCAGCAAGGTGACGCCCGCGCCCGAGGCCACCATCTGACGCAGTGTCTCCAGGCTCGTGGCCCGGAACTCCCTGGCCTCCGTGGCGCCCACCGTGTGGCAGACGTCGAGCGCCTGGTCGCGCAGGCAGTGACCTTCCTCGAGCAGCAGCACGGGCGCGCCGCGCAGCTGCTCCGTGCGCGCCCGCCGTCCGCGCGCCGGTGCCTGCGCGCTGGGAGCCGCCAGGAGGAACGGCTCGCGGAACAGCGGCTCCGAGTCCAGGCCGTCATCCTCGACCGGCACCGCCAGGATGACGCCGTCCAGAATCCCCTGGCGGAGCTGAGCCAGGAGGTGGTCCGTCTTGTCTTCGTAGAGCAGCAGCCGCAGGCGCGGTAGCGCCGCCCGTGCTGCGGGTACCAGATGGGGCAGCAGATACGGGCCCAGCGTGGGGATGATGCCCACCCGGAGGTCGCCCGCCAGCGGATCGCGGTGCATGCGCGCGGTCTCCACCAGCTCGTCGGCTTCCTGGAGGATGCGGCGCGCCCGGGCGGCGATGGCTTCGCCCACCGGGGTCATGAGCACGTGCCGGTGGCTGCGCTCGACGAGCTGTACCCCCAGGTGCTCCTCGAGCTTCTTGAGCTGAGTGCTCAGGGTCGGCTGGCTCACGAAGCAGGCCTCGGCCGCGCGCCCGAAGTGCCGCAGTTCGGCCACCGCCACCAGGTAGCGCAGGTCTCTGAGATTCATGCCGTGATTCGAGATTGCTCGCAACGATGATTGATAGTCTATATCAATTAACTAGATAAAAACAATCCATTTAACAAATGCATCCCCCGGCGCTATCCTGGTCGCGTCTTTTGAAGCATCGGAGCCATAGGAGGCGATGACATGTTAACAGTCGGGCAGCAGTTTCCCGAGTTCGAGCTCAAGGCGACCGTATCCACGAATCTGCAGGATGCCTTCGCCGAGATCAGCGACAAAACCTATCCCGGCAAGTGGAAGGTGTACTTCTTCTGGCCGAAAGATTTCACCTTCGTTTGTCCGACCGAGATCAAGGCGTTCGCCGACCTGAACGAGGAGTTCGAGGCCCGTGACGCCGTGGTGCTGGGCGGCAGCACCGATTCGGAGTTCGTGCACCACGCGTGGCGTGTGCACCACAAGGATCTCGAAGCCCTCCCTTTCCCGATGCTTGCGGATATCAAGCGTGAGCTCACGAGCGCGCTCGGCATCCTCGATCCGAGCGAAGGCGTGGCGCAGCGTGCGACCTTCATCGTCGACCCCGACGGCATCGTGCGCTTCGTCTCGGTGACCGACCTCAACGTCGGTCGCAACCCGGACGAGGTCCTGCGCGTGCTGGACGCGTTGCAGACCGACGAGCTCTGCCCCTGCAACTGGAACAAGGGCCAGGAGACCCTGAAGGTTGCTTGACGCGGTTTGAGGGCGGCAGGGACGCTGCCCACCCCTCGTCCTTAGCGACCAACGACAAACGAAATGAGAGGTGCGCTGATGTCGAAGAACTTCCCGATTCCCGAGCTGCCGGAGTACGCCAAGGACATCAAGCTGAATCTGTCCAGCCTGTTTCGCCCCGGCGGCACGCCCGGTCTGGAGGAGAGGCAGGCGGCCGGCGTGGCGCTGGCATCAGCCATCGCTTCGCGTGACCGCGTCTACGCCGCTCAAGTGGAGGCTTTCGTATCGGATATCCTCGAGGAGTCCGCACTGCGTGCGGTCAAGGCGGCGGCCGCGGTCATGGCCATGAACAACATCTACTACCGTTTCGTGCACCTGGTCGAGGACGCCGAGTATCAGAGCCTCCCGGCGCGCCTGCGCATGAACGTGCTGCGCTCCCCGGGGGTGGCCTCGGTGGACTTCGAGCTGTATTCGCTCGCCGTCTCTGCGATCAACGGTTGCGGGACGTGCGTGCGCTCGCACGAGCGCAGCCTCCGCGAGCAAGGGGTGACGCGCGAGGGTGTGCAGTCGGCGGTGCGCATCGCCGCCGTCATCCATGCCGCCGCCGTGACTGCCGAGCAGGCATCCGAGCCCTCCACCGCGGCCGAACGCGCCGCCTAAACTCGGCCTGAACGACTCTTTATACGCCCATTTGTAACACGAAGATCACGAAGGAGGCACGAAGAGCACGAAGAAAGATTGTGAAGGGGGGCTTCGTTCCGAGAGCATCTCTGCGTACTCTCTCTTTTGATCGGTCTTCGCGTCCTTCGTGTGATCTTCGTGCTCTTCGTGTTAAAAACGGCGTTCAAATGCTCTTGGGCTTATCCGTCCGCTTCCACGAAGCGGCGGTAATCTTCCTTCACGTGCTTGACCGCCGCTTCGAGAATGCGCCCTCCCGCCTCGGCGCTCGCGAGGGATGGGTCGGAGCCGATGCGTCCGTCGGGGAAATGCCTGCGGTAGTCGGCGGCGTCGCGGATGGGACCATGCGGCGCCGACCGCGGCTCGAGCGCCGCCTGCTTCACCGCATCCGGGTGGGCGAATTGGGTGAGCGCGATCTCGGTCGGGGTCGCGTGCACGCCTTCCGCCTCTCCGAACAGCTCGTGGGATATCGCGCGCACGTTCGGTGATTGCCACCAGTTCGTGAGCTTGCACCGCAGGGGCGGTCGCTCGACGGCGGCGGTGCCCAAGCTGGTCTCGGCGTACACCTCGGCGAATGCGGCGTTCACCGTCGCCGCGTTTCCCCCGTGGCCGTTCAAGAAGTAGAAGCGGCTGAACCCGTGGCGCGCGAGGGAATTGATGACGTCCCGCAGCACGGCGATCAGAGTGGTCGGCCGCAGGGTAATGGTGCCGGCAAAGCCCAGATGATGCTGGGCCATGCCGACGGGGAGGGTGGGGGCGATCAGCACGTCGAGGTCCTCGCCGACGCGACGGGCTATGGTCTCGGGACAGATGGCGTCGGTGCCGAGCAAGCCGGTCGGTCCGTGCTGCTCGGTGGATCCGATGGGGATGATGATTCCGCTCGAGCGTTGCAGGTACGTCTCCACCTCCTGCCAGGTGCACAGGGCGAGCAGCATAAGGTCTCCTCTCGTCGGCTGGTCGCGGCGGCGGCGCGGCCGGGCCATTCCTATCTGACGAGCGAATCCGGGCGAAGTCAACCGTGCGCCGCCGGCTCCGGTTCGGCACCGCCGGTTAACGCATACGCGCGATCGGACGAAATACTCGCCGGAGGCGGCGCGTCTCGACGCACCGCATGGGAACGAGACGATTGCGGGCCGCATTCGTTCGAGCGCCAGACGAAACACCGAATGACCGCCAACTACACATGGGTGGTGACCCGAGACGTCCTGCTGGGAGACAGCAGCGACGCGGTTGGGAAGCTCGGTCCCAGCGGCGTCACTGGACGGGCGCGCTTCGATATCGTTATTCTCAACGGCGAGCATTTCCGGCTTCTGGATGATGCGGGAGAGGTGCGCTACATCGGGTACATTCTCGGCGACTATGACGGCCCCGAGCCGCTGGAGGACTACGGGCGCAAGCGCGGCTGCGTCGCCATCGAGTACGAACGCAACGGCAAGTGGATGCCGGTTTGAAGCGTGCCGCCGCACCGGTGCGGTCGACGTGATCCCGCCGCCGAACTCGAACAAACGGCGGGCACGAGGAGGAGGGATGGACGATGCTCCAACAACAACAATGCATCGCGCGCGCGGCGCCCGCGGCCAATCGCCGGGTCGTCGCCGCGGATCGGCGGCGCCAGCCTAATCCGTTCCGCGACTGGCGCTGGCTGTGCGGTGGCCGCCGGCGGACGCTCCGCCGCAGCGAAGATCAAACGGGCGTATGCCTGGATTGGTACCCGCCGCACCTGTTCGCGGTGGCGGTGGCGATCCTGGTGCTGAGCGGGGTCGACGCCACCCTCACGCTCAGGCTCCTGGATCTGGGGCTCGCGCAGGAGGCCAATCCGGTCATGCGCGTACTCATCGAGCACGACCCCGCCGTATTCCTGAACGTGAAGATGCTCGCCACCGGGGTCTGCCTGTTCTTCCTCATCGCCTACTCCAACATGATGCTGGCGGGCCGCTTCAGGATTACCCGCATCACATACGGGATCCTCGGCTGCTACGCGGCCGTGGTGATCTACGAGATCTCCCTGCTGCTGATGGGCGCGGGGGTCTGAGCGGCGTCGGCGCGTCTTCATGATTGAGCGCTACCGCCGGTGACCCCCGGCGCGGGCAGGTGTTACCTTTCAACACGGTGCCGCGATGCCGCGGCGATGCAAGCGCCCGGCGGGAGCGCCATCCAGGTCCCGGCACCGCCCCGCAGACCCAGGCGCGGCGCCGCTCTTCGCGATCCAGCTCCGGATTGGGCCCGTTCTCCGGATGTTTGGCACGCCTTGTGCAACGGCGTGTACGCCAAAATTCGGGCACATCCGCAACGCGCTGAACATTGAGGAGGGGTTCGCCATGTCCAAGAGCACGGCAGATGCCGGCGGCTTCAAGGTGAAGACCTGGATCTTCCCGATCATCGGTCTGCTCGTCCTGATCGCGGTCGGCATCCTGACAAGCTGATCACCGCGCGGCCTCGGCCCCTACCCGGGCCGTGGCCCGTATCTTCCCGCCGATGCGTGGCCGCGCAGCGGGGAATGCCTGCGGGCCGCACCCCGCGCCCGGCTCAATCCACGGCGTGCTCCTCGCGCCGGATCTCGCCCACCACGTCCATGTAGGCGCGCAGCACGCTGGCCTCGAAGATCACCCCGACCAGCCGTCCGCTTCCGCTGCCCTCCGTCACCGGCACGCTCTCGCCGAGGAAATCCTCGAGGCGCTGCATGGCCTCCCACACCGACGCATCCTCGCTGAGGACCACCGTCTCCGGCGTCGCGAGCCGGCCCACCGGCGTGCTCGCATCGGCGTCGCTACCCGCGAGCCGGGCCAGAGCGATCGTTCCGACGTAGCGGCCCTCTTCATCCAGGACGTGGGCGGCATTGCGGCCCGAGCGCATGAGCCGCGCGTGGGCCTCGCGCAGCGTCACGCCGGGGGCCAGCGCCACGAAATCCCGGGTCACGTAGGGTGCGATGGGGCGCCGCTGCAGGACCGGCTTCTCGCGGCCCAGAGACAGATCGAAGCCCCGGTCGATGAGCTGCGCGTCGAAGAACGAGCGACCGAAGACCCGGTAGGAGACCAGATTCGAAAACACGACGCTGACCATCACGGCGATGGCCAGCTCGTAGTTGCGGGTCAGCTCGAGCACGATCACGATGGTCGTGAGCGGCGCCCCGATGACGGCGCTGGCGACTGCGCCCATGCCGCAGATGGCGTAGACCTGCACGCTCGAGTAGTAGCCGCCCATGACTCCCTCGGCCCCGCTCCCGACGAGGGCGCCCAGCAGCGCACCGATGATGAGCGAGGGTGTGAACACGCCCCCTGCGAAACCGACGCCCAGGCACAGCACGGTCGCGAGCAGCTTGGCCGCGAGGATGCTCCCTGCCTCGGTGGCGGTGAACGTGTCGGTGAGGGTAAGACGCAGGGTGTCGAGGCCGACCCCCAGCACGTGGGGCGTCCACAAGGCGATCAGCCCCACCGCGGCGCCCGCAGCCAGGGTCTTGGCGGGCAGAGGGGCCCGCACCCTGGCGCTGGCGCGCTGCACGAGTCGCATCCCGCGCATGAAGGCGATGGCGAGCAGGGCTGCGGCCACGCCGGTGAGCGCGAACAGCACAAATTCCAGCGGGTGGATAGATGGCGCGTCGGGGATCGGCAGCAGCGGCTCCTCCTCGACCAGCACCTCCCCGGTGACGTAGGCGACCACCGAGGCGAGGGTGACCGGCGCGAAGGCGCGCAGCGAATAGTGGCGCAGCACCACCTCGTGGGCGAAGATGAGCCCGGCGATGGGGGCGGCGAAGATCGTGGAGATGGCCGCCGCCACGCCGCAGCCCACGCCCACCCCGCCGACCCCGCGCCCGAAGAGCCGGAGCCGCGCGAGCACCGATCCGAGCACGGCGCCCACGTGCGAGAGGGGCCCGTACAGGCCCACGGAGGCGCCCGTGGCCAGCGCTGTGAAGCTCGCCGCGCCGGTGCCGAGCCCCGGCCGCCAATCCATCCACCCGCGCCGCGCATGCACCGACTCGATGGCGTCCGCCGGCCCCTCCGGACGCTGCCCCGGGAGCCGCGAGACCATGAGCCCGACCATCAAGCCGCCGAGGGCCGGCACACCGATGGTGGCCGCGTACAGCAGGCGCGGGTCCACGGCGCCCGCGCGAGCTTCCAGGGAGAGCAGCAGAACATCGTTCGCCCAGAACATCCCCCGGGTGAACGCGAGGGTGACGAGGGCGGCAGCGACCCCGGTCGCCAGCCCGAGGAGGCTGGTCGAGCCGATGGCGGGTAGGATACGCAGTAGGCGGGGGGGCGGTGTCATGGACCCGAAGCGCCGCCCCCGGCGACGAAGGTTAACGCGAGGCCGTGCCCGGGGTGCTCCGGGAGCGCTTCCACCCCCGGGCCCGGATCATTCCTGCTCGGGCACGGACATGCCGAACGCCTGCCGCAGCGCCCTCACGGCGGTTCCGGAGATGAAGTAGGCGCCCTTGCTGTAGGTGCTGCTCTCCTCGTCCCAGGCCCAATCCTCGGGATCCCAGTTCAGCAGCCACGCATCGGTGTGCCCGGTGACGCTGCGCAGCGCGAGCGTGATGCCGGAGACCTCCTGGCCGAGCTGGTCGTACTGGTCGTGGCCGGTGATCTCCATCAGCTCATCGAGCTGCGCGTACCCGCGCTGACCGTCGTAGTGGCGCGCGAACAGGCGCAGCATGCGCCGGCTCGCCTCGGGAAGGCCGCGGATGAGCATGCGCGCCTCGTCGACGGAGAGCGGATAGGACACGTCGCTCTCGGGGTTCCAGTCCAGGTCCGAGACCTCACGGTAAAGGCGCGTGACCTCCTGGCGCAGCAGCTGCAAGAGCTCGCGTCTCGCCGTGGGGCTCAGGCGCCGCAGCAACTCTGCATCGATGCCGAAGTTGATCATGCGCTTCGCTCCCTACGCTGGCGTGTGGGTGCGGATGGGGCCGGTGGAAACGCGGGCTAGAACGGAATGTCGTCGTCGAACTCGTCGACGGCCTCCTTGGATTTGGACTTCGCCCCTCGAGCGCCGGAGCCGCTCTGGTCCCACTCGACGTCCGAGCCCTCCTCGGCCGGTGCAGAGGCGCCGCCGCCGCCGCGCGAGCCGAGCATCTGCATTTCGTTGGCGACGATCTCCGTGGTGTAGCGGTCCTGGCCTTCGCGATCCTGCCATTTGCGCGTTTGCAGACGGCCCTCCACGTAGA
>CAZPFD010000138.1:0-10127 GCA_964585725.1 uncultured Ectothiorhodospiraceae bacterium | reverse complement strand
CGTGAGGGCGGGCGCACCGTGGGCGCCGGCGTCGTCACCAAGATCATCGAGTAACGGACATGCCGAGCCAGCTCATCCGCATTCGATTGAAGGCCTTCGATCATCGGCTGATCGATCAATCGGCCGAGGAGATCGTGGAGACGGCGAAGCGCACCGGCGCGCAGGTGCGGGGGCCGATACCGCTTCCCACGCGCAAGGAGCGCTGGACGATTCTGGTCTCGCCCCACGTGAACAAGGACGCCCGTGACCAGTACGAGCTCCGGACGCACAAGCGCCTGCTGGACATCGTCGATCCGACCGAGAAGACGGTGGATGCGTTGATGAAGCTGGACCTCGCCGCGGGCGTGGACGTCCAGATCAAGCTCGGTTGACCGGCACGAGGATACTGAGGACCTGAGCCATGACCATTGGTGTAGTCGGTCGAAAATGCGGGATGACGCGCGTCTTCAGCGAGGAAGGCCTGTCCATCCCGGTCACGGTGATCGAAGTCCATCCCAACCGCGTCACCCAGGTGCGCACCGAGGAGACCGACGGCTACCGTGCGCTTCAGCTCACCACCGGCCGGCGCCGGAGCCAGCGGGTGACCAAGCCGGCTGCCGGGCATTTCGCCAAGGCCGGGGTCGAGGCGGGACGCGGGCTGTGGGAGTTCCGGTTGGAGGGCGACGAGGGCGGTGACCTGGAGAGCGGCGGCGAGGTCAAGGTCGGGCTGTTCGAAGTGGGTCAGAAGCTCGATGTGACCGGGACCACCATCGGCAAGGGGTACGCAGGGGTCGTCAAGCGCCATCATTTCCGCACGCAGGATGCGAGCCACGGCAACTCGCTCGCGCACCGTGCGCCGGGCTCCATCGGACAGTGCCAGACGCCGGGCCGGGTTTTCAAAGGCAAGCGGATGGCGGGCCATCTCGGTAACGCACGGCGCACGGCGCAGAATCTCGAGGTGGTGCGCGTGGACGAGGCGCGCAACCTGATCCTGGTGAGAGGCGCCGTTCCGGGTCCCAAGGGCGGCGACGTGATCCTGCGCCCCGCCGTCAAGGCGCGGCGCGCGTCAACCTGAGAGGACGGGCGATGCAGCTGGCGCTCACAAAGGAAGACGGCAAGAAGGCCAGGGGGGGCAAGGTGGACGTGGCAGACGAGGCGTTCGCCGCCCGCTTCAACGGGCCTCTGGTGCACCAGGTGGTCACGGCCTATCTGGCCGGGGCACGGGCGGGCACGCGCGCCCAGAAGAACCGCGCGGCGGTGAGTGGCGGCGGGACCAAGCCCTGGCGCCAGAAGGGCACGGGCCGTGCGCGTGCGGGCAGCATCCGCAGTCCGCTGTGGCGGGGCGGCGGTGTCACCTTCGCCGCGCGGCCGACCGACCACTCGCAGAAGGTCAACCGCAAGATGTATCGGGCGGCGCTGCGCTCGATACTCTCCGAGCTGGTGCGGCAGGAGCGGCTGGTCGTCGTCGAGGAGATTGCCGTCTCCGCGCCCAAGACGCGGGAGCTGGCGGGCAAGCTGGCGAAGATGGGGCTGAGCGAGGCGCTCATCGTGACCGAGAAGGCGGACGAGAATCTGGCGCTGGCGGCGCGCAATCTGCACCGCGTGGATGTACGCGAGGTGCATGAGCTCGATCCGGTGAGCCTCGTCGGGTACGGGGCCGTGTTGATGTCGGTGCCGGCGCTGCGGCTGCTCGAGGAGCGACTGGCATGAATCAGGAGCGTCTCATGAGAGTCCTGCTCGCGCCGCACGTCTCGGAGAAGGGGACGCGGGTTGCGGATCTCAACCGGCAGGTCGTCTTCAAGGTGAGGCGCGATGCCACCAAACCCGAGATCAAGAAAGCGGTGGAGCAATTGTTCAACGTTCAGGTCGAGCGCGTTCAGGTGCTCAATCTGCGCGGTAAGCGCAAGGCCTTTGGGCGGGTCACGGGGCGGCGCAGCGATTGGAAGAAGGCGTACGTCAAGCTCAAGCCGGGCCATGACATCGATTTCATGGGCGGCGACTGATACAGGGTATCATCGATGGCGCTTGTCAAAACGAAACCGACATCACCCGGACGTCGCTTCCAGACGAGGGTGCGTGCGAAGGAACTGCACAAAGGCGAGCCTTTCGCACCTCTCGTGGAGAAGAAGGCGCGTACGGGCGGGCGCAACGACTACGGGCGCATCACCACGCGTCACCGGGGCGGCGGCCACAAGAAGCGCTATCGCCTCATCGATTTCAAGCGGGACAAGGACGGGGTCCCGGCGCGGGTAGAGCGCATCGAGTACGACCCGAACCGCAGTGCGCACATCGCCCTGCTTCTGTATGCGGACGGAGAGCGCCGTTACATCGTGGCGCCCAAGGGTCTTAAAGCCGACGAGCGCCTGATGTCGGGGCCGACGGCGCCGATCAAGGCCGGCAACTGCCTGCCTATCCGTAACATCCCGGTGGGTACCACGGTGCATTGCGTGGAGATGAAACCGGGGGCGGGCGCCCAGATCGCACGCGCCGCCGGTGCAAGCGTGCAGGTGGTGGCCCGGGAGGGTGCGTTCGCCACGTTGCGCCTGCGCTCGGGTGAGCTGCGGCGGGTGTCCGTGGACTGCCGAGCGACCGTGGGCGAGGTCGGGAATACGGAGCACGTGCTGCGCTCGCTCGGAAAGGCGGGAGCTGCCCGCTGGCGGGGCACACGCCCGACGGTGCGAGGCGTGGCCATGAACCCCGTGGACCACCCGCACGGCGGAGGCGAGGGACGGACATCGGGCGGCCGTCACCCCGTGAGCCCGTGGGGGCGGCCCACGAAGGGCCACAAGACACGGCACAACAAGCGGACGCAGGGCGCCATCGTGCGCCGCCGCAGAGGTTGACAGACGGCGCAGAACGGGAGACCGAGAATCATGCCGCGTTCCGTAAGCAAGGGTCCGTTCGTGGACGTCCACCTCGCCGAGAAGGTGAAGGGGGCGCAGGCGTCCAAGAGCAAGCGGCCCATCAAGACATGGTCCCGGCGTTCCATGGTCGTGCCGGAGATGGTGGGTCTTACCATCGCCATACACAACGGCCGCCAGCATGTGCCCATCCTCATCTCCGAGAATATGGTGGGCCACAAGCTCGGGGAATTCGCGCCGACCCGCACGTTCAAGGGGCACTCAGGGGACCGCAAGGTCAAGAAATAGGCAGGCTGTGATGGAAGCGACGGCCAGACTTCGATTCACACGGCTCTCTGCGCAGAAAGCGCGGCTGGTGGCGGATCAAATCCGCGGGCTACGCGTCGAGGCTGCCGTCAACGTGTTGACGTTCAGCGATAAGAAGGCTGCGCGCGTTCTCAAGAAAGTGTTGGAGTCGGCCATCGCGAACGCTGAGCACAACGAGGGTGCGGATATCGACGAGCTTCGGGTATCCGCCGTGTGTGTCGACCAGGGCCCCGGATTGAGGCGCTGGCGCCCGCGCGCACGGGGTCGGGTCGGCCGCATCCTGAAGCCGACCAGCCATGTAACGGTAACCGTATCGGACAAGTAAACCATGGGCCAGAAAGTACATCCGGTGGGCATTCGCCTGGGTATCGTGAAGGATTGGAACTCCGTGTGGTACGCCGATACCAAGGAGTACGCGGGTAATCTGAACACCGATTTGGCCGTGCGTGAATACCTGCGCAAGAAGCTTGCGCATGCATCGGTGAGTCGGATCGAGATCCGTCGGCCGGCGAAGAACGCGCGCATCGTCATCCACACCGCGCGCCCGGGGATTGTCATCGGCAAGAAGGGCGAGGATATCGAGACCTTGCGCCGGGAAGTCTCCGCAATGATGGGCGTGCCGGTGCACATCGCGGTCGAGGAGATCAGAAAGCCGGAGCTCGACGCCTACCTCGTCGCCGAGAGCATCGCGAATCAGCTCGAGCGCCGCATCATGTTCCGGCGCGCGATGAAGCGGGCGGTCACGAACGCGATGCGCCTGGGCGCTCAAGGCATCAAGGTTCAGGTGGCGGGCCGCTTGAACGGAGCGGAGATTGCGCGCACTGAATGGTACCGCGAAGGGCGCGTACCCCTGCATACGCTGCGCGCCGACATCGATTACGGACTGGCGGAAGCCCACACGACCTACGGCGTCATCGGGGTGAAAGTGTGGATCTTCAAGGGTGAGATCTTCGCCCCCGCGGGCGACGGCGAGAGCGCCGAGGAGGGCGCGCAGGCGGGAGCCACGTCCTAGGAGAAGCGTGAGAGATGTTGCAACCGAAGCGTACCAAATACCGCAAGCAGCAAAAGGGCCGCAACCGCGGCCTCGCTACGAGAGGAAGCAGGGTCAGCTTCGGCGAGTACGGGCTGATGGCCACCGACCGCGGGCGCCTGACGGCTCGACAGATCGAGGCAGGTCGACGTGCTATCACGCGCCACGTGAAACGCGGCGCGCGCATCTGGATTCGCGTCTTTCCCGACAAGCCCGTGACCAAGAAGCCCCTCGAGGTACGCCAGGGCAAGGGGAAAGGCAACGTGGAGTACTGGGTGGCGATCATCAAGCCGGGACGGGTGATTTACGAGATGGAAGGTGCCGATGAGGCGGTCGCTCGCGAAGCACTACGGCTCGCGGCGTCCAAGCTCCCCGTCAGGGCGGCGTTCGTCACACGGAGCATGACTTGACGATGAAGGCGTCAGAGCTGCGAAAGAGATCGATGGAGGAGCTTCGTAAGGAGCTGCTCGATCTGCATCGCGAAGCTTTCAATCTGCGCATGCAGAAGGGCACGGGTCAGCTTTCGCGACCGAGCCAGATCAAGCGCGTGCGGCGCGACATCGCGCGGGTAAAGACGATATTGAACGAGCGCCGGGAGCGACAGGCGACATGAGTGAGAACAGCAAGCGGCTGCGCATCCTGATCGGCCGCGTGATCAGCGACAAGATGGACAAGACCATCACGGTACGGGTCGAGCGTACGCTGAAGCATCCGCTGTACAAGAAGTACATTCGGCGTTCGACGAAGCTGCACGCGCACGACGAGGAGAACTCGTGCAGAGTCGGGGACAAAGTGAGTATCGAGGAATGCCGCCCGATCTCGAAGACCAAATCGTGGCGAGTGCAAGAGGTGCTGGAGCGCGCCCGATGAGCCGCCGGCATCGCCGGCGGGCCGGTCGGTAAGCGGTGCGGGAGACGAACCATGATACAGGCACACACGGTGTTGGAGGCGGCGGATAACAGCGGCGCTCGGCGATTGATGTGTATCAAGGTGCTGGGCGGCTCGCGGCGCCGCTATGCCAACATCGGGGACGTGATCAAGGTGACCGTGAAGGAGGCCATTCCGCGCGGCAAGGTCAAGAAGGGCGAGGTTTACAACGCCGTGGTGGTCCGCACCGCAAAGGGAGTTCGCAGGCCCGATGGGTCCGCGATACGCTTCGACCGCAACGCTGCCGTGCTGCTCACCAATCAGCTGCAGCCCATCGGGACCAGAATATTCGGTCCGGTGACGCGGGAGCTGCGCACGGAGAAGTTCATGAAGATAGTATCTCTGGCGCCGGAGGTGCTGTAGGAACATGACGACACGCAAGATACGCAAGGGCGACGAGGTGATCGTCCGCGCGGGCAAGGACAAGGGAAAGCGGGGCACCGTGCTGCGCGTGCTGGCCGCGGATCAAGTCGTCGTCGAGGGCGTGAACGTGGTGAAGCGCCACACCAAACCCAATCCACAGCGCGGCGTCTCGGGCGGCATCGTCGAGAAGGAGATGCCGGTGGACCTGTCCAACGTCGCCCTCTACAACCCGACGGCGGGAAAGGGGGATCGCGTCGGCTTCAAGTTCCTCGAGGACGGCCGGAAGGTCAGGTACTTCAAATCGAACGGCGAAGTGGTGGATGTCTAGTGTAGGAGCGAGCTTGCTCGCGAATCATTCGCGACCAAAGCCGTTTCCATGATGGTTCGGATCATGTCGAGGCTACAGGAACATTACCGGAATACAGTCGTCAAACAGCTCACCGAGCAGTTTGATTACAAGACCCCCATGGCAGTGCCGCGGCTCGTGAAGATCACGCTGAACATGGGGGTCGGCGAGGCTGTCGGCGACAGAAAGATACTGGACAGCGCGATGGCGGACCTGACCCGTATCAGCGGCCAGAAGCCGGTCATCACGCGTGCCCGCAAGTCCGTGGCGGGTTTCAAGATCCGGGAGAGCTGGCCTATCGGCTGCAAGGTGACCTTGCGCCGCGCGCGCATGTTCGAGTTTCTGGATCGATTGATCCACGTGGCTATTCCGCGTATCCGCGATTTTCGCGGCTTCAGCCCGAGGGCTTTCGACGGCCGGGGCAACTACAGCCTCGGCGTTCGCGAGCAGATCATCTTTCCCGAGATTGACTACGACAAGATCGATGCGATTCGCGGACTGGACGTCACCATCACCACGAGCGCCCGTACGGACGAGGAAGGGCGGGCGCTTCTGACGGCGTTTCAATTTCCGTTCCGAGCGAACTAGAGGCACGGCTTTCATGGCCAAACAGGCGACCATCAATCGGGAGGCGAAGCGCGCTCGGCTGGTCAAGAAGTACGCGGCGAAGCGGGCGGCGCTGAAGGCCCGGCTCAAGCAGCCCGAACTGACGCCGGACGAGCGCGAAGATCTGCAGAAGAAGCTGCAGAAGTTGCCGCGCAATTCGAGCCCGGTGAGGCTGCGTAACAGGTGTCGGGCGACGGGGCGACCGCACGGCTACTACAGGAAGTTCGGGCTGGCTCGCAACAAGCTGCGAGAGGCGGCGATGCGGGGCGATGTCCCGGGCCTGGTCAAGGGCAGCTGGTGAGATCGAAAGATTGTAGCAGCGGGCTTGCCCGCGAGTGGCCGGTGGAAGCACCGGCTTTCATGGAGAACGCGAACCGATGAGCTCACAGGATCCCATCGCCGATATGCTGACTCGGATCCGCAATGCCCAGAGCGTGGGCAAGGTACGGGTGGTCATGCCGTCCTCCAAGCAGAAGGCGGGGCTGGCGGATGTGCTGAAGCGCGAAGGGTACATCAAGGACTATACGGTGGAGGCGGCCGGCAGCAAGACCGAGCTCTCCATCGTCCTCAAGTACTTCGAGGGCAAGCCGGTCATCGACTCCATGCAAAGGGTGAGCCGCCCGGGCCTGCGCGTATACCGGGGTAAAGACGAGCTTCCGACGGTCATGGGCGGGTTGGGGATCGCCGTGATTTCCACCTCCCGCGGGGTCATGACGGACAAAGAGGCGCGCGCGGCGGGTCACGGCGGCGAGGTCATCTGCACTGTATCTTGACGGTATCGAGATGTCCCGTATAGCGAGAGCACCAGTCAGGGTCCCATCGGGCGTGACCGTCGACGTCGACGGGCAGGCGGTCAACGTGAGCGGTCCCAAGGGGACGTTGCAGTATCGCGTGCACGACTTCGTGGAGGTGACGCAGGAGGACAGCACGGTACGCTGCGCACCGCGCCGCGATGGCGCGGAGGCGATGGCGCAGGCTGCGACCACCAGGGCCCTTCTGAATAACATGGTCACGGGCGTGAGTCAGGGCTTCGAGCGCCGGTTGGAGCTCATGGGCGTCGGGTATCGTGCCCAGATGAAGGGGCAGGTGTTGAATCTGACGCTCGGATACTCGCACCCCATCGACTTCGACGTGCCGGAGGATGTAAGCATCGAAACCCCCTCGCAGACCGAGATAGTGGTCAAGGGGATAGATAAGCAGCGCGTGGGCCAGGTCGCGGCGGTCATCCGCGGGTTGCGGCCACCGGAGCCCTACAAGGGCAAGGGTGTGCGATACGCCAAAGAGATGCTGGTTCGCAAAGAGGCGAAGAAGAAGTAGGGCGATGAAGGGCAAGAAGCAGGCACGGGCGCGCCGGGCGCGCCGAACGCGAGCCAAGCTCAGAGAGCTGGGCGCTTATCGTCTGTGCGTTCACCGCACGCCGCGGCACACGTACGCACAGGTGATCGGGCCCGCCGGCGATCGGGTCCTCGCCAGCGCCTCCACGGTCGAGCAGGCGCTCAGGAAGGAGGTTGGCAATGGCGGCAATGTGACGGCGGCCTCGGCGGTGGGGAAGGCTATCGCCGAGCGCGCGCAGGCCGCCGGCATCAAGCGGGTCGCCTTCGACCGGTCCGGCTTCAGGTATCACGGGCGGGTGAAGGCGCTGGCCGAGGCGGCACGGGAAGGCGGCCTGGAATTCTAGCGACGCATGTGCGTCGCGGTGATTCGTGATTGGCAGCGCGGTCACGAACCACGGGTTACGAATCACGATTCACGATTCACGGGTAGGGCATATGGCGCAATATCAGTCAGGCAAGAGCGATGACGAGCTTCTCGAGAAGCTGGTCAGCGTCAACCGCGTCGCCAAGGTGGTCAAAGGGGGGCGTCAGTTCGGATTCTCCGCGTTGACGGTGGTCGGCGACGGCAAGGGTCGCGTCGGCCTCGGGCGGGGCAAGGCGCGGGAAGTGCCCGCCGCCATCCAGAAGGCGATGGAGAATGCCCGCAAGAACATGGTCAGCGTGGCCCTGCGCGAGCACACGCTCCAGCACGCGATCACGGCGCGCCACGGCGCCGCGAAGGTTTACATGCAGCCGGCCTCCGAGGGAACGGGGATCATCGCCGGTGGCCCCATGCGCGCGGTGTTCGAGGTGCTCGGGGTGCGCGATGTGCTGGCCAAGTCTCTGGGCTCGAACAACCCGATCAACGTGGTGCGCGCGACGCTCAAGGGGCTGGGCGACATCTCCGAGCCCCAGGCCATCGCCGCCAAACGCGGCAAGACGCTGGAGGAGCTCAGAGGTTGATCGATGGCAAAGCGGAGTAAGAGCGGGGACGCCAAGGGCAGGTTGCGGGTCACGCTCGTGCGCAGTGTGCACGGGCGCCTTGCCGCCCACAAGGCCTGTGTACGAGGACTCGGCCTGCGGCGCCTTCACCAGACGGTGGAGGTCGAAGACACGGCGTGCACCCGGGGCATGGTCGACAAGGTCGCCTATATGCTCAGGGTCGAGGAGGCCTGAAACGATGCGTCTGAACACTCTGGCACCCGCTCCCGGCAGCAAGCGGACGCGCAAGCGCGTCGGCCGCGGCAACGCCTCGGGTCATGGCACCACGGCCGGCCGCGGCACCAAGGGCCAGGGCGCTCGCAGCGGCGGCGGCAAGGCGGCCGGCTTCGAGGGCGGACAGATGCCCCTGCAGCGGCGGCTGCCCAAGTTCGGCTTTCGTTCGCGCAAGGCACGGTTCGGCGCGGAGGTGCGGCTCGAGGCCCTCGGTCGGCTGACCGAGGATCCCATCGATCTGGCGGCTCTGCGCGAGGCCCGGCTGGTGGGCCCGCAGGTGCGCCGCGCGAAGATCATCCTCAAGGGTACGCTGAACAAGCCGGTCGTGGTGCGCGGTCTCGCCGTCACACGCGGTGCGCGTGCAGCCATCGAGGCGGCCGGCGGGCGCGTGGAGGACTGAGCCGAGGCTTAGATGGCAACCCGTGGTGCAAAAGGCTCCCGCGCACCGGCCAAGGGCGGCGGGACGACGACCGAGCTCAAGCAGCGCCTGCTCTTCGTGCTGGGTGCGCTGCTCGTATTCCGCGTCGGTTCCTTCATCCCGGTGCCCGGCATCAACGCGGCAGCGCTCGACATTCTGTTCGAGCAGCAGCGAGGCACCATCCTGGACATGTTCAACATGTTCTCGGGCGGTGCGCTCGGCCGCTTCTCCGTGTTCGCCATCGGGATCATGCCCTACATCTCGTCGGCCATCATCATTCAGCTTCTGAGCGCCGTGCATCCGAAGCTGGAGCAGCTCAAGAAGGAAGGCGAGCAGGGCCGGCGCAAGATCAACCAGTACACGCGCTACGGCACGGTCCTGCTCGCCACGTTCCAGGCTCTGGGGGTGGCCATCGCGCTCGAGAGCCAGCAAGCCGGCGGAATGCCGGTGGTCATCGACCCGGGCATGGCCTTCCGCGTCACGACCGTGATCACGCTGGTGACCGGGACCGTGTTTCTGATGTGGCTGGGAGAGCAGGTCACTGAGCGGGGCATCGGCAACGGCATCTCGCTCATCATCTTCGCCGGCATCGTGGCGGGCCTTCCCTCGGCGGTCGGAGGGACCCTGGAGCTCGCGCGCACCGGGGAGCTGCACGCACTGACCGTCATCCTGCTGCTGGCGCTGGTGCTCGCGGTGACGGCGTTCGTGGTGTTCGTCGAGCGTGGCCAGCGCCGTATCACGGTCAACTACGCCAAGCGGCAGG